>JAFSZJ010000090.1 GCA_017458965.1 Kiritimatiellia bacterium | reverse complement strand
GGCTCGTCGAAGAAGAGCATCTCCGGACGCAGCGCGAGGGCGCGGGCGATGGAGACGCGTTGCTGTTGCCCGCCGGAAAGCTCGCATGGGTATGCGCCGGCCTTGTCCGCGAGACCCATCTTCTTGAGGAGCCCGCGCGCGACCTCCTCCGCCTCGGCCCTGCCACGCCCGAGGACCTTGATCTGCGCCTCGGTGATGTTGCGCATCACGGAGAAGTGCGGGAAGAGGTTGAAGTTCTGGAAGACGAGACCGAAGCGCGAGCGCACCTCGTGCAGCACGGTCTTCGGCGCGTACACGCCGTCCTCGGCGACGACGATATCTCCGTAGGAGAGCGAGCCCCCGTCAAGGGTCTCGAGAAGCGTCGCGCACCGCAGCAGCGTTGATTTCCCGGAGCCGGACGGCCCGATCACCGCCAGCACCTCGCCCTTCGCCACTGAAAGCGAGATGTCCTTCAGGACCTGGTTGCCGCCGAAGCTCTTGGCGGCATGCGAGATGTCCAACACCTTTTTTTCCATTGCTATTCCTGATTGTGAACCGATAGGAACTTCCACCCGTTGAAGTGGATAATGTGATCAGGGGATTCGGCAATTCACGCCTCTGACTCCCATGCCAAGTTCGCCGCGAACTTGCGGAAATCCGCTCTTGTGGCGAAGGCGGAAACAAATACAGTATTCGCCGTGGACGATGTTAGTTTTGCGCGAAGCTTTCGGACACGGATTTCGTCCATTTCCCCGGAACTGTGGACAGCTTCGATGAGGAAAAGAAGCTTCTTTTTCACGCTATACGCAACGACATCGGGAAGTTCCTCGTGTTCAAGGGTGAAGAAGCCGATTGCGTTTAGCTTTTCAGTCTCGCGTACAAGATAACGATCAGTAGAGTCTCCTAGATATAGGACTTCAGCACCAAAACCAAAACGCGGGAGAAACTCCTGAATGATATCGCGTTGCAAGGCATTATGTTCTCCCGCAGAGAGCTTGACTTCGGCCCCAGAGGGGAGGCGTACCGGGATTCTCGTCAATTCTCGCTTTCTGGCAAGTTCCTCTCTTAAGGCTTTATGAGAACATAGGAAGTCATTGAGAGTAGCGTTCCATTTGACGGTTCCGTGTGCTCGGAGAAGTGCGGCAAATGCCGGAGACGCAGCATATCCTCGTGTCGGGTTGTTTGTGGATTGCGTTTCAACGGACGATGAACTGATTACATGTCCTGCGGTTGTAAGAAGGATGAGATGTCTTCTGCGTATGTCATCGTAAGCCCCAGGAGAATAATTGCCTCCAAGGTGTTCGTTCTCGAATGCGATTATCTGTCGCGTAGTAAGAAAACGTCCTTCAGCGGATGAAAGTGCTTCTTGGAATGAACGCGACACGCCGGCGACGGCAAGGGCGGCCTCGGCTATTCGACGTCGTGTGCGGGCGTTTTTATTTTCAAGCGGGATGCCTATTTCAACAAGTACGGCATCCATTTCCTTGATAAGGCGTTCCACTTGTTTGATTGTCTTTGTCTTATTCATGATCAGATGTCAAGTAGGAGTTGCGATGCTGGTCGCTCACTTCTGCGTGTTGTCGCCGCACATCCATCCTTGTTGGCGAGGGTCTCCCTTACGGCAATGGCGAGATTGTATGCCAGAAGTGGTGGCACGGCATTCCCTATCTGGGTGAACTGTTGAGTCTCGTTGCCGCAGAACTCAAACCAGTCCGGAAAACTCTGAAGGCGGGCGGCCTCGCGGACGACAAGGCGCCGCCGCCGCCCGTCTGGCAGGCGAACGCGCTGCATGTCGCTTGTCGCGCCGGCAAGGTTGCGGCATGTGATTGTCCGCGCCGGGATGTCGGGGTAGAGGTCGCGGGGACGTGCGCAGTGCGACTTCCGCTCGTATTCGGCGATGTACGCATCCTGTTCCGGCGTAAGCATCCGCGCCCCTTCTGGAATTGTCGCAATGGTGTCGCCTATGGCATCGCCGACCGTTGCCGCGACATTTCCGGGCTTTGGAAAATGGAACGACGAACGATGCCCCACGACAATGAGGCGCTCCCGGTTCTGCGGTACGCCATAGTGGACGGCGTTTAGGCAGCGGCATTCAACGGAGTAGCCAATGGTTTCAAGCTCGTCCAGTATCAGATCGAGATACCAGCGGTGCGAATACATGAGGTTTCGCACGTTCTCAAAGAGGAAAACGCGGGGGCGTATGCGCCGCACTGCGTCTATGAATATGGGAAAGCCGTCTCGCGCGTCCTTCATGCCCTGTTGCTTGCCGCGAACGCTGAACGGCTGGCAAGGCGGACCGCCAATCACCACGTCGGCCGCAGGGTAGTCGAATCCGACCTCCAAGGTTGTCGTTTCGCAGTGCCCTATCAGGTTGCTCCTGTATGTCTCGGCTGCGGACGGAACCATCTCAAAGCCTTCAGTCGCGAACCCGGCCGCCTCAAATCCCAGTGACAAGCCACCGCAACCGGCGAAGAGGTCGATGACTTTCTCCGCCCCGGCCATCTTCGGTACGAGTGTCTTCCCCAGGCTGTCGGCGTATGGCGTCATGCTATCGGTTCTGCCGTTGCTTTTCTTCAAGATTGGCGTTTCAGTGGGGCGCCGGTTGGCTCAAAGGTTGTGGCGGTTGACGAAATAGACTGCCCCGACGAGGCACAGGAAGGCCCAGAGGTAGTCAAGTCGCATGCGTTCGCCTAGGACCAGGACGGCGAACGGGGCGAAGACGAGGAGCGTTATCACCTCCTGGGCGATCTTCAGCTGCGCCACGGAAAGGCCGGCGGATGCGCCAAGGCGGTTCGCCGGCACCATGATCGCGTATTCGAGGAGCGCGATGGACCAGCTCATGAGTACTATGAGCGCGATCGGCTTGTTGTCCGCCGCGCCCTTCTTCAGGTGCCAGTACCATGCGGTCGTCATGAAGACGTTTCCGCAGATCATCATCAGGAATGTTATGAGGGTTTTCATCCGTTGGCACCGCTAGCGATAGTAGTCAAGCGCCTTCTCCACCCGTTCCATGCCGTATGCGACGATGAAGTTGAAGACGTAGTAGAAGAGACCGGCGACCATGAAGGGGACCATCGTCGTGTGCGCGGCGGCTTCCATCTTGGCGATCGTGAACATCTCCATGACGGACAGGGCGAAGGCGAGGGAGGTGTCCTTGACGAGCGTTATGACCTCGTTCGTGACGGGCGGGATGATGCGCTTGACGACCTGCGGGAAGATTATGAGGCGGAATGTCTGGCCTCTGGTGAACCCAAGGACGGAGGCCGCCTCGTACTGTCCAAAGGGGATCGATTCTATTCCGGCCCTGTATATCTCGGCGAAGTAGGCGGCGTAGTTCAGGGAGAAGCCTATGATGACGGAGATGAACCTGTAGTCGATGCCGAAGAGAGAGAGCTGGCTGAGCCGGATCCCGAACATGTAGTAGGGGCCGAAGTAGAAGAAGAAAAGCTGCAGCATGAGCGGCGTGCCGCGCATGATCGAGATGTATATGCGGAATATCTGGCGGACGAAGCCGACCTTCGACATGCGGCCCAGCGCGACAAGGAGTCCGATCGGCAGGGAGAATAGCAATGTCAGGGCGAAGATCTCCGTCGATGTCAGAAGACCCTGCGCGAGCGAAAGCACCATTTGCCAGAAATGCATGGGAAGGATGAAAGGTAGGAGGGGTTGCGGACCGGATGGTTCAATGCATGTGGATGAAAGCCGGAAGGCCGGAGGAGGGGGTGACAATCGTCGAACGCCCCAAGCCTCCGGCCTTCTGCGCCGGATGGCTTACTTGATCACGCCGTCGATCTTGTACTGGGCGGCGAGCTTGTCGACCGTGCCGTCGGCGAGCATGGCCTTGTAGGTCTCCCAGACCTCGGCCGCGAGGGCGTCGTTGCCCTTCTTGAAGCCGATGCCGTAGGTCTCCTTCATGATGATCTCGTCGAGCATCTTGAACTTGCCGGCCTTGTCGGCCATCTTCTGCTTGGCGACGCCGATGTCGAGCGCGACCGCGTCGACAGCGCCGGCCTCAAGCTCCATCACGGCGTTGTTGTATGTGGCCGTGACGACGATGTTCTTGAAGGTCTTGCCGAGCGCGGCGGCTTCGGCGTTCTCATCGTCCTTGCCCTGGAGGGCCTTCTGGACTGGCGTGTCGGTCTGGACCGCGACAACCTTGCCCTTGAGGTCGGCGAGCTTGGCGATCTTGTCGCCGGCGGCGACGATTACGACCTGGCTGTTGTCCACGTAGGCCGGGGTGAAGGCGTACTTGCCCTCGCGGCCCTGCATGGTGAAGCCGTTCCAGATGCAGTCGATGGAGCCGGAGTCGAGCTCGGCGTCCTTGGCGTCCCAGTCGATTGGCTTGGCGACGAACTTCCAGCCCTTGCGCTTGCAGACTTCGCGGGCGAGGTCGAGGTCGAAGCCCTTGTACTCGTTGCCGTCCTTGTAGCCGTAGGGAGGGAACTCCGCGTCGAAGCCGACCGTGAAGGTCTTCTCGGCGGGCTTGGGCTGCTCCGCGGCGGCCTTGGCCGGGGTGGCTTCGTCTGCGAACGCGGCGACGGCGCACAGCGCGGCCGCGGCTAACATCATTTTCTTCATGGTTGTTGTCCTTGACCCTGTTCCACGGTCGCGACATGCGCCGTGCGCCGGGTTGCGTGATGCATATTCTACGAAACTCCGCCCTGCCGCGCAAGGCGTGATGTGATATCATTGGCCCCGTTCCAAGGGAGGGGCACGGGCATGTTCAGCAAGATACTCTTCTGCACCGATTTCTCGGAGACGGCGGACAACGCATTCAGATACGCCGTGCGGTCGGCGTCGCACAACGGGGCGAAGCTTCTCATACTCCATGTCTCCCCCGAGGCGGACGCCCAGTTCTGGAAGGGCTACGTCTACGAGGACGGGCGCGATGTCGAGGACAAGGCTTTGGAGACGCTCCGCGCAAGGATCGCGGAGCAGTATCTGGCAAAGCTCCCCGAAGGCGTCGAGGCCGAGGTGGTCCTCCGCTCCGGCCCGGCGGCCGAGCAGATACTGGACGTGGCGGAATCGGCCGGCGCCGATCTGGCGGTCCTTGGGCGCCAGGGGGCCGGCGGCGTCCGCGACCTCTTCTTCGGCAATGTCGCGTCGAAGGTCGCGAAGGCGATCAAGTGCCCAGTTCTGATCGTTCCATGATCGATGTGTCCGCAATCCCGATGGAGGAGCATGTGCGCTTCATGCGCCTTGCGCTCGAAGAGGCCAGGGCGGCGGAGCTGGCGGACGAGGTTCCGGCTGGATGCGTCATAGTCGAGCCGACGGGCGACGGGCTCTCCGCAGATGCGCGCATACTCGGACGCGGGCGCAACTCCGTTGAGGCCGCGCACGATCCGACCGCCCACGCCGAAATGCGGGCGATCTCAGAGGCGTGCCGGGCGAGGGGGGACTTCCGTCTCGACGGCACCATCCTCTATGTCACGAAGGAGCCATGCGCGATGTGCGCGGGGGCGATAGTGCTTGCAAGGATCCCGCTTGTGGTGTGGGGCATGTCGGACCCCGCGCGCGGCGGGCAGTCCGTCTTCGGGATACTCGACAGCGAGGCCCTCATAAACCGCTCGGCGGTCGTGGACGGCGTCTGCGGCGAGGAGTGCCTGGAGATGATGCGCGGGTTCTTCCGGGCAAGGCGGAGAGGCGGATAGTGGTATGATTCCGGCGATGCAGGTTTGCATGGATTACCAGCCGGCCGTCGTCCAGCGCGCCGGGATAGGTCGCTACACACGCGCCCTGGCGGCCGGGCTTCTTGAGACGAAGGCCCCAGACGACGCCTTGCGCCTTTTCTACCTCGACTTCTTCCGGCGGGGAAGGGTGGATCTGGAGGGTGCCGAGACCAAGGCCTCTCGCATACTGCCCGGCGCGATTCTCCAGCGTCTCTGGCGGACTGTCGGCCTCCCGCCGTTCGACATGCTATCCGGCAAGGCCGACGTCTTCCACTTCACGAACTTCCTTCGTCCGCCGCTTCGTCGCGGACGGAGCGTGACGACGGTCTTCGACATGAGCTTCGAGCGCTTCCCCGAATTCGCCGAGGCCCGCAACCTCCGCAACCTAAGGCGCGGGATCGCGGCCACGGCGGAGAAGAGCGACGCCATCATCACCATCTCCGACTTCAGCGCCCGCGAGATTGCGGAGTTCCTGCCCGCCGCGCGCGGCAAGCTCTTCCCCATACCGCTCGGCATATCGCCGTCGTTCGCGCCGGCCGGAGCCGACGCCGTGTCGGCGATGCGCGAACGGCTCTCACTGCGCAATCCGTACCTGCTTGCCGTCGGCACCATCGAGCCGCGCAAGAACCTTCATTTCCTGATGGACGTCTTCGAGTCGATGGAGGGCGACTCCGCCCTTTCCGACATGGATCTTGTCATCTGCGGCATGCCGGGATGGAGGTGCGACGACATAATCGAGCGTTTCTCGTCGTCCCCGAGGGCTTCGAAGATACGCTACATGCGCTATGTCCCGGACGGCGAGCTTGAGGCGCTCTACTCCGGCGCGGCCGCTTTCGTGCTGGCCTCCCGCTACGAAGGCTTCGGCTTCCCGCCACTTGAGGCGATGGCCTGCGGCGCGCCGGTGGTCTCGTCCGCCGGCGGCTCGCTTCCGGAGGTGCTTGGCGACGGCGCGGTGATCGTCCCCGACTTCGATCCGGAGGTCTGGCGCTCGGCCATCGCGAGGGCGGCGACGGACGACGCCTTCAGGGCGGACCTTGCGAAACGCGGCGCGGCGAAGGCGGCGACATACCGCTGGGAGCGCACGGCCAGGGAGACATGGAAGGTCTATCGCGGCGAGGCGGAGGCGGTATGCTGATGGATGGCGCGCCGCTCATCGTCATCGACGCCAGGCTCGTCACGGACGCGCCCTCCGGCATAGGCGTCTACACGTCGCGTATGCTATCGCTGATACCGGCGTTGGCGCCGGACCTGCGCTTCCACGCCCTCTTCCGCACAAAGGAGCTTCTGGGCGCGACCCTTGCCGATGCTCTTCCGCCGAACCTCTCCGCCGAGGTCGTCCCGTACGGCCCCTTCTCGCCGAAGTCGCAGCTTCTTCTTCCGCTTCTTGTCCGCCGCCTCGGGGCATCCATCCTCCACACGCCGAATTTCATCATGCCCTATCTGATGGGGTGCGGCAGGTGCAAGGTCGTCTCCAACATCCACGACATCATCCCGCTCGCCGTCGCGGACTACGCCCCCAATTCACGGACGAGCCGCCTCCGCGCGATATACCGCATGTGCATACGGCTGGCCATCTCGCGCTCTGCAACGGTCATCACCGGAAGCCAGGCCGCGAAGGACGACATCGTCCGTATCTTCTCGCTTTGCGACGGCAAGGCGTCGCGCCTGCGGGTCATACACGACGGGGCCGATGCCCCATCATCGCCCGCCTCTCACACGCCGGTCAAGGACGCCTCCGACACCACCTCCGAACGCCTTGTCATCTACGTCGGTCGGATGGACCCCTACAAGAACGTGCCGATGCTCGTCGAGGCGTTCGACAAAGTCCGTCGCCGTCTTCCGTTCCCGGTGCGCCTGAAGGTCATCGGCCCAAAGGACCCGCGCTATCCCGAGGCCGAGACCTTGGCGCGGACGCTCGGCGCGCCTGTCGAGTTCACCGGCTTCGTCACCGACGCAGAACTTGACGAGGCCTACCGTACCGCCGATCTTCTTGCGCATCCGTCCAAGTACGAAGGCTTCGGACTTCAGCTCGTGGAGGCCATGGCCGCCGGGACGCCCGTGCTCTGCACCGACGGCGGCTCGCAGCCGGAAGTCGCCGGCGACGCGGCGCGCATCACGCCATCCGGCGACGCCTCCGCCTTCGCCGCCGCGATGGAGGAGATTCTGCTCTCGCCCGCGGTCCAGGGCGAACTGCGCGCAAAGGGCGCGGAGCGCGCCAGGCTCTTCACATGGGACGCTACGGCGCGATCGACGCTCGCCATATACCGCGGAATCCTCGCGGACGGAGGGGCGCGATGAGGGTTCTGTTCGACGCGAGGTGCATTGGCGACGAGCTCTCGGCGATGCGCGTGTATATCCGCGAGCTTCTGCGGCGGCTGCCCGCCCTGGCCCCTGACTGGACATGGCATGTCCTTGTCCGTGACAACGCGACGGCCCGCTCCCTCGTCGCAGAAGCGGGGATGGACGGGTTCCAGAACGTCGCTTTCGAGATGCTTCCGTATGGCTTCACCTCGTTCGTCGGCAACGCTCGGCTGGCGGCGCTTCTTGTCCGTAGGCGGTGCGACATCTACTTCTCGCCGATGGTCGTCAACTCGTTCCTGGCCTTCGGCGGCTTCAGGGGGGCATGCCGCGCCGCGGTGGTGGCGGTCCATGGCAACCCCACCCATGGCTACGGCGGTCCGTTCAGGGTCTTGGCGAGGCGCTTCTGCCTCTCGAGGGCCGTTGCCGGATGCGCGGCCGTGATAGCCGACAGCGCGACGCTTCGCGACGGGCTGATCTCGATGCTTCGCCTCCACCGGTCAGCCAGATCAAAGCTGCGCATGGTGTACGGCGGCGCCTCCGAGGCCTTCGAGGCCATAAGGCGTCCATCATGCGACGGCCGCACCCCCACCGTCCTTTACGTAGGATGCGACAAGCCGCACAAGAACCTCGCGACTCTTGTCAGGGCCTTCGCCGAACTGAAGCGGCGCGGAGGGCGGGCGCTTCACCTCCTGATCGTATGCGACGACCCATCGCGCGGCACGCGCGGCCTCGTGCGCGACCTCGGCATCGCGGACGACGTCTCGTTCGTCTCCGTGGCGGGTTCGCGTGAGCTTGCCATCGCGTACGGCGAGGCGGCCATGCTCGTCTCCCCGTCAGGTCACGAGGGTTTTTCGCTTCCGATAGTCGAGGCGATGGCCGCCGGCACTCCGATAATCTGCTGCGACGAGGCTTCGCGGGACGAGATATCGCAAGGCGCGGCCATCCATGCGCAACCGAGCGACGAGCATGCGCTTTGCGACGCGATGGAGCGTATGCTTGCCGATGACGGCATCCGCGCCGAATGCGTCCGTCGCGGACGTGAACGGGCGAGGGACTTCTCATGGGACAAGACGGCCGAGGAGACGTTGCGCGTCTTCAGCGAGGCCGCGGTCGGCGGGAAGGAGGCCAGGTGATGGATGCCCTTCACTCAATGCTCGCCTCCGCCGCCGGGGACAGACGCGTCATCCTCGGTCACGACTGGCTGACCGGTATGCGCGGCGGCGAAAGGTGCCTTGAGCACTTCTGCGCGGCCTTCCCGGACGCGCCGCTCGTCACGCTCCTTTCAAATCCGTCGTCCGTGAGCCAAGTCATCAGCGACCGCAGGATCATCACTTCGTTCATGCAGCGCATCCCGGGGGTGGCGCGGAACTACCGCAGGATGCTCCCGCTCATGGGCGCGGCGGCCACATCTGTGCGCGTGCCCGACTGCGACCTGTTCCTCACCACAAGCTCGTGCGTGGCGCACGCCTTCGAGCCGCCGGCGCGGGCGAAGATGATCTGCTACTGCTTCTCGCCCATGCGCTACGCATGGCTCTTCCCCCGCGAGTACCTTGGACCGGTGAAGTCGCTCCTCGCCGCCCCGTATCTGGCCTACCTCAGGCGATGGGACAGGAAGCACTCGTCTCGTCCCGACCTCTACATCGCGATAAGCCGCCATGTGCAGGAACGCATACGGCGCTTCTACGGACGCGAAAGCGAGATAGTCTTTCCGCCGGTCGATGCGGCACGGCTCACCCCGGATGCTGACGGCGGTTCCCGAAACGGCGGCTACGATCTCGTCGTATCGGCTCTCGTGCCGTACAAGCGCATCGACCTCGCCGTGGAGGCGTATGGAAAGCTTGGATATCCGCTGAAGATCGTCGGTGTCGGGAGTGCGCTTGAACGGCTTAAGCGCATGGCTCCGCCCAATGTCGAGTTCCTTGGCTGGCGAAGCGACGACGAAGTTGGGACGCTCTACCGTGGATGCCGCTTCCTCGTTTTCCCCGGCGAGGAGGACTACGGCATCGTCCCGCTCGAGGCCATGGCTTGCGGCAAGCCCGTCATAGCCTTCAGGCGCGGCGGTGCCACCGAGACCGTCGAGGACGGAGTCAGTGGTCTCTTCTTCTCCATTCAGGAAGCCGATGCGCTGGCTGCGGCGGTCTCGTCCGCCGCCGACTTGAAGTGGAACCATGCCGCCATCCGGTCACGCGCCGAATCGTTCGGCGTCCGCCAGTTCCTCGAAGGCATGGCACACTGCGTCTCGCGCCTCTGCGAAGCATAGGACCGTCTTGCGAAGTCGACGTATTCCAGCGCGCTGCCCGCAAAGATATGACGCTACCGCTTCGGGGCAGGGAAAGTCAGGAAAGTCCTGAAGGTCTGGAAAGTCAAGAAAGTCGGAGGTTCAGGAAGTTCAGGAAGTTCAGGACGTTTAGGAGGTTTAGGAAGTTTCGGGTTTCTCGTTCCGAAGTCTTTGCCAATAATGTCATTCCTGTCATTCCTGTCAATGATGCTCAATGGTTGTCATTGATGCTCAATGATGTCAATCGAAGTCGGTTCCTAGTTTCTTGTTCCAGGTTCTGGTTTTCTCTCGTCGTTCGTCACTGCGCCGCGCCAGCGACGCTTTTATCTATTATCTGCTATCTGTTATCTATTATCTGCGCTGCCCCGCAGCGCTTTCTCTCTCGTCACTCGTACTTCGTCGTTCGTCACTGCGCCGCGCCAGCGACGCTTTTATCTATTATCTGCTATCTGTTATCTATTATCTGCGCTGCCCCGCAGCGCTTTCTCTCTCGTCACTCGTACTTCGTCGTTTGGTGCGTGCGCGGCACT
>JAFSZJ010000089.1 GCA_017458965.1 Kiritimatiellia bacterium | reverse complement strand
TCCACGCCGCGGCCGCCTGAGAACGCCCTTGCCTCGCCCTCGAGGTTCGCGGACACTGCCGCGTCCGCGCCCAGCTCCTTGGCAAGCGCGCACCGGGACGGATTCGGATCGAAGCCGATCACGCGGCACCCGCTCGCCTTGCACATCTGCACGGCCATGACGCCCATAAGCCCGAGTCCGACCACGGCGACCGTCTCGCCGAGGCGGAGGTCGCATTGGCGTACGCCCTGCATGGCTATGGAGCCGACTGTCGCCGCGCTTGCGTCCTCGAATGAGACGTTGTCTGGCAGATGGACGACGAGATTGCGCGGGACGTAGTCGTATTCGGCGTGGTTGGCGTATCCGGCGCCGCCGCACGCCACGCGGTCGCCTACCGCGAAGCCGTCGGCCTGAGGACCGGCCTCAACGACCACGCCCGCCGCCGAATATCCAAGCGGGATCGGCTTGTCGAGCTTCGATTCGACCTTCTCTAGCGTGGCTATGATGCCGTCGGTCTTCATCTTGCGGATGACCTTGCGGACCTGGTCAGGCATCTGGAGCGCCTTGCCGACGAGCGACTTGCGCGCGAAATCGACGAGCATCCTCTCGGTCCCCGCCGATACGAACGAGGCGCATGTCCTCACCACAACGCCGCGCTTGCCGCAAAGCGGCGCCGGCACGTCCGCGAGCCATAGCTCGCCGGTCTTGTACGACTGAAGTATCTGCTTCATCGCCGCCTCACTTCGCGTTGATCAATGGGTTTGCCCCCTCGCCGAGGATAAGCGTGTTCGGCGCGGTTCCGTCCCACTTCTCCACGAACTGCAGTTTGATCAGGTCCGGATTGTCCCTGAGGGCCTTGCCGCGCACCTCCATGGCCTCGGCCTCGGCCTTGGCGAGGGCAAGCGTAGCCTTGGCCTTCGCCTCGGCGCGGATCACATCCTGGCGGCTCTCCTCCTCGATCTGGACCGTGCGGTTCTTGGCCTTGATCGCCTCCTGCGTGGCTATCTGCTTTGCCTCGATCGCCTTTTCGAATGCGTCGGAGAAGTCGATGTTCTCAATGACCAGCTGGCCGAAATTCACCGGTTTTCCGGAGAGCTTCTCGGCGATCATCTTGTTGATTTCGGCGGTCACCTGCTCGCGGCCGTTGACGAGCTTGTCGGCCTCCCATTGGCCGATGATCTCCTTCACCACCGACACTATCGTCGGATGGACAAGCTTGGCGTCCCAGTCCTTGCCGTAGGAGGTGTGGATTTCCTTTATGCGGGTCTTGTCGAGGGAGTATGTGATGATGACCTCGAGGTCCACGGGCTGCATGTCCTTGGTATAGGTCGGCGCCTTGACCTGGCGTCTCGTCTCCCTCGCGTCGTATGTCACAAGGGACATCCCGATCGGGCTGATGAAGTACAAGTCCGGGGTGAGCGGCTCCGAGGCGATCTTCCCCCAGCGGGTCTTGAGGCCCACCTCGTGCGTATCGACCTGCCCGCATCCGGCGACGAGCACCAAAGCGCCGAAAAGCGCCGCCTGGACCATGACGGACGTAAAAACACGGTTCTTGTTGTTCATTGTCACCACCTCTATCTTTCGCAGGAATCGTACCACAACGCCCCATCATTCGGCAAGGTTCGCGGGAGAAGATCGTTTTTACTGCCATTCCACAAGACCTTAGTACGGAAAACCAGCGTCTGCAAAGTCCTAGATCGCATAACGGAATCGCGATAAATCGCCTAACGAAATTGCGTCAAATCACCTAATGGAATTGCGTCAAATCGCCTAACGAGCTTGACGCTCAGTCTTGTGTCTGTTACTCTTTATTTCATGAAAAACAAATTTGCCTACTGTGAAAGAATCGCAGACAAAATGCTTTTACGCCGCCTCTCCGGCGTAGGTGCCGTTTTGGTGGAGGGCCCAAAGTGGTGCGGCAAGACGACCACTTGCGAACAGGTGGCGAAAAGTGCGTTATACATGGCCGACCCCGATCAGCTTGAGCGCAATCTTGCCCAGGCAGCGACAAACATCAGGGAATTGCTGAAAGGTGCGACGCCTCGGCTTATTGACGAATGGCAGATTGCCCCAAAGTTCTGGGATGCTGTAAGGTCCCATGTGGATCATGCCGAAGGATTTGGTCATTTCATTTTGACAGGTTCCGCCGTTCCGCCGGAGGACAAGCGGCGGAAAGACGGTAGACGCGAGATGCTTCATACCGGAACTGGGCGGATTTCACGGTTGCGAATGCGTCCGATGAGCCTTTGGGAATCCGGGGAATCGACGGGCAGTGTCTCGCTGGCGGCGCTTTTCGCCGGAGATTTTCCATCTGGACAGGGCATGCACAGCAGTTTGCAGGAAATAGCGTGGCTGGCATGCCGTGGCGGATGGCCTCAATCCATACGGCAGAAAGGGGATGTCGCCCTTGACAGAGCCACTGACTACTTCGAGGCGATCGTGAACTCCGATATTTCTCGGGTTGATGACACGGAGAGGAATCCGACAAGGGCAAGACATCTAATGCGTGCGCTCGCCCGGTTTCAGGGGACGCCGGCCCTTTTGCCGACAATCCGCCGGGACATGCTTGACCACGAGGCGCAAACTATGGATGACGAGACCATCCGCTCCTACATGAACGCGTTGGCGAAGATTTTCGTGACCGAGGACATGCCGGCATGGTCGCCATGCCTCCGTTCCAAGGCTGCGATTAGGAAGTCCGACACACGCTATTTCTCCGATCCGTCCATCGCGACCGCCGCGCTGGGGCTTGGCCCTGGAGACCTGATGAATGACATAAGGTCATTTGGATATTTCTTTGAAACTCTGGCCGTGCGAGACCTTCGGGCGTATGCGGAACCGATTGGAGGAACAGTCAGCCATTTTCTGGACAGAAATGGCTTGGAATGCGACGCTGTAGTCCATTTGCGCAATGGCACATGCGGCCTAGTTGAGATAAAACTTGGTGGCGAGGCGCTGGTGGAGCAAGGTGCGAAGACGCTCAATGCGCTTTCCGCTCTCCTTGATACCAGCCGGATGAAGGCGGCGTCGTTCAAGATGGTTCTGACGGCGGTAGGCGACTATGCCTACCGCCGTCCGGAGGATGGCGTATTCGTCTGCCCAATAGGCTGCCTCAAGCCGTAGTGGGTCATCGGCGCTGCGGCTTATATCCTCCGTTGCAGAGACCGTCGAGAATCCCGAGGTAGTTTTTCGCCTGGGCATCGCGGTTGTGGACGAGCGCGATGTTTTTGCGGGCGTTTTGCCCTAGACGCTCGCATAGCGCCGGGTCGGCGGACAGGGAGAGGACGGCGGACACTAGGTCGTCGGCGCTGCCAGGCTCCATGGCGATCCCAGCCTCGGCGTCCGTGACGAGTTTCCTGGCGAAGCCATCAACGCCGATTATCATCGGCCTCGCGCATCCGGCGCTTTCGAAGATCTTGGACGGCATGACCGTGGTGAAAAGGTCGCTCTTGCGGAGGTGGACGAGGTTGACGTCGGACGAAGAGACCCACGCGGCCATCGACGATTTCGGTTGGCGGCCCGTGAAGACGACGTTGTCGAGTCCGCGTTCCTTGGCCTCGCGTTCCAGATCGGCGCGGACGGCGCCATCGCCGACCACCACGAAGGCGATGCGCCGACCGTCGGATGCCGCGGCGTTGTCGCCGCGCGCCTTGAGCTTCGCGGCCGCGTCGAGCATCGTGTCGAGGCCGCATGCCATGCCGACGGTGCCGATGTAGGAGACGACGAAACTGTCCGCGAGGCCGAACTTCTCAAGCAGCGCCTTGTCCCGAGGACGCGGCGAGAAGACCTCCAGGTCGGTGCCGTTCATTATGACGGACATCCTCTCCCGCGCCACGCCCTTCTCCTCCAGTTTGACGGCGTAGCCCTCGCCAACGGTGACGATCCTGTCTGCGGCGCGGTACATGGCCCGCTCGATCCATTCGAGAACGCGGTATGCCGGCCGCGGGATGTGCGCTCCGACGGCCCCCATCGACTCCGGCCAGATGTCGCGTATCTCGACGACGAGAGGGATGCGCCTGAGCCGCTTCACCCACACGCCGGCGTAGCCGCAGAATATCTGGGGGCTCGTGGCGATCACGACATCCGGCCTCGGCTCGCGCAGCGAACGCCAGACGGCGGAGAGAAAATACGTGGCGAAGTTGAGCATCCGCCTGACCGCGCCCTTGTTCGCGGCAAGGTACGTCCAGACGCGGACGACATGGACGCCGTTGACCTCCTCCCGCACGCACCACTTGTTGGCATAGCCGTCATAGACCTTGCCGTCTGGGACATTGGGGGCGCATGTCACGACGGTCACTTCATGGCCGGCCTTGACCCACCTTTCGGCAAGTGCGCATACGCGGGTCGCGGGCGCGTTACCCTCCGGGAAGTAGTAATGCGATAGGAAAAGTATCTTCACGAGGATGCTGATTATACCATTGCGCCCACCGGTCGCATGTCCCTGCACAGCGGCATGGTGGTAGAATCATCAGCCGCCATACGGACGAATCCGCATGGTTTGACGCGGAACGAAAGGACAGGATCATGGCGTTTCTTCAGATAAGCTTCAATTCGATCGTCATCGGCAAGGTCGGGTCGATGTACGCGATCATGCCGCAGGAGCATAAAGAGCCGCTCAAGGTGCTATGGCTTCTGCACGGGCTTTCCGACGACAACACGATATGGCTTAGGCGCACGGCTATCGAGCGCTACGTGGATGGCAGGAACGTGGCGGTCTTCATGCCGGACGGCGCACGCAGCTTCTACTGCGACGTGCCAGGCGGGCTACGCTACGAGACGCACATAGCGGACGAACTTCCCGCCATAGCCCGGTCAATGTTCCGGCTCTCCGACCGCCGCGAGGACAACTTCATCGCGGGACTCTCTATGGGCGGCTACGGCGCCTTCAAGCTGGCGTTGCACCATCCCGACCGCTATGCCGCCGCCGCAAGCTTCTCCGGCGTCCTCGATGTCGGTGCCTTCTACCGGGACTACGAGAAGGCTGGCGTCACGGATATCCTGACCGACTTCGGCAACGCCGATCCGACCGACGGTCGGGAGGATGTGCTGGCCCTGCTCCGCGACAACGTGAAGAACGGGGTGGCGCTCCCGCGCCTGTACCAGGAATGCGGCACCGAGGATTTCCTCTACAACGCGAACGTGAAGTTCCGCGATCTCGCCCGGTCCCTTGGCGTTGACCTCACGTACAAGGAACGCCCGGGTTCCCACAGCTGGGATTTCTGGGACGTGTGCTTCAGGAGCGCCATCGACTGGATGGGGCTGTAGTCGCGACTACAGAGTGGTTAGTGGTTAGAGATTAGTCGTTAGGGGATAGTTGTTTAGGGATTGGTGGAAGGGGTCTGTGTCTAGTGGCGGGTTTGGGTCGGAAATTGGTTGATGAGTTGAAGAGGATGAGAAACCACCCATCCCCCCTCTCCCCGCGCCCCCCTCTATTATCTGTTATCTGTTATCTATTATCTGTTATCTGTTATCCATTATCTGTTATCTGCTATCTGCTATCTACTATCTGCTATCTGCTATCCTCTCCCCTCCTCCTCGCCGCCTCCCCCTCGTCCGTCTCGCTCCGTGTCTCGGCTGAGCGCCAACGAATCTATCTTGGCGAGTCGGTCGTTATCCAGGTGGCGGCATCCGGCACAAGGGATGGATCGAACATCCCGGCCTTCGCCAACCCGGACGGCATCGAGTACGTGACATCCCGCGACGAGACACGACGCTCGACGATCATCATCAACGGGAAGATGACCGTCGATTCCTACGAGGGGCGGACGTTCGTCTTCCGCGCGACACCGAGCGAAGCCGGCGTATTCGACACGGGCGAGGTTACGATGACTACGCCTGGCGGGATCGTCCGCGCCCCGGGCATCAGGGTGTCCGTCTCCGGCGTGGAGGCGCGCGACGACATCTCGGTGCGCATCGAGTGCGCCAAGGAAAGCGTCCTCGTGGACGAGCCGTTCAAGATACGCATGGTCGTATCGATCAAGGAGCCGCGACAGGGTGTGGAGCCGCTCTTCCCCGGCCGACCACCGCACATCGACGCCGCGTATCTCTCCGAGGACGAGACCAAGGGGCTGTCGCGCCCGGACTCGAACACCGTCCTTGGCCGCTTCGCTCCGCGAGACACCTTTTTCAGCGGTCGTTCGCCGTCGTTCACTATCAACTCCTTCGCGGACGTCTTCGGACGCGCCATCGACTTCCGGTTGCCGCCGACCCGCGTCAAGTCGGGCGATGCGTTCGTGTACGAATACTCCGTGGAGATCCCGTATACGCCGAAGGCCGAAGGCACATACACATTCGGACCGGCCACCCTAAAGGGGCAGATAATCGTAGCTGTCAACGACAGGATGGAGGCGACGCTTGACGAGGTGTTCGTGATCGGACCAGCTGCGACGGTGCGCGTGGAGCCGCCGCCGGAGGAAGGACGCCCGGATTGGTTCGTGGGACCTGTTGGCAAGTCCATGCGCGCCCGCGCTTCTTTCGACACGGCGCGTTGCAAAGTGGGCGATCCGCTCACGCTATCCATCGACGTCGATGGGGAGTTCAGCCTCTCGAATCTCCGGCCACCGGTCCTCGCCCTGCAAGCGGAGGCCGCCGAGGCCTTCCGCCTCTACGACGAGAACGTCGAGACCGAACCGATCGAGAATGGCCGCCGCTTCAAGTACCGCGTCCGCCCCATAGTCTCAGGAACGCTTGAGTTCCCGGCTGTGCGACTGGCCTACTACGACACCGAGAGGCGGGAATACGTCACTGTCGCCACCGACCCCATGCCGCTACAGGTCGAGGAGACCACCCGCATCGCCGCATCCTCGTCAATGGGCGAGGAGGGCGACGCCCAATCGTCGGCGGCGCTGCTGCTGCCGGACGGAATAATCCTCTCACCGGCGGACACGCGGCCACACTTCATCGCGGACAGACGGATGCGCCCGCTGCTCATCGTCGCGCCGCTTCTCTGGCTGCTATGCGCGCTAGTCCGTCCGTTCAGGAGGCTTGCCGTTCGCGCCGCGTCCGCGCTGCGCGAACGCTCCTCGCGCTCGACCGGCGACATGTCGCGGGCGCTTGCGCTCGCGGAGTCGGATCCCGCCCTGGCGGCGTCGAAGGCCATCGGAGCCGCGAGGAAGGCGCTCTCGGCGCGGCTTCGGATGCGCACGGCGAGTCCGTCGGCCGACGATATAGCCTCGGCGTTGACGAAGCATTCGGTCGCGGATGGCGAGATCCGTGATCTGGTCGATTCGTTCTCGGATCTTGAGCGGCTCTCGTACGCGTCCGGCGCGGCCGATAAGTCTTCGGTCGTCGATGCGGTCATGCGTCTGCGCAAGGCCATCGATGCGGCCACGCGGCGTCTTGGCGCGTTGGCGGTGGTACTGTCCGTGACGCTGCTTGGCGCAGGGTGTGCCGAAGCCGCGTCGCAGCCTCCGCCCACATTCGAATGGGAGCGCGCGACCCAGGCCATGTCCACGGCCGCCACGGAAGAAGAGTTCCTTGACGCGGCCCGCATCTACTTCGCGATGCGCGAGAACGGCTACGGATCCGGGGCGCTTGACTACAACCTGGGGGTGGCGCTTCTTCTGGCCGGGCGTAAGGGGGCCGCAATGGAGGCGTTCGTCGCCGCCGGAAGACGCCTTGGCACGCCCATGTCCGTAGCCAACTCCATGAAGGCGTCGCTTTCGGAGGAAGGTGCGCCCGGCACCCTCCCGGCGTCTCGCACTCTTCTTGCATGGCACTACGGACCATCGCTCGCGACCAGGATCGACATCGCCGCCATAGGCTGGATCGCTTTCTGGTTCGCTGCGGCGGTGCTCGCGGTGGTCGGTCGGAGACCATCGGTTTTCCGTGGCGCCATTCGCGCCATCGCCGTATGCGCGCTGGCTCTTCTCGCCATTTACGGCGCAAGCGTCGCGGCCACGCTCGCGCAGACGCGCTCCGACGACCTCCCGCGCGTCCGCCAGGCACTTGCGGCGGATGCGTTGTGATATACTGTCCCGCATGGAATCCGCAGGCATATCCTTTGTCTGGCGCCTCCTGCTTGCAGGCGTGCTTGGAGCCCTGATAGGCCTTGAACGCGAACTTCGCGCCAAGGAGGCGGGGCTTCGTACGCACTTTCTCGTAGCGCTCGGCAGCGCCCTGATCATGATGGTGTCGCAATGGGGCTTCGGCGGGTCCGAAGGCTTCCACGGAACGCGCGGCGTCGACCAGGCCCGCGTCGCCGCGCAGATCGTGAGCGGCATAGGATTCATCGGCGCCGGAGCGATAATGGTGCAGAAGCACTACGTCCTCGGCCTGACCACGGCGGCGGGACTTTGGGTTGTCGCCGGCATAGGCATGGCTTGCGGAGGAGGGTTGTTCGAACTCGCCGTTGCGACAACGGTCTTCGCGCTGATCGGACTCGAGCTCTTCCGCTTCGTGGTCAAGATGGTGCGACTCACGAACATGAGCGCCACATTCGGCGTCGAGAAGGCTTCTGACATCCCGCGTCTTCTGTCGCGGCTGAAGGATGCCGGCTTCCACGTCTTCAGCTACAAGGTCGAATCGTGGTCTGGCGTAGGATATCGCGTCCAGGCAAGCATGCGCGAGAAGGCCAGGGGCGACAGCAAGCTGAGCGTTCTCCGCCTCTTCCAGCACGACGACTCGATCTCACTCAAGTCAATAGAATAACCATATATGCGCAAACCGCAGCCGAACGACCGATCCATGAGCGACAAGAACGAACCGCCAAGCCTTTTCGACCTCTTCACAATGCCCGGGGACGAATCTCCGGAATCTCTGGAACCTCCGGAACTTCCGGCACCTCCGGAATCTCCGGAATCCCCAGCCCCTCCTGAACCTCCTAAACATACCGACCGGACTTCATCCGGTACTGGTGGAAGCGGGCCGTTGCACGAACTGATCGACGACAACTTCCTCCAGTTCGCGTCGTACACCATCTGCAACCGCGCGATCCCGACTGTCGAGGACGGTCTGAAGCCGGTCCAGCGGCGCATCATGCACGCCCTTTGGGAGGCCGACACCGGGAGTTTCAAGAAGGTGGCCGGCATCGTGGGCGACACGATGCACTACCATCCGCACGGCGACGCCTCGATCTACGAGGCCATCGTCAACCTGGTCAACATGCGGTACCTTGTCGAGGGTCAGGGCAACTACGGCAACCTCTTCACGGGTGACCCCGCCGCCGCCCCGCGCTACATCGAATGCCGCCTGACGGAACTCGCCCGCAAGGAGGTCTTCAACCCGAAGATCACCGCGTACATCACTAGCTACGACGGCACAGGCAAGGAGCCCGTCCTCCTGCCCGCCAAGATACCCGTGCTTCTCCTCATGGGCGCGAGCGGCATTGCCGTCGGCCTCTCGACCGAGATCTTCCCGCACAACTTCCGCGAGCTCATCGAGGCGCAGATAGCGATCATCCAGAAGAAGCCATTCACGCTCTACCCCGACTTCCAAACCGGCGGCATCATAGACGCTTCGGAGTACGCCGAAGGAACCGGGAAGATCAAGATCCGCGCCACGATCGAGAAGCGCGACAAGAACAAGCTCGCCATCACCTCGCTCCCTTACGGACAGACCACCGAATCGCTCATCTCCAGCATCGAGGACGCGATCAAGAAAAAGAAGGTCATGGTCCGCGAGATCACGGACCTCACGTCCAAGAAGGTAGAGATAGAGCTTGTCCTTTCGACCGGCGCGACGCAGGAGAAGGCCATCCAGTCCCTCTACGCCTTCACCAACTGCGAGACATCCATCACAAGCCGCCCCGTCGTCCTCTACCGCAACAGACCGCGCGAGATGACGGTCCCCGACATCCTGCGCGCCAACACGGAGCTTCTGCTGGACATACTCAAGCGCGAGCTCGAGGTCCGCGCGAAGGAGCTGGACGACGCTTTCCACTCCAAGACCCTGGAGCAGATCTTCATCGAGGAGCGCATCTACAAGCGCATCGAGGAGCAGGAGACCTACGAGGCCGTGCAGCAGGCCGTCCTTGATGGTTTCAAGCCTTTCCGGAAGCGCCTTCGCCGCGAGGTCACGCTCGAGGACGTCGAGCAGCTCCTCCAGATCAAGATCCGCCGCATCTCGCGCTACGACATCGAGCGCAACCGCAAGGAGATCGAGGGCATACTCGCCGAGGAGGCGGAGGTCGCGGACAACCTCGCGCATCTCCGCGCCTACGCCACGCGCTACCTGAAGGGCCTCATCAAGACCTACGGCGCCAAGTTCCCGCGCTTGAGCCAGATCGCCGACGCGCCATTCGGCGCAATAGAGCTACGCTCGCTCACCGCGTCGGAGCTGTCGGTCAAGATCGATCGCGAGAACGGCTACATCGGAACCGACCTCCGCGGCGGCGAGGAGCTCTTCAAGTGCTCCTCGCTCGACAAGCTCATCGTCGTCTGGAACGACGGCAAGTACCGCATGATCGCGCCGCCGGACAAGTTCTTCACGGACAAGCACCTCCTCTACGTGGCGATCCACGACCGCGACCGCCCGTACACAGCGGTGTACACCGACCCGAAGTACGGCTTCACCTACATAAAGCGCTTCTCGTTCGGCGGGTGCATCATCGGCAAGGAATACTCCTTCGCGACCGAGAAGAGCAAGGTCGTCTTCTTCTCCGAGGGGGCGCCGGAGACGCTCTACGTCAAATACAAGCCGGCGAAGAGCCAGCGGGTCAACCAGCAGACGTTCAAGACCTCGGACGTGCTCGTGAAGGGTGTCTCGGCCCACGGCAAGCAGTTAACATGCAAGCCTATCAAGTCTATCTTCGCCGAAAAGCCGAGAGGTTGGGACGCCGAGGCCGGCCCCGGACTTGAGCTGATGCCGGAATCATAGGGGCGCCCCGCCACTGCGGAACGCCCCGGCTACCAGATACTGGTAGGGCGAGCGGGGATCGAACCCGCGACCCCATCCTTAAAAGGGATGTGCTCTACCAATTGAGCTATCGCCCCAGAACAAGCGTTTAGATTCTACCCAATCGGCCCAGCCAAATCAAGCCACATATCCTCCGCCATCCACCATCTATCATCTATTATCTGCTATCTATTATCTATTATCTGTTATCTGTTATCTGTTATCTATTATCTGTTATCTACTTTCTGCGTCCGCCTGCGGCGCAATCGGCGCCGCGTCTCCGCTGACGACGATTGCGTGCATCGCCTTTGCCTTTGCAACGCCTTCGAGCATCCAGCGCGAGAGTATGCGTTTCTTCTGTTCGCATACGGCGGCCTGGGCGCAAAGGAGCGCACCGGCCAGCGCGATGGCGGACATATCGACGAGGCGGCGTGCGGATAGGTCGCGGTAGGCGGCGTCCTGCGTCTTGACGAATGCGACGGCCTCGTCGATGAGCGCGACGACCTCGCGGACCTTGGCGACTTCGGGGGCAAGCGTCTCGTCCCATTCCCTCGACGCGAGCACATCCTCGACAGCCTCCTTGAGCGTCCCGCCGAGGACGCCGCCGGACGCGGCGACGATCTGGAGCTGCGAGGTGCCCTCGTAGATGGTCGTTATGCGGCTGTCGCGGAGAAGGCGCTCTGCCGGGTAGTCGCGCATGTAGCCGCTTCCGCCGAGGACGGCGACGGCGCCGTTTGCGACGCGCATCGACATCTCGGACGAGTAGTATTTCGCCATCGGTGTGAGGAGCTTGCAGAAGTTGCGGTACTTGCGAGACTGCTGCTTGTCCTCGAGCCCGCGCTCGAGATCGACGCAGACGGCGGCGTAGTATGTGATGGCCCTGGCGGCCTGGAGGTCGGACGACATCGTGAAAAGGAGGTCGGCGATCGCCGGGAAGGTGGCGATGGCCGCTCCGAACTGGCGGCGCTCCTTCGCGTAGTCGGTGGCGACGCGAAGGGCGGCTTCGCCTATGCCGAGGCTCTGCGCGGCGATGCCGAGGCGGGCCGCGTTCATGAGCGACATGACATAGGTGATGAGGCCGCGCTGGCGCAGGCCGATGAGCTTTGCCGGGGCGTCGTCGAAGACTATCTCGCAGGTGGGGCTTCCATGGATGCCGAGCTTGTCCTCGATGCGGCGGACGCGGACGCGCGGCCCCTTCTCGACGAGGAGACAGGAGAGACCACGCCCGTCCGTCGAGCCTTCCTCGGTGCGGGCGAGCACGATCAGGACGTCGCCGCATCCGTTGGTGATGAAGCGCTTGACGCCGTTCACGCGCCACTCGCCGTCGTCCGCGATATAGGCGCGGGTTGCGACTGCCTGAAGGTCGCTTCCGGCGTCAGGCTCCGTGAGGACCATCGCGCCGGTCGTACGCCCTGCTGCGAGGTCGGGCAGGTAGGCGTCCTTGAGCTCGTCGGAGGCGAAGGCGTTTATCGTCTCGGCGATCCCCTGGAGCCCGAAAATGTTCATGAACGAGGCATCGGCGCGGCTGACTATCTCCGTGGCGGCCGTGTAGAGCGTCGCCGGCATGTTGAGGCCGCCGTACTTGTACGGGAGCGTGAAGCCCATGAGACCGGCCTTGCCGAAGAGGTCTATCGCCTCGCGAATGCCCTTGGCGTAATGGACCTGCCCGTCGTCGCCGAGGACTGAGCCGTTGCGGTCGGTCTCGGCCGCGGTCGGGGCGAGGCGCTCCGCGGCGATCTCGCCGACGAGCTCAAGTACCCGCCGATAGCTGTCCGCGGCGTCCGCCGCATCCTTCGGCGCCCAGTCGAAATCCTTTGCGAAGCAGAAGCCATGCTCGGAGAGGGTCGCAAGGCGCTCCATGTCCGCGAGCGAAAGGGCCAGGGAGATGTCGTCGTTGTCCGTGAAGAAGTTCATCGTTCGTTGCGTCGTTTATCCGTTTATCCGTTGGTCCGTTTATCCGTTGGTCCGTTTATCCGTTGGTCCGTTTATCCGTTGGTCCGTTTATCCGTTGGTCCGTTTATCCGTTTATCCGTTGGTCCGTTTATCCGTTTATCCGTTGGTCCGTTGGTCCGTTTATCCGTTGGTCCGTTTATCCGTTGCGTCGTTGATTCGTTAGTTCGTTTCCCGCCCATCTCTTATCTACTAACCACTAATCCCTGATCCCTAACCACTATCTCCTATCTCTCATCTCCTATCTGTTATCTGTTATCTGTTATCTATTATCTCTCATCTGTTATCTGTTATCTGTTATCTGTTATCTGCCTCGCTGCGGCTCCCGCAGCGAGGCTACAAGCATCGGGATGACCTTGCGCAGGTCGCCGACGATACCGTAGTGGGCGACCGAGAATATCGGTGCGGACGGATCGGTGTTGATGGCGATGATCTTGGCGCTGTCGCGCATGCCGGCGACATGCTGGACGGCGCCGGATATGCCGCACGCCACATAGAGGGCGGGGCGAACCGTCGTGCCGGTCTGCCCGATCTGGCAATCGGATGGCAGATAGCCGAGGTCGCACGCCGCGCGGCTTCCGCCGACGGCCGCTCCGCCGAGCGCGTCCGCGAGTTCGCGCAGAAGGCCGAAGTTCTCCTTGGAGCCGACGCCGGCGCCGCCGGCCACGATTATGCGCGCGCCGGCGAGATCGACGGTCTTGACCTTGCGGACGACGTCCAGAACTTCGGTCGGAAGCTCCATCGCGTCAAGGGCGGACGTGTCGCGCCGGACGATCTCCGCCTTGCGGGACGGGTCGGACGCGAGCGGTTTCATGACGCCTTCGCGGACGGTCGCCATCTGCGGCCAGTCGCGCGGGTTGACGATCGTTGCGATGATGTTGCCGCCGAAGGCCGGGCGTATCTGGTGCAGGACGCCTTCGTATGTCTCCTTGGCGACCGGATCGTCGTAGGAGCCGATCTGGAGGTCGGTGCAGTCCGCCGTGAGGCCGCAGCGGAGCGACGATGCCACGGTCGGGGCGAGATCACGCCCGGTCGGCGTCGCGCCGAAAAGGCATATCTGCGGTTCATCGGCGAGGATGGCGTCGGCGAGGAGACGGGAATACGACGCCGTCTGGTAGCGGGCGAGACGAGGATGGTCGAAGAGGTGTACGCGGTCCGCGCCGCGGGCGCCAAGTTCCGCGGCGAGCGGCTCGACGCCGGAACCCATCAGCACCGCGCCGAGCTTCACGCCCAATTTGTCCGCAAGCTCGCGTCCCTTGCCGAGAAGTTCGAACGGGATGTTGCCGAAGGATCCGTCCTCCTGCTCCGCGAAGACCCAGACCTCGCCGTTTTTGTTCACGTGTGCCATGTGCGAAGTCCTTTCAGCCGAGGGTGTGCGAGGCGACCAGTTCGGCGACGAGGGCCTTTGCGCCCTCCTCGTCGGCGGAGAATGCCCGGTAGTCGCCGCCCGCGAGGACGACGGATTGCACGCGGCTGACGTTCGTCGGGCTTCCGGCCTTGCCGCAGCGCGAGAGGTCTGCGCCGATGTCGTCGAGAGACCAGACCGTCGGCTCCGCGTTCTTGTACTTCATCAGGAGCTTGGCGTTGCGCGGGCGGAGCGGAGCGGCGGCGGACGACACGGTTAAGAGCGCCGGCAGGCGAGTGCGCGTCGTCTCGACGCCGGATCCGACATCGCGGCGGGCGACGGCGAGGCCGTGTTCGTCGATGGATACCTCGGAGGCGTAGGCGACGAGGGCGAAGCCGAGCTTCTCGGCGATCTGGGGTCCGACCTGTGCCGTGTCGCCGTCTATGGCCTGACGTCCGCAGAAGACAAGGTCGGGCCGGAGCTTGGCGACGGCCTGCGAGAGGATGTAGCTCGTGGCTAGGGTGTCGGATGCCGCGGCGCGGCGATCCGTGACGAGGTAGACCTCGTCGGCGCCGCATGCGAGGGCCTCGCGCAGGATGGCGGACGCGGCGGGAAGCCCCATCGTGACGACGGCCACCGTCCCGCCGCAGGCGTCGCGGACGGACAGGGCCGCCTCAAGGGCGTTCCTGTCCTCCGGGTTGAAGATCGCCGGAAGGGCGGCGCGGTTGATAGTGCCGTCCGGTCTCATGGCGTCGCCGGTCACCTGTTTGGTATCGGGCACCTGCTTCACGCAGACGACGCTGCGCAAGCCTCGCTTCGTGGTATCCATGTTGTAGTTCCGCACGGCCGGCGGCGCCGGCCGCATCTATGGGTTTTCGGGCGCGGGGGCCGCCGGCTGCTGCGGCGCGGGCTTGGCCTTGCCCTTGGTGGGCTTGGGGGCCAGGAGGCAGCCCAGGAAGCGTCCGAGCACCTTGGGGGCCTGCTCGCAGATGGCGACGTCCGCCATCTCCTCGACGACCTGCTGCATCACGTCTATGCCCAGGTCCTTGTGGGCGTTCTCGCGGCCGCGGTAGGCAAGCGTGAGCTTGACCTTGTTGCCGTCTGCGATGAACGCGCGCATCTGGCGCATCTTGATCTCGAGGTCGTGGCGATCGACGTTCGCGTGGAACTTGATCTCCTTGACCATCGTCCGCTGCTGCTGCTTGCGGGCCTGCTTCTTCTTCATGCCCTCGTCGTAGCGGAACTTGCCGTAGTCCATGATCCTGCACACGGGCGGTTCCGCGTTTGGCTGCATCTCGACGAGGTCGAGGCCTGCGTCCTGCGCCATGCGCTGGGCGTCGCGCGTGGCGACGACGCCAACCATCTGGCCGTTTGCGTCTATGAGACGAACGCTCGGGACGCGGATCTTGAAGTTTGTGCGAATGAAGGAGCCGATGGCCCACCTCCGTTGTTGCGGCGCAAGGTTACGCCTTGTTCTCCATGCGTACCTTTTGAATGAAGTCGCCAAGGGGCATGGAGCCCTTGTCGCCCTCTTCCCTGCTGCGTACCGACACGGCGCCGGCCTCGGCCTCGCGGCCGCCGACGACGAGCATGTACGGGATTTTCTCGACCTGCGCGCGGCGGATCTTCGCCCCGAGCTTGTCGTTCTCGGAATCGACCTCCGCGCGGAAGCCCTCCTCGCCTAGCTTGTCCGCGACGGAGCGGGCGTAGTCGAGGACCTTGTCGTTGAGCGGTAGCACCCGCGCCTGGACCGGCGCGAGCCAGAACGGGAATGCGCCGGCGTAGTGCTCGATGAGGATGCCGAGGAAGCGCTCGAGCGATCCGAGGACGGCGCGGTGGAGCATCACGGGATGGTGCGGCTTGTTGTCGGGGCCGATGTACTGCGCGTTGAGGCGCTCGGCGCTCGGCAGCTGGTAGTCGAGCTGGATCGTGCCGCACTGCCACTGGCGGCCGAGGGCGTCCACAAGCGTGAACTCGAGCTTCGGGCCGTAGAAGGCGCCTTCGCCGGGCTGGATCTCGTATTCCATGCCGGAGGCCTTGCACGCGGAGGCGAGCGCCTCCTCGGCGTGGCGCCAGGTGGCTTCGTCGCCGACGTGGTCGTCTGGCATAGTGCTGAGCTTGACCGTGAGGTTCTTGTCGAAGCCGAAGTCGGAATAGACGTCCTTGAGGAGCCGGCAGAACTTGGCGACCTCCTCCTCGATCTGCTCCTCGGTGCAGAGGATGTGGGCGTCGTCCTGCACGAAGCCGCGGACGCGCATGATGCCATGGAGCGTGCCGCTCGGCTCGTTGCGGGCGCAGTGGCCGAACTCGGCGAGGCGCAGCGGCAGGTCCTTGTAGGAGCGCAGGCGGCTGTTGAAGATCTCAAGCGCGCCCGGGCAGTTCATGGGCTTGACCGCGAAGAGGCGCTTCTCGCTCTCCGTGACGAACATGTTCTTCTGGTAGTGGTCCCAGTGGCCGCTCCTCTCCCAGAGGCTGCGCGGCATGATGGCCGGCGTGTTGACCTCCTTGTAGCCGTCATGGACGATCTTGCGGCGCATGTACTCCTGGAGCGTGATGTAGATCGTCCAGCCCTTCGGGTGCCAGAATATCTGGCCGGGGTCTTCGGGGTCGAGGTGGAAGAGGTCGAGTTCCACGCCCAGGACGCGGTGGTCGCGCTTCTTCGCCTCCTCGGCGCGGGCGACTATCTCGTCGAGCTCCTGCTGCGTCGGCGCGGCGATGCCGTAGAGGCGCTGGAGCATCTTGTTCTTCACGTCGCCCCTGTAGTAGGAGCCGGCGATCGACATGATCTTGACGGCGCCGACGTCGGCGGTGGTGCCCACATGGGGCCCGCGGCAAAGATCGACGTACTCGCCGCAGCGGTAGATCGAGACGACCTCGCCCTCGGGGATGTCCGCCAGGCGTTCGAGCTTGTATTTCTGCGAGGCGAAGACCTTGGCGGCCTCCTCGCGCGAGACCTCGAGGCGCTCGAACGGAAGGGCCTCGGCTATGATCTTGCGGATCTCGGCCTCTATCGCCGCGAAATCGTCCGTGGAGAGGCGGTGCTCAAGGTCGAAGTCGTAGTAGAAGCCGTCGTCCGTCGCGGGGCCGATGTCGATGAGGGTGCCGGGGAAAAGACGGCAGACAGCCGCGGCCATCACATGGGCCGCGCTGTGGCGCAGGGTCTGTTCTGGATACACTTTATATGCTCTCCGTCTGATAATAGGACTGTTTGTTAGACTACCTTCCGTCGCGGCGCGTGTCAAATGTTTTCAGCGCGATGCCGGCAGAGCTACAGCCCTGCCGATCCGGAAAGCCCGACGGGCGTGAACCGCTTCTCCGTGGCGAGGATGAAGCTGTCCAGCGCCACGCCGTCCTCGCGGTTGCGGAAGACGACTGTATGGCGGCCTGCGGCAAGCTGGACTGGCTTGGCCATGCGCGAGGCGGGATAACGCACCCAGTGCCAGGTCCCGAAGGTGGGGTCCTCACCGAAGAGAACCGGCGCGGCGTCATCTACCTGGAGGGTGAACGAGTTGCTGCATTCGCCGCCCCACAACACGCGCGCCCAGAGGTAGTATCCGCCGTCGGCGGGGACCTCGATCTCGAATCGCGCGAAGCCCTTCTCCAGCTTGGGAGGGTTGCCGGCGCCTTCCGGTATCTGGAGCCATGCGCCGCCGGACGCGGTGTGGCCGACGTCCGCCGCCGGCACGGCGTTCGTCGCCAGCGCCATCGGCGCCTCGACCTCCGCCGCCGACTCCGCCTCTACCGTTATCATGGCCGCCTGCGCCGAAGCGGCGGCAAGCGCGGCGACCGCCGCAAGATGGAACTTCATTTGCATATGCGTCTCCGCGCAGATTGTACCACGGCATGAGGGTATAATCATTGCATGGAAAAGGCAATGATCGGTATTGACGGGATTACGAAGGTTTCGGTCCCGTTTTCATTCGGGGAGCTTGCGTTGCAATGCGACGAGCCGGGAGCATGGCGCATAGGCATTGAGCGGCGCATCGCCCCCGACGGCGCGGAGATCGCGGAGATTGTCGCCGAGGCGCCGGCGCCGGCCGCGCCGCCGCGCTTCAAGGCCTCGCTCGTGATCCCGCAGGCCGGCATGCACTATATGTGGCAACCATACGCGCAGGACTTCTCGCTCCAGCCGAACTGGGCGTCATGGGCCATGATCTGGACCACGGACGTCGCCCACGGCATCCCGCTCTACGCCCTCTTCGACGGCTCCGACATGTGCCACTTCTCGGCGGCGCTCGGCGAATCGCTGCGACCGGTTGTGGCCTCCGGCGGCATCCACGAGGAGGAGAGCCTCGTCGATCTGGCGTTCGAGTTCTTCACCATCCCCGAAGCCCCGCTCGACCGCTATTCGACGAGCATCCGCTTCGATACGCGGCCAACTGCGCTCGCGGACGCGGTCCGCATCGCCGCCGCATGGGTCGCGGAGGCCGGTGGCCATGTGCCGTGCAAGGTGCCGGACGACGCATTCGAGCCTCTCTATTCGACATGGTACTGCTTCCACAAGGACGTCTTCGGCAAGGACGTCGAGGAGGAGCTGGCGCTCGCCGCCCGCCTCGGCATGAAGACCGCGATCCTTGATGACGGATGGCACACCGACGAGATCGTATGGGACTACTCCCGCTGCGGCGACTGGGAGGTCGCGCCTCGCCGCTTCCCGGATATGGCCGCCCATGTGCGCAAGGTCCACGAACTGGGCATCAAGTACATGATGTGGTACTCCGTGCCGTTCGTCGGATTGGACTCCGCCGCCGCGGAGCGCTTCAAGGGCAAGACGCTCTATGTCCGCAACGGCTCCCATGTCCTGGACCCGCGCTTCCCCGAGGTGCGTCGATACCTGATCGACACCTATGTCACCGCGATGCGCGACTACGGCCTCGACGGCCTTAAGCTCGACTTCATAGACTCCTTCAGGATCAACGGCGAAGATCCGGCGGTCGCGGACGACTACGCCGGCAGAGACGAAAAGAGCGTGCCCGTCGCCGTCGATATGCTCATGAAGGAGGTTCATGCCAAACTCGCCGAAATCAACCCCGACGTGCTGGTAGAGTTCCGCCAGCAGTATGTCGGCGCGGCGATCAGACAGTACGGCAACATGCTGCGCGTCGGCGACTGCCCGGGCGACATGCGCCGCAACCGCGTGGCAATCGCCATAATGCGCCTGACGTCTGGCGAGACGGCGGTCCACTCCGACATGCTCGAGTGGAACCTCTCCATCCCGGCCGAGGAGGCCGCGCTGCACGTGCTCAACTCCATCTTCGGCGTGGTGCAGTATTCCGTCATGCTGCGCAAGGCGCCGGAAAGCCACCTGAGAATGATCAAACACTGGATTGAATTCTCGCGGCGCCATTGCAACGCGCTGCTCAAGGGACGCTTCACGCCGCGCCATGCGGAGCTGATGTTCCCCGAGATCGAGGCGGAGGACGATGCCGAGCGGATCATCGGCATCTACGACGACGGCCGCGTCGCGGACTGCGGCGACCTCGCCAAGCCGACGCTCGTCCTCAATGCCACGGCCTCTGGACGCTTGACCCTGCGCCTCGCCGGCCCGGCGAAGGTGGAGGCGTTCGACACCTTCGGCGACGCCGCCGGCGTCTTCACGCCAGAAGCCGGACTTGCGGAGGTCGCATGCCCTCCGGGAGGCTATCTCTCGGTCATTCGGAATTGATATAATCCTTCATCATGAAACCTACGCTTCTTGTGCTTGCGGCTGGCATGGGCAGCCGCTACGGTGGTCTTAAGCAGCTCGACCCCGTCGGGCCATCCGGCGAGACGATTCTCGACTACTCCGTCTATGACGCCGTCAGGGCGGGCTTCGGCAAGGTCGTATTTGTGATACGGCACGACTTCGAAGAGGCCTTCAAGGAGCGCGTCAAGGCGAGTTTCGGCGGACGCATAGCGGTTGAGTACGCCTTCCAGGAGCTGTCCGACCTGCCTGGCGGACGCAAGGTCCCCGAAGGCCGCGCAAAGCCCTGGGGAACGGCCCACGCCGTCCGCGCCGCGCGCGATGTCGTTGACGCGCCTTTCGCGATGATCAACGCCGACGACTTCTACGGCCGCGACTCGTTCATGCGCGTGGCCGAGCGCCTTTCGTCGCTGTCCGCGTCGCGGACGCCCGGTGCCGTGGAGCCGATCTGCATGGCCGGATACGGGCTTGCGAACACGCTCTCCGAGAACGGAAGCGTCGCGCGCGGGATATGCGACGTCGCGCCAGACGGCCGTCTTCGCACTGTCACCGAGCACACGAAGATCGCCCGCGAGGCCGACGGAGTGATCCGCAGCGCCCTCCCCGATGGCACGTCTATGGCGCTCACCGGCGATGAGACGGTCTCGATGAACTTCTGGGGCTTCACGCCGGCGCTCTTCACGCTGATGGAGGAGCAGTTCCCCCGCTGGCTCGACGCGAACTCCGACAATCTGAAGGCCGAGTGGTACATCCCGCTCGTCGTCAACACGCTCCTTGGAGAGGGGCGCGCGGTTGTCGATGTGCTGTCGGTCACGTCGCGCTGGTTCGGCGTCACGTACCGCGAGGACAAGCCCGCGACGACGGCGGCCATACGCGCGCTCGTCGCGGAAGGCGAGTATCCCGAAAGCCTCTGGCGGAACTGATCATTATGCGGACCCTTCTCGAACGGATATCCGGCGTACGCGTCCTGGTCGTAGGCGACCTGATGCTCGACCATTACCTCTGGGGCGACGCGACGCGCATCTCGCCAGAGGCGCCAGTCCCGGTTGTCAAGGCCGACCGCGACACCTTCACGGCAGGCGGGGCCGCGAACGTCGCCTCCAACCTACGCGCACTCGGCGCGTCCGTGGATCTCGTCGGCGTGATAGGTGACGATGAAGGCGGGGCAAAGCTTCGCGAAATCCTTTCCTCGAAGGGTATAGCCATCGCGCCGTCGCTTGTCCGTGAAGGAACCGGCACCGTCCACAAGACGCGCGTAATGTGCCGCGGCCAGCAGCTTTGCCGCATCGACCGCGAAGGTCCGCCTTCCTCGTATGCGCTTGGCGATGACTTCGTGGCTCACGAACTTCCCAAACTCGTCGCGGCCGCCGACGCCGTTATCGTCTCCGATTACGCAAAGGGCGTCGTCACCTCCGATCTCATCCGTTCTCTTCGCAAAATCGGCGGCAAGGACAAGCTTATCGCGCTCGATCCGAAGCCGCGACAGGGTCTTGATTTCTTCGACATGGGCCTCATCACGCCCAACAGGGCCGAGGCGCTCCAGCTCGCCGGTATCCAGGGCGTTTCGCCGTCCGATCCATTCCCGGCGGCCGAGGTCTGCCGCGTGCTCCACGAGCGCTACGCCACACGACTCCTTGTCGTGACGCTTGGCGCCGACGGCATGATGCTTTCGACCGGCGGTGTGCCGCGTCGCCAGATCCCGACTGCCGCGCGCGCGGTCTTCGACGTCTCCGGCGCCGGTGACACTGTTGTCGCCGCGCTTGTCGCCGCGCTGGCGGCCGGGGCCGAGCCGGAGAAGGCCGCCGAACTTGCCAACCACGCCGCTGGAGTCGTCGTCGAGAAAGTCGGCACCGCGACCGCCACGCCTGAGGAGATACTGGCGCATAGCAAAGCAGATAATAGATAATAGATAACAGATAACAGATAACAGATAACAGATAAGAGATTAGAGATTAGAGATGGGAGATAGGAGATGAGAGATAAAAGATGGGATCGGGAGAAATTATGAGATCTGAAATCTGAGATTTGAGATGTCAGATGGCCAAACATTGAAAGCTTCTGGTCCGGTGGCGGGCGCGATCTTCCTCGATCGCGACGGAACTCTGATGCACGACTCGGGGTATGTGTCCGACCCCGATCTGGTGCGCCTTCTTCCAGGAGTGCGCGAGACGCTTCTCGCTCTTCGCGAGGCGGGTTTTCTTCTATTCCTTTTCACGAACCAGAGCGGCGTAGGGCGCGGCTACTTTGGCATGGACGCGGTCAACGCCGTCAACGCCCGCCTGTCGCAGCTCATCGGCGACACGGACACCTTCTTCGATGGCATGTGCATAGCGACGGAACGCCCGGACGAACCCTCGCGCTACCGCAAGCCATCGCCGAACTACATCCTGGAGACTATGGCAGCGTTGTCGCTGCGTCCCGTGGATTGCGTAATGGTCGGCGACGGACGCCGTGACCTCGAGGCCGGCTTCGGGGCCGGCATCAGGGCCATACGCTACTTCGGCGACATAGATGACGAAGCCGCCGCCGCATTCGCGAAGAATCACGCCATGGAGTCGATCAGCTACTTCGGGTCGTTGCTCGACTGCGTCCGTCTTCCACGGACGAACACGTAGATGGCGAAAACGACCGCCGTCGCGACTCCAATCGCGATCGAGAGCTTGAGCGGAAGGCCGAAGCCGTAGGGCTGACCATAGGCCGATGTCGTCCAGAGGATGAACGAGACGATCACGGTCGTCATGAACATCCCCGGAATGAGCGCGGTTAGCGTGGCGGGAACGCCCTTGCCGTTGCGAAGCAGCCAGACCGAGCACGCCATGAGGGTGGTGGTTGAGAGCAGCTGGTTGCCCCAGGCGAAGTAGTTCCAGAGGTAGCCGAAGGTCTTGGCGCTCTGGTTGGACCACCAGAGCAGACCCGCCACTACCGCGATGAGCGGCACGCATACGGTCAGGCGGCTGATGAATTTCGCCTGGGGGAGGCGAAACATCTCGGCTAGGGAGAGGCGGGTGGAGCGAAGCGCCGTGTCGCCGCTCGTTATAGCGAGAACGATGACGGCCAGCACTGTGATGCCGCCCATCCATGTTCCGAGGAAGTGCGTGGTTATGTGGCCAAGCACGTCGGCGGGCACGATATTCAGATCCTCCGGCTGAAGGTTGTAGATGGCCAATGCGGCGGCGGCCCAGATCATGGCGATGACGCCCTCGGCGATCATCATGCCGTAGAACGTCGCGCGCGCCTCGCGCTCGGAACGCATCGTGCGGGCAACGATGGGCGACTGCGTGGCGTGGAAGCCGGAGATTATGCCGCACGCGATCGTCACGAAGAGCAACGGGAAGATGGGGCTGCGTCCGCCTGCGTTGAAGACTGTGTCGTGGTATGTGCGGAACGCCTCGCTCTCCTGGAGGAGCGACGGGTCCTTGAAGCCGGCGAGGAGGAGTGCGCAGAAGATGGCGATCGAACCGACGAGCAGCAGGGCGCCGAAAACCGGATAGAAGCGGCCTATGATTTTGTCGACCGGGAAGAGTGTCGCGGCGATGTAGTAGAGGAAGATAACGCCTACGACGCCCCAGAAGAACGGGGTGTCTGGCAGAAAGTGCTTGTCTATGAGGTTGGCCGGAACGTTGATGAAGACTGCGACTACGAGTAGGAGGATTAGGACCATCAGCCACGAGAAAACGGCGGAGTAGCCGCGCCCCAGGTTGTCGCGGACGATCTTCGGTAGGTTGGCGCCACCGGAGCGGATCGAGGCCATGCCGCCGAGGAAGTCATGGACGGCACCTGCGAAAACGCAGCCGATCGGGATGATGACAAGCGCGACCTTTCCGAACTTGATGCCGGCGATGACACCGATTACCGGACCGATGCCGGCTATGTTGAGGAGCTGGATCAGGAGGTTTTTCCACTTGGGCAGGACCACGTAATCTACTCCGTCGGCTTGCGCTATGGCCGGCGTCGGCCTGTCATCCGGTCCAATGATCCGCTCTACAATGCGTCCGTACGTGAAGTACCCGGCTACCAAAAAGACAATTCCTAAGATAAGCGCTAGCATTTTGCCGATCCTAAAAGTCTAAATCATGACGTAAGCATGATATCACAACCGCTTTGAATGGAACTTTCCGAATGAAGATGACTCCGATCATGAGCAAAGGTTCTATAATTCTCTCCGACTTGATCGCCTATCGGCGGTCCCTTTTTCACCAAGGAGCATCCAATGAAGGTAGTGCAATGCTGGGACGATGGCGTCATCACGGACGGACGCCTCATCGACATCCTGCGCCGTCACGGCGCAAAGGCCACGTTCAATCTCAACCCTGGGTTGATGGATCCTGAAAAGCGCGGCGGATGCGCGTGGCGCAAGCAGGGCGAAGGCACCTGGAACCACAACTTCGGCTTTGGCGTCGGCAAGTTCTCGCTGCGCGACATCCCCGAGATCTACTCCGGCTTCGAGCTGGCGTCGCACTGCTGGCGCCATGAGAACGCCGGTTCGATCCCCGACGCCGAGTGGATCAAGAGCGCCATGGACGCCCGCAAGTTCCTTGAGGACATCGTGCAGAAGCCATGCCGCGGCTTCGCGTGGCCTTGCGGCGTTTCGACGCAGGGTACAATCGATCTGCTCCGCGAGAACGGCTTCGCCTACGGCCGCACCACGCAGAACACCTACGATGTCCGCGACTGCGACGAGCCGCTCGCGCTGGCCTCCAACTGCCACTTCAAGGACCCTGGCTTCTGGGACCGCTATTCAAAGGCGAAGGCCACGGGCGTCTTCTACTTCTGGGGCCACACCTACGAGATGTACCAGTACGACGACATGTGGGACAGCTTCGAGTCGATGATCAAGTACATCTCTGACGATCCCGACGCCGAGTGGGCGGACGTGATCAACATCGTCCCGATGCTTCGCGGCGCGTAGATCCTGGCGTCCCATGGTAGCTGGCGCTCCGCACCGGTGCAAGGAAATGATGCGTCAAAGACTGAAGTAGCCACACGGATTGGTTCGTCGCTAACGCTCCTCACATTATCGTGAGCGCCGTTAGGCGTGAACAAATCCGTGTGCTTGTTCAAGACGTTTCAAAATGTCGGGAGGAACGGAGAATATAAACGCCATTCTGGTTTGTCTCGCGCCGCAGGCGCTCTCCGCGCCTCTGCGTGAGATTCTTCGCAGTCTCTGCCGCGCCTACTTGAGGAACTTCAATATCGTCGTCGGATCGCGGAGCTGGTTTTTGACCAGCTCAGCCGTGACGGCGATTTCCGAGACGTTCTTGCGTCCAGGCGCCTCGAACATGAGCTCGGTCATGATCTGCTCCATGATCGCCCGCATGCCGCGCGCGCCGGTTTTGCGCTTGAGACCCTCGCGCGCTATCTCGCGGATCGCCCCCTCGTCGAACGTCAGCTTTACGCCGTCCATCGTGAAGAGCTTCTGGTACTGCTTGACGAGGCAGTTGCGCGGCTCCGTGAGGATGCGCACCATTTCGTCCTCGGTCAGCTCGCTTAGCGAGCAGATCACGGGTATGCGCCCGGTGAACTCAGGTATCAGACCGTAGCGGACAAGATCCTCGGGCTCCACCTTCATGTGGAAGGCGTTCGGATCCTCCGCATCCTTCTTCTCCGCGAAGCCGACGGTCTTGCGCCCCGTCCTCTGCGAGATGATGGTGTCGAGACCCACGAACGCGCCGCCGAGGATGAAGAGGATGTTCTCGGTGTTGATCTTTATGCACTCCTGGTTCGGGTGCTTGCGCCCGCCGTTCGGCGGAACGCGCGAAACCGTGCCTTCGATGATCTTCAGCAGAGCCTGCTGCACGCCCTCGCCCGATACGTCGCGTGTGATGGATACGTTCTCGGTCTTGCGCGCGATCTTGTCGATCTCGTCTATGTAGATGATGCCGCGCTCTGCGCGGGCTATGTCGCCGTCCGCCGCCTGGATGAGGGAGAGCAGTATGTTCTCCACGTCGTCGCCGACGTATCCGGCCTCAGTGAGAGTCGTTGCATCCGCGATCGCGAACGGAACGTCGAGCAGTCGCGCTATCGTCCTCGCGAAAAGCGTCTTGCCGCTGCCGGTCGGCCCTATCAGCAAGATGTTGCTCTTGTCGAGTTCGACGTCCGCGAATTCGCCGTCCTTCTTCCCTTCGCTCGTGATGCGGCGATAGTGGTTGTGCACCGCCACGGACAGCGCCTTCTTGGCGTTTTCCTGCCCGATGACGTACATGTCGAGAAACTGCTTGATGTCGCGTGGTGTCGGCACCTTTAGCTTGCTGACGAATTCCTTGGCCCCGGCTTCGGCTGTTTCGGCGCGTAGCTTGGGCTTGGCGAACTTCCCGGGGTCAGAATCGCCGCCGAGGATGTTGCAGCATACCTTGACGCACTCGCTGCAGATGTTGAATACCGGTCCGCGGATCAATACCACCCCGTCCTTCTCGGTGGCCCCGCAGAACCCGCACATGTTGTCGAAGTCCTCGTCCTCTTCGCTCAGCCCTTCGAAGGGGTTCTTCGTCTTACGCTTCGCCATTCTTTAAAAAAGTCCAGAAATTTTCATTCAGCATTCTACATTGTGCATTGTGCATCGTGCATTATGCATTCTTCTCACTCTTCGGACGGCGCACTAGCACGTCGTCGATCAGTCCGTATGCCTTGGCCTCGGACGCGGACATGAAGTTGTCGCGATCAGTGTCGCGAGTCACCTCTTCGATGCTTTTGCCGCAGTGCGAGGCGATGATGCCGTTGAGGTTCTCCTTCACGCGGAGTATCTCCTGCGCCTGGATGCTGATGTCCGTCGCCTGACCCTCGGCTCCGCCGAGAGGTTGGTGGATCATGATGCGGGAATTCGGAAGGGCGAAGCGCTTGCCATTCGCGCCGGCAGCGAGAAGCACCGCGGCCATGCTCGCCGCCTGACCGATGCAGTACGTGGCGACATCGCACGAGATGAATTGCATCGTGTCGTATATCGCCATGCCGGCGGTGACGACGCCGCCTGGCGAGTTGATGTACATGGAGATGTCCTTCTCGGCGTCCTGCGCCTGAAGGAAAAGAAGCTGCGCCGTGATCAGGCTCGCCACATTGTCGTCTATCGGGCTTCCAAGGATGATGATGCGGTCCTGGAGAAGCCTGGAGTAGATGTCGTAGGAGCGCTCACCGCGCCCCGTCTGTTCGACTACGATCGGTACTAGCATGGTGTATTAGAGTTGAAAAGTTGAAGGTTGAAAGATTAAAAGGTCAAAGGTTAAAAAGTCGAAAGACAAAGGTCGAAAAAACACTAACCACTAATCACTATCTCTCATCTTCCATCTCTTATCTCCTATCTATTATCTGTTATCTATTATCTGCCGCGTTGCGCCAGCAACGCGGCTTACGCGCCCAGTCGCAGCGGCATGAGAACATACAGGAACGGAATGTCGCACTTGATCATGGCCGGAGCGTGACCCTTGCCGAGATCAAAGTATATCTCGTCGGTGTCGAGGTTGCGAAGCGGGTCCATGACGTATTCGGGATTGAACGTCACGGTCGTTTCCGGACCGGCGTACTTGACGGGGATCGTCTCGCGCGCTTCGCCGACTTCAGGCGTATGCGTCACTATCGTGAGCGTGTTGTCCGCGAAGGTCATCTTCGTCGCGTTCGACTTGTCCGTCGTCACGACGCAGACGCGCCGCAAAGCCGTCAGCAACTCTTCGCGGCCGATCGTCACGCGCTGCTCGTACTCCGCCGGAATGACCTGCCTGTAGTTCGGATAGGTCCCGTCTATGAGCTTCGTGCTCACGACAGTGTCGCCGAACTCGAAGACCGCCTGCGTTCCCTGCGCGTAGATGCGAAGGTCGCCTTCGTCGGCGATAACATGCATCAGCTCGTTCACGCTCTTCGGCGGCAGCACTATGTCGCGCTCCATCTCCGGCGGGAACTCGACCTCGTGCTCTACAAGCGCCAGCCTGCGTCCGTCCGTAGATACGACCGTGAGCTTGCCGTCCCTGAACGAAAGCAGCACACCCGTGAGGATCCGGCGTGTCTCGTCCGTAGATACGGCATAAGAGGTTTTGCGAAGCATCTCGCGGAAAACGCCGCTCTCCATCCTGAAGAACACGCTTCCATCCGCAACCGGAACCGGCGGGAAGTCGCGCTTCGGCATGCCGACGATCTTGAAGAACGACGAGCCGCTCTGTACCGTCGCCACGTCGCTTTCATCCACATCTATGTCTATGTTGCCGTCTGAAAGCTCGCGGACGATGCCTACGAGCCTCCTTATCGGCATCGTGGTCTCGCCGGCCTCCTCGACTACGGCCTCCACCTTGCACTTCACGCTTATGTCAAGGTCTGTCGTGGTCAGCGTGAGGCCATTCTGGTCGGCCTCGACGAGAACGTTCGAAAGAATCTGGAGAGTGCTTCTTGCCGGCACTACGTTCTGCACCTTCTGGAGTGCGTCCAGGTACATTGTGCGTGATATCGTGAACTTCATCGTGGTCCTCCTTGTCGCATTGCCTTTTCTTGTGTCGGCGTTCCATTATACCCAAAAAGTGAATCAATGTATGTACATATTCTCTTTATGGTTGTCAACTGTGTGAATAACTTTCCGGAAATGGCTGTTGCGGTGTTCTGCGTCGATTTCTCGTGTCAACTTCCATGATGAAAAAGATGGTCCATTGACACCTCCGGCATTCATCTTCCAGTTGTCTGTCAACTTTTCCTCACTTATTGCAAACCTTTTTGACAGCCTATCGACAACTTATAAACGGACGATGCTCGCGCCAAGTTCGCCGAATCTCTCCTCCACTCTCTCGTATCCTCTGTCTATGCTTTCTGCTCCAAGTATGCGCGTTTCGCCTTCCGCCGCTAGGGCCGCGATGAGAAGGGATATGCCTGCTCTGATGTCTGGGCTTGTGACTCTTGCCCCATGAAGTTTCGAAGGACCGGCCACCACCACCCTGTGCGGGTCGCATAGCACTATGTGCGCGCCCATTCCTATGAGGTGGTCGACGAAGTACAATCTGCTCTCGAACATCTTCTCGAAGAAGAGCGTGGTCCCCTTCGTCTGGGTGGCGAGCACGATAAGGATGCTCATGAGGTCCGACGGGAATGACGGCCATATTCCATCCTCGACCTTCGGTATGGCGTCGCCAAGGTCGTAGCGTATCTCCGGTTTCTGGCCGCCGGGAAGTATGAGCGTATCTCCCGATATTGTCCACTTCACACCGAACTTGGAGAAGTGGCGCTCGAGTATTTCGAATTCCGCCGCCCTGATCGGACCCAGCGATAGCGCCCCGCCTGTGACGAGTGATGCGGCGATGTAGCTGCCGGCGTCGATGTAGTCTGGGCCTATTTTTGCGTGTGCGCCATGGAGACGGTCAACGCCTTCTATTCGGATCAGGTTGGTGCCAATGCCTTCTATTCTCGCGCCCATTGCGACGAGAAGGTGGCAAAGGTCCTGCACATGCGGCTCGCACGCCGCGTTGTATATGCTTGTTTCGCCTTTAGCGGTGGCTGCGGCCATCACGATGTTCTCGGTGGCAGTAACGCTTGCTTCGTCGAGGACGATCCTTCTTCCTTTGAGTCCGTCTTCGGGGGCTGTGAAGGAATGGCCGGCGGATTCGTCGAATGTGGCTCCGAGCGCCTGAAGACCTGAGACATGCGTGTCGATGCGTCGCCTTCCAATGAAATCGCCGCCGGAAGTGGCTATTGTGGCTTTTCCAGCCCTTGCCAGCAAAGGACCGGCGAAAAGTATGGAGGCTCGCGCCTTTGCGCAAAGGTCCGGTAACGGCGCCGTCTTCGTGATATTGCGGGCGTGTATGTGGGCGGTATGTGCTTTTTCGTCTATTTCAGCGTCTGCGCCGAGGTCTCGCAGCAGGTCGATCGTCGTCGCGACGTCACGGATGATTGGAAGGTTCTCAAGTACGACCTCCTCATCCGTCATAAGGGCGGCGGCAAGCATTGGAAGCGCCGCGTTCTTGTTGCCCGACACCGCATGAAAACCCGAAATCTCTCTTCCCCCGCGTATCAAAAGTTCAGACATTCACTCAACTCCTCCCCACTCTTCTCCGTTCCCTCTTCCCTCTCGACTTTCGACTTTCGACTTTCGACTCTCATCTCTCATCTCTACTCATTCTTCTCCGCGAAGCATATTTTTTTAACGAGTTCCTTGAAGTTACCGTACCCATTGAGTATTTCGATCTCCATCCGCATGTAGTAGATAGGGACCTTTGGCGACTCCAGATGCGGCAGACGCACAGCGTCCTTCTCGGTCGTTAGGATGTAATCGGCGCCGAGTTCGTCCGCCGCCGCGATTATATCTAGTATTTCCTGCGGACGGTACCGATAGTGGTCGGAGAACCGTTCCCTGCTGATGATCGTTGCGCCCATTTTCTGCAGGGAGGCCTCGAAACTCTGCGGTGAGGCGATTCCTGAAAGAGCCACCACCTTCTTTCCGTTTAAAGCGTCCAGCGAAATCTGGTCGTCCGAGTATGCGTTTTTGAAGAACTTCGGGCAGTGGCGGCATTCGGTTATCGTCGCGGACGGGTTTAGCTTCTTGATGCGCGCCCGCAGCAAGGCCGTGTCCCCGTTTGACTTCGTCATGAAGATGATATCGGCGCGCTTGATGTGAGATGCTGGTTCGCGAAGCGTGCCCCGCGGGAGCAGGTGGCCGTTTGAAAACGGGTTGGTGCTGTCCACAAGAACGATTTCGTGCGAGTGCTTGAGGCGTCGGTATTGGAAGCCATCGTCAAGCAGCAGGACGTCGCTGCCGAAGTTGGCTACGGCATACCGTCCGCTCTTCACGCGGTCCTTGTCAACCAGCACGGCGACTCCGGGAAGGTTCCGGGCAAGCATGAACGGCTCGTCGCCGCCCATTTCGCTGTCGAGCAGAACATGGCGTCCGTCGCTCACGATGCGTGGTCCGCGTTCTGTCGCGGAGCGCTTCTTCGAGCGGTAGCCACGCGAGAGTATGGCCACCTTCCGTCCTTCTTCGGTCAGAGTCCGCGCCAGGATCTCCACGACAGGGGTCTTGCCCGTGCCGCCGGCGGTAACGTTGCCCACGCTTATCACCTGGCATCCAAGGGGAAACTGCGGCATAAACGCATGATCGTAAAGCCAAGCCCTGGCCTTCACGACAGCGCTATAGCCTTTTGAAAAAAGGTTAAGCCACCAAAGCAGAAAACGAATCGACTTTGGCTGCCCGATGTCGGCTCCCTCCTGACGGATAAGCCGTTCCATGAAGCGCCAGAGCATCTCCTGTCTTGTTGGCTCGGCCCGTTTCATATCTTTTAGGCAGATTGTATAGCATCCCCCGTTCCAATTGCGGCAAAAGTTATCAACAACTTTATAAACACCTGTTGATAACTTCACTTATTATCTGCATATAAAACACATTTCCAAAATACTATGCAATTATTAACAACTTTATTGACTCCGCCAACCCGCAGCTCCCTGTGCCGCCCATCCTGCTGCGCGATCACGCAGGTGCACCCACCCTTATGAGATTTGAGATTTGAGATCTGCAATGCGCCGCTCGCGGCGCCCGCCACGCTACGCCCAAAGCAACCCTGTGAGATCTGAGATTTGAAATCTGTAATGCGCCGCCCAAAGCAACCCTGTGAGATTTGAAATCTGAAATCTGTAATGCGCCGCTCGCGGCGCCCGCCACGCTACGCCCCGCGCACACCTAGTGCCGAGGAAAGACCTAGTGCGGGGCGGTCATCGAACACGCCGGGTGGTTTTCGGTTCCTGCGTTCTGGCAGCATGAGTGCAACCCTGCGCAGAAATGCTGGCGATCCTAGTGCGGCTCCATTCAGGAAGTCCGACGTCCGGCGCATCAGCAGCGGCTTGAGCTGGTTTGCTGCGGCAGATCCCGCGCCTTTCGTGCTTGCAGGTTGTTCCCTCCCATCCACGGCCATGCGGCCAAGGTGAATGTGGTTGAAAACGCCTCGGACATGCGACCACTTTGCCGGACCCTGGTTGGCCTGGTCGATGAGGGTTATCAGCGCTATTAGTCCAAGTTTCGCGGCGACATCGCCCGCGACGGCGTCGCCGAAGCCAGTCCACTTGGCGGCATCGGGCGTGTCGGCCATATTTGCGCGGACGGGGTTGAGGTGTATATACGCCGCGACGGCAAGCAGGGCGCGGGCTGATGGCTCGACGAGGTTGCTCTTGAAGCGGCCCTCCCAGATCGTGCCGGTATTGCCTGTGCGCTTGTTGTAGCCCTGGGTGTATGTTTCCTTGAAAGTCTTGCAGAACTGGGAGAGGTCGTACATGCGGGCGCGTAGGCGGGCCTTCTCGTCATTGACCTTGGCGAACAGACCGAAAAACTCCCAGTTGTCCCACTTCTTGAATACCTTCTCGGCCCTGTCGTCGCCGTAGAGGGAGCGGACACGGCGGCACAGCTCGTTGTCGTTGACCTCGCGCTTCTTCGGGACGCGGACCAGAAGATGGAAGTGGTTTGTCATCATTGCGTAGGTGAATACCTCCACGCCCGAGAAGTCGGCGGCGGCGCGGATCGCCGAAAGGAGCTCAGACTTCTCCTTGTCGTCGATCAGAAAACGCTTCCCGTTGATGCGGCTCACGATGTGATAGCACCCGTCCTTGACCTTCAATCTCGCCCGTCTCATGGTAAAGATTGTATTGGCTCACTCCGCCGAAGGCAAGACAAAAATGGGGACAGACCCCAAAGCATACACAAAGCATACAAAACATAGCCAAAAATTCAAAAAAAAAAGGGGGGGAAGAGAAAGAGAGGAGAGGGAAAGAAACGGACCCCAAAGAAAAGGGAATAGGAAAAGGAAAAGAATAGAGCTTGACGGTAAAACTTTGCAATGTAATATTTTGTAATATACGAAAATTTTGTATTGACTTTATGCGATTCGTGGGTGTATAATCATTTCATTCAAGTAAGGTAAGGGGAATGACAACACTGCCCCACGAGACTATAGCACTGCGGTAGATTCTTGTCAACTCTTTTTTTTGCGGGACGGATGTTTTAAAGACACTCCCCTTACTACGTAAGGGGAGTGTGCCATGGAAAGAAACGTCTGGCAAGGTAGTGGCAAACAGGTCCTGCGGATAAGCGCAGGCTGTATGTTGTCATGTCTCATTGCCAGACATGTTGGGGCCGTAAGCATCTCCACAACGGCGATGCCTACTGACCTGTATGACGGGGCCATGACCGCTGTCGCGGCTAGCGTGTCAGACGGCGAAGTGTCGGCAATGACATTGTCGTACCGTGGCGTGGGCACAAACGCCTGGACCGATGTGAAAATGATTCCGCGGTCGCCAACCTACTTCATAGGATACTTGCCGGAAGTCGGCGTCGCTACAACCTTCGAGTGGTACACTTGGAATGGCGAAGATGCGTCGGAAATAAAATTCACATCTGTTGGTGCCAATATAGACTACAGCCGTTTTCATGATGGAAAACTGCAATCGTCAACTAAAGACATTTGGCAGGATGCCAATTATGGATGGGTAAAAACGGCGAATACCGCCACCAACTGGACTGCCGCAACGCCAAACGGAGATCAGTGGGTTGCCAATGGCGTAGATTTCTGGACTGCCACACCACGTGGCCAATACGCCTTAACAGACTCCTCGAAATCCATGGCTTACCCATTGTTCTTCTTCTTCAATATTGATGCAACACATCTCCCATATATTCGTTCTCCAAAACTTGAAGGCGGAGTGGGCACAATTGACTTTAGGGCAAAACTAGCTACTGCTACAACCTGCAGGAAAAGCGAATTGACGGTGCAGGTTGCCTATACGGAGTACGTGCCGGAAGAGGATTATCCCGGAACAAACTGGAACACCGTAGCAACATACAAGTTTGGCAAAGATAATGACGAGGTTTTCTCCAGAATTTGCCACGTCGTTCTTAACGATCCAACTATAACATACGTGCGGATTTTCCGTTCCGACTATAACAGTTACAATCCGACACATACAGCCGGCCGCCTCGCGATTGACAATATCTGTATAACCAAGCCTCCGGCGGATGTTGGGATCGTCCACAAGCTTGAGAACCCAGGATACCCGTCTCAGGGGAGCAATGTGCTGATCCGATGTTCGGTGACAAACGTTGTCGAGGCGACGGCTGCGACGAACCGGCAGGTGACGTGCTTCTACCAGTACGTGCCGAAGAGCAATGATTCACCATCTGCGGACCGGTCGAAATGGCTCTCGACGCCGATGGAATATCGCGGTGCGACGAATGGCTTGGACTGGTATGAGGGCACTATCGGTGGCACAAACACGGGCTATGTTTGGTACTACTACGAAGTCGCATTCGACGGCTACTGCTACGGCCTCAACCCGCTGGTCTCGAATCCTGAACTCGCATACGAGTCGCTCAGTCCGACCTACTGGAAGAACACCACAGAGGACGGCAGGCCGACCGCAACATCGCAATCGAGTGTTCACGTGGTGCCGGACTCATACGGCCGCTATCAGGTCCGCCCATATCCGAGCCGCTACAGCCGCGTCGCCTTCGCGCCGGTGGATACGACGATATTCGCCAACATGGGCAACAACGACTCCCTCACGCTCGTCGATGCCGAGCGGTGGCAGATCGTCGTCCCCGTTGGCGGCTACACGGTCATATCCAACCACTTCTGCGGCTATGGGTACTATGCGGACGATGCCGACGAGTACTCCTCCGACGTCGTGTACTGGGGCGACAACGACCCTGACGCCATCTCCGACCCGACGATCGCTGGTTTCCTTGAGAAGAGCCTCGACCGGGACGCGGTCGGCCGCGTCGTCGCCCTGAACGAGAAGAACTACACTGGCTTCTACCTCTACCGTTTCTCGACGGACGACGATGCCGGAGACTTTGACTACCTCATCAAGAAGGCCGTCTACCAGGACTTCGACGACTGGACGGCGACCCCCGACTACTACGAATCCTCGCTCGGCGGCCTGCCCACGACGACTTACGCAGAGAACTTCGACGGCAACGCAACCGAGGCGGCCTCCGGCTCCGTCGTCTCGACGAACAAGTGGAGCCTCGACGGGTACGACGAGGATAGCACGCAGTACGCGCGGGAGACGTTCCAGTACGACGACACGTCCGACGCATGGGAGTCCAGCGGCATCGAGACGAAGCTTGGCTTCTACCGCACCGGGACGCGCATCCTCACCGACCGGCTGAAAGGCACGACCGCCGCCGCGAACAAGTCCATGGCGGTGAAACTTGACGGCCAGATCGAGAACCTAGGCAAGCCGGCGCCCACTTCGACCAGGGTCCCAACCATCACGTACGGCCTCGAGAAGATCGAGTTCAAGGCCCGTGCGTCCTTGAGCGATGACAACTTCGCCATCTACAAGGACGGAACAGGCTGGACGCTGACGTCGGGTCAGTCACTTTACATTTCCACGAAGTGGTATCTCTCGGATGTCTCGCCCTCGAAGCCCTACTTCTCGTACATTCTCCTATACCAGCCGGCATACTCGTATCTCGCCGAAGAAACGCCTGCGACGTGGTATGAACTGCGCATGATCAAGGACGACACCACGGCGAACACCCTTGACAAAACCGTCACGTTTGAGCTGTGGCGCCGCGACTCCACCGGCAAGAACGACAAGAAGGTGGCGAATAGCACGATAAACGGCACAGGCAATACCGGCTATACGCTTCAGAATGACGAGGCGGCGGACGTCAACATCCGGCTATATCATGAGACAGGGGGAAACGCCGGCAAGCTCCGCGTCCAGGTCAACATGGCCGGAGGAAACCCATCATCATCCGCGCAAGCCAACCTGCTTAGCGACACTCCTGATGCTAGCGTTCTCAACGTTGGCGGCACGATAGGCTTTGGCGTCTTCGACGCAGTGCCGGTCATCACTGCGGTCACGGCCAGCAGGTCCTCCTACAACGGAACCGACCTCATCGCGTCGCTCTCCGCCGCATCCGCCAACTGGAGCCATGGCGGCCAGCGTGCCGACGGTGAAGACCGGTGGACCGTTACCTCCTCGCAGATCACGCGCGAGGTGCCCGACCAGATGATCGGCATCTACGTCGGTGATGTGGTCGACGACGAGGAGCGCGTGATGATCGACTCCCTCAAAAATGCGACCGTCTTCACGACAAACGTCAGCTCCCTCGCCTTCTCGGACGTGACGCTCCCGATCCACAGCTGGGCGCGGAAGTTCGTCACCCTGCGCTACGTAGATGGCGACGGTGGCGTCGTGATAGACGACGTCAACCTCTCCCCTTGGCGCGCCTTCACCCGCTACGAGGGCGACTCCCTCCATGCGGGCGGTCTGGCCGACGGATACCTCGACTGGAAGGCGCAGTCCGAGCAGGACGCATGGCTCGAATCGACCATCTCCACGCTCCCGTTCGATTCGATGTACGACCACTGGGCCGTCCTCGAGGGCGTCGTGAAGAACGCCGGCGCGTTCCAGATCGGCGCCGAGTTCACTCGCTCGCGGGCCAATCCGGCCCTCGCCCAGGGCGTCGTCTCGCCCGAGATGACGAACCACATCGGCTCGATCTCGTTCTCCTATTCCGTCGGCGGTGAAGCCGGGCAGCATGTCGCCTACGCCGTGGAGTACACGGAGGAGGACGACTACACGACGTGGATCACCAAGGCCGTCTATACGAACGCCGTCGGCGAAACCGGGTCGCGGTACGAGAAGATCGGCAAGTACTATCCGGGCCGCGTGAGGGTGCGCATCCTCGGCGACGGCACGGATCCCGACGCCACCATCGTCATAGACAACCTCCGCACCAAGGACTACCCGGACAACAACGGCAACGCCTGGGTCGCCTACAACCTCCTGATAACGGAGGGCAACAGCACGAACATGAACCTGATCGCCGGCAACTCGCTGATTAACAGCGGCCTCATCTACAACAACAACGGCAAGTCGTGCTTCCTCAACAACAGCCAGACGAACGGCACGTACGGCACCGAGGTGTACGGAGAGGACAACCCGTATCTCCAGACGCCGCCGCTCACCGGCGTCGGCGTGGGCGAGATAACCTTCCGCTACCGCCTCGTGCCGGAGGCCGATGGCACCGTCCGCGACGGCGAGATCAATATCGTCATCGGCACTGAATACGAGGGCGAGCCGGGCAAGCGCGGCGACGGCGAGTGGAAGGCTCTGACGAACATCACGCTCTCGGCGACGGCCGACGAGGGCAGCATTTTCGTGCCGTTCAGCAACGACAAGATCTTCGAGGAGGACTACTTCGTCGTGCGCTTCTACAACTCGACGAACACCGCCACGAGGTCGCGCGTCGTTATCGACGACGTTCTCGTGACCGCGCCGGCACGCCCGTCCTTCGAGTTCGAGTACGTCCTCCTCGCGCCGGTACAGCCGCTCGCCGGTTCGAACACGACGGTCGAGGCGAAGATCATGCGCCAGATCCTCAACCCGCAGGGCATCAGGATCTTCTGCTCGTGGCACACCTACTCCGAGGGCGAGACCTGGGGCTACAAGAACTGGCTGGACCCGAACGACGCGTCGTGCCGCGTCGAGCTTGCGAAGGTCGGCGACAGCCACGTCTATCGCGCCGAAGGCGGCATCCCCGGCACGAACGACATCGACGACATCGTCGAGTACGTCGTCTGGGGCAGGCACGCCGCGATCGACATCGAGCATGGCGATCCGCCCATCGTGCAGGGTCTGGATACCTTCGAGAACCCCGAATGGTACAAGACGTTCAACGCGTCGAGCATGACCATGTCCGACCTCGACATGAACGCCGACCACGCCCAGGAGGGATGGTCGCCGTACTACTGGGTCTACTCATGCGCCCCCGGCACGTTCTTCGTGAACGAGATCAACAACTGGTACTCCTCGTCGGCCACGGCCGACAGGGGCACCGAGGAGTACGTCGAGTTCGCCGCTCCGGCCGGCACTGACATCGGCGGATGGCGTTTCGCCATGGTCGGCGGCATGTCCGGAAGCACGAGCTCCTCCGTCGGCAGCGCAAGGGGCAAGGACTCCTACACGGTCGCGGAAGGCACGACGATCCCGCACGACACCGGAAACGGCTGGGGCTTCTTTGTCTGGGGCGACGAGTGGATGGACAACGAGGACGCGGCCTTTACCGACTCCGCCACGACGGCAAAGGAGAACATCGGCACCTACGCCGGCATCCTCGTCTATCGCTCGAACAACGCGATCGAGCAGATGGTCTCGTTCGGCACCGAACGCTATGTCTCCGGCTCCGGCTGGGAGGACTTCACCTACGCGGGCCGCAAGGTCAACCGCCTCGCCGACTCCCTCTCCCTCCTCTCGCGCTCCGACAGCGAGACGGGCGAGCAGATCGCCGGCTCGACGGTCGATGACTTCTACTGGTACACCGGCGCCCACACGCCGGGCGCGGTCAACGGCGTCGCGCAGGTCTTCGACGACCTGCCGTACGACGAACCCGTCGGGTCGCGCTTCTTCGCCCCGTCGGGCGTGGAGGTCACGAACGCCAACGTCCTAGCGTGGATACGCAACAACAGTTATACGCAGAGCGACATCAACGCCCTCGGCGACAACGCCGCGGCCGACTCTGAGTTCAACACCCGCTACCTCCTCAACCAGGACCTGAAGGCGCGGAGCTGCACCCACTCGCTCAACATAACGTCCGTCTCGGTCGACGGCACCTCCATGCATGCCACGGCGACGCTGACGCGCACCGAGGACGGCGATGACGTTGAGAGCGGTCGTGGCATCAACGGCAGACTCGTCCTCGAGGGCGCCGATACGCTCTCCGACGGCTTCTACCAGCTGGATCCGACGGCGCGCGAGGTGGAGACCGTGGATCCGACGTCCGGCGACGCCAACGAGGACTTCTCGCACAGCAACGACGTCGACATCCACTTCCTGCGGCTGCGGATAATCGAGTAGCCAGGACGAATAATCTCTCGCAGAGACGCAGAGGCGCAGAGAGCGCCTGCGGCGCGGGAACACGAAAACCGGCGGGGCGCGGTGGGCTGTCTGCGACAGCCTTCCGGGCCTTGTCCGATTTAGGGTCGGTCTGGAGGTGCGGCGTCCCGCACTTACCCTGGGAGCGTGGGCGTCCCGCCCGCGGACATGTCCTCCGGAGGTGCGGCGTCCCGCCGCGCTTTTCATCTCACGCAGAGCCGCAGAGGCGCAGAGGGACGTAGGGGCGCTACCGCGCGGGACACGGAAGCCTTTGTCGCGGCTGCGGGTCGCCGTTGGCGACTTCTCGGGGTTAGAGCGGGTTAAGAAATAGTGTGGCCGTTAATGCGGCATCATTCTCACGCCAAATTTGGCAGAAATAGCGGATTTCAACGCAAGGTGGCAGAGAGCGCCAAGAACGCAAAGAGTGTGCGGGGTTGGCGCTGCGCTTGAACACGGAAGCCGCCTTAGGCGAAAGACCGTCTTCGACGGTTGCGGCATGGCCCCGGCGTCATGGCCGTGAACAAGCTCCGGCCATGAGCCGTTCCCACGCCGCGCACTTCGCACTTTTCGCCTTGCCGGACACGGAACGTGCCTCCTGCCCGACACAGAAACGGGCTTCGCCCTTCACGGAAAGGTTCCGGGTTAATAAGTTTCTGGTTCCAGGTTTCTGGTTTCGGGATATCGGGTTTGCCGCGAAGCGGCTCGCCACATCTTTTATCTGTTATCCATTATCTGTTATCTGCGGCTCGCCAGCG
>JAFSZJ010000088.1 GCA_017458965.1 Kiritimatiellia bacterium | reverse complement strand
GCGTCCGTGCATTTCGTCGGCGCCGCGAAGCGGCTATCCGGCTGACGAAATGACGGACGCCACCGCGACGCCGCGCAGGATAATCGTCCATGATCGTCGGTCGCAAAGCGACCAGTAAGGAAAAATGGGGGATAAGCCTGCTGATCCCTGATCCCTTGCGGCCACTGATATGGTACAATCACCCCATGGAAAAGCTAGCGCTATTCGCAGGTCAGGGCGCCCAGTTCGTGGGCATGGGCAGGGACTTCGCGGACGATCCCGCCTTAGGACGCTTCTTCAAGGAGGCCGGGGATGTCCTTGGCTATGATCTTGCAAAGGTATGCTTCGAGGGGCCGATCGAGGACTTGACGCGTTCCGACCGCTGCCAGCCGGCCATATTCGTCGTCAGCGCTGTGTGCTTCGAGGCGTTCCGCCGGAAGTACCCGACATGCGCCTTTGACGCATTCGCCGGACTCAGCCTTGGCGAATGGTCGGCCCTGCATGAGGCTGGCGTCCTTGATTTCGCCAGCACCGTCCGCGTTCTCGAGGCGCGTGGACGTTTCATGCAGGAGGCATGCGACGCGAATCCTGGCGGCATGGTGAGCGTCATGATGCTGCCGCTTGAGACGGTGGAGAAGATCGCGGCCGATTGCGGTCTCCATGTCTCAAACATCAACTCGCAGTCGCAGATCAATCTTGCCGGCGAGAAGGACCGCGTGGAAAAGGCCGCCTCCGCCGCCAAGGAGGCGGGTGGCAAGGCCATCGTCCTCAATGTCGCGGGCGCCTTCCACTCCCCGTTCATGGAGCCAGCCCGCGAACGCCTAGCCAAGGTCATCGCGGACATTCCGTTTTCCGCCCCGAAGACACCCGTCTTCTCGAACGCGACAGGTGCGCTGCATGTCGCTGACGGCGAGGCCATCAAGGCGGCGATGCTGGCGCAGGTCACCGGCACCGTACGCTGGCTCGACTGCATCGTCGGCTCCGGTGCGCACCGCTTCATCGAGTTCGGACCCGGCAAGGTGCTGTCCGGTCTCGCCAAGCGCATCGACAAGCAGAACGTCGCCGCGTCCATCCAGGACACTGCCTCCCTCGACGCCATCGACCAGTCACTGCTCAACTAGCCACTAGCCACTAGCCACTTATTCCCAACTCGTAAAACATCCCGCAGGCAAGATGCCTGCGCTCCCAGGAACTTCTCAACCCTCAACCCTCAACTTCTCAACTTCTCAACTTCTCAACCCTCAACGCTGGAACCCAACCATGAAACACGACCACGACACCATCGTCATCCTCGACTTCGGAGCCATCAATAGCCAGGGCGCGGCGAAGATCGTCCGCAACCTCGGCGTTTATTGCGAGGTGCTGCCTTCCTCCGCACAGGCGGAGAAGGTGAAGGCGCTTTCACCGAAGGCAATAATCCTCCAGCGCGGAGCGGAATGCGGCGAGGCTACCCTCGGCAAGGAGCCGGCGGTCGATCCCGCCACCTACGGCGTTCCGGTTCTCGACCTTGTGGACAAGGGCTTCGACGGTGGCGCGATCGATGCGTTCATCGCATCAGCCGGCATGAAGCGCGACTGGACAACAGAGGCCTTCATCGAGGAGGCTATCGCGGACATCAAGGAGAAGGTCGGCGACAAGCGCGTGCTATTGGCGATGTCCGGCGGCGTCGACTCGTCTGTATGCGCGGTTCTCGTCCACCGTGCCGTCGGCAAGCAGCTGACCTGCGTCTTCGTCGATCACGGTCTTATGCGCAAGGGCGAGCCGGCCGAGGTTTGCCGCGTCTTCCGCGACCAGTTCGGCATCGACCTCGTCCATGTCGATGGCGAAGCACGGTTCCTCGGTGCTCTTAAGGGCGTCACGGATCCTGAGCGCAAGCGCAAGATCATCGGCGAGACTTTCATCCGCGTATTCGAGGAGGAGGCGAGGAAGGCCGGCGAACCCGACTACCTCGTGCAGGGCACCATCTATCCGGACATCATCGAGAGCGGACTCGACGGCGGGAAGCAGGTGAAGTCGCACCACAATGTCGGCGGCCTTCCAGACACGATCGACTTCAAGGGCCTCGTCGAACCAGTCAAGTACCTCTTCAAGGACGAGGTGCGGCGCGTCGCCCTGGCGCTAGGTCTTCCGAAGTCCATCGCGATGCGCCAGCCGTTCCCCGGTCCGGGTCTCGGCGTCCGCTGCATAGGCGAGCTGACAAAGGAGAAACTCGACATCCTCCGCGATGCCGACCACATCTTCCGCAAGGCGATGGCGGACGACGGCCTCGACGCCCAGGCCAGCCAGTACTTCGCGATCCTGACCGCAAACCGGTCTGTCGGTGTCAAGGCCGATGCCCGCACCTACGGCTACACCGTCGCGCTGCGCGCGGTGAAGACCTCGGACTTCATGACCGCCAAGTTCGTCCATCTGCCGATGGAGTTCCTTGAGAAGGTTTCGGCCGAGATCACGGCAAACGTATCGCAGGTGAACCGCGTCGTCTACGACATCACGTCCAAGCCGCCGGCCACCATCGAGTGGGAATAGCGCGAGCAGTGGTTAGTGGCTAGTGGCTAGAGCGATTTCAAATAATGTGTAGCCGCAAGGGGCGCATAGACCGCAAAGGTTTGCGCTTCGCGCGGAACACGGAAACCTTATTAACCCGGAACCTTTCCGTGTTTCGCTTCTCTGCGTCTCAGCGCCTCTGCGTGAGGTAAAACAACCACGCACGTCTTGGCGAACTTAGCCGCGCTTGGAGTAATTGCGCTCGATCCACTTGCGGTATTCGCCGCTGCGCACCGAGTCAACCCATTCCATGTTGGAGAGGTACCAGCGTACCGTCTCCTCGAAGCCGGTGTCGGCGTTGTGAGCCTGGCGCCAGCCGAGGTCGCGCTCGAGCTTAGAGCAGTCGATGGCGTAGCGCTGGTCGTGGCCGAGGCGGTCCGCGACGTGCGTTATGAGCGTTTCGCGGGCGGCGCCTGACTCCAGTGGCGGCGCAAGGCGATCCACAATCGAGCAGATGCGTTTTACGACGTCGATGTTGCGCATCTCCGCGCGGCCGCCCACGCAATAGGTCGATCCGTCCTCCGCGCAGGTCAGCACCGTCCAGATGGCGGCGCAGTGGTCCTCGACGTGTAGCCAGTCGCGGATGTTCAAGCCCTCGCCGTAGACGGGGAGCGGCTTGCCTTCCAGAGCGTTGAGGATCATGAGCGGGATGAGTTTCTCCGGGAACTGGTATGGACCATAGTTGTTGGAGCAGTTCGTGATGGTGATCGGCAGCCCGTAGGTGTCGTGGAAGGCGCGCACCAGGTGGTCGGAGGCGGCCTTCGAGGCGGAGTAGGGGGAGTGGGGCTGATAGGGCGTCGTCTCGGAGAAGAAGCCTGTCGCGCCGAGGGAGCCGAAGACTTCGTCTGTCGAGACATGGTGGAAGCGGAGAAGGCTGTCGCCGCGCTGACGGGCGGACTGGAGGAGGTTGAAGGTGCCGACGATGTTCGTCTGGACGAAATCGTCAGGAGAGACGATTGAGCGGTCGACATGCGATTCGGCGGCGAAGTGGATGACGCAGTCGATGTCATATTCGGAGAAGGCCTTGCGCACGGCTTCGGCGTCGCGGATATCCGCATGGACGAATACGTAGCGTTCGCCGTATGTCGCCGCGACATCGTCGAGGCTGCGCGGATTGCCGGCGTATGTCAGTGCGTCGAAGTTGATGATTCGCCCTTTGAAGTCAGTCTTTGCCAGGACATGGCGGATGAAGTTCGAGCCTATGAAGCCCGCCCCGCCAGTCACCAGGATGTTTCGGAAAGCCTTGTGGCAGTTGCCCTTGTCCGTGTTCATGATGTGCATATGATACATCATTCCGCTCATCTTGACCCATCCACTTTCCACTTTCCACTTTCCACTTCCCACTCTCCACTTTCCACCATCCACTTTCCACTTTCCACTTTCCACTCTCCACTTTCCACTCTCTTTCCACAGGCTTATCCCCCATAATTTGTCCGATGGGGGCTATCCCTGTTGCCCAATGGCAGATTTTATGCGGGAGAGGCGCATTCTCACGGTTGGGCCGGCACACGTGGACTTTTACTGCGGCATGCGCCGCGACGATAGTGGGCG
>JAFSZJ010000087.1 GCA_017458965.1 Kiritimatiellia bacterium | reverse complement strand
CGACCAGCACGTAGTCCTTGTACTGCGAGGCGTCCATGCCGCCGCGCAGTTCGTCGCAGGCCTCCCAGAGCTTGGAGTAAAGCTGTGATTTCTTAATCGCCATTGTCAGTTCCTCCGTTGTCCATGCCTTCGGCAAAGACGGACTCAGATATAGCGCCCGGTGGTGCTGGCGGTGGTGGCCTTGATGTCGGACGGGGTGCCTGCCGCCACGATGCGGCCTCCGGATTCGCCTCCGCCTGGACCCATGTCGACGATCCAGTCGGCGGCGCGGATGACATCAAGGTCGTGTTCGATCACTATGACCGTCGCGCCGTTTTCGATAAGGTGGCGGAAGACACCCATGAGTGTCCGCACGTCGAGCGGATGGAGTCCGATCGTAGGCTCGTCGAAGACGAAGACGCTGTCGCCCTGGCCGCGCCCCATCTCGCTCGCGAGCTTTAGCCGCTGCGCCTCGCCGCCCGAAAGGCCGGGCGTCTCCTCGCCAAGCGTCAGGTAGCCTAGTCCCAGGTCATGCAGCACCTGCAGGCGCGATCGCACAAGCGGCAAGCCGTCGCAGACGCCAAGCGCCTCGTCCACGCTCAGTTCCATGAGGGCTGGAAGCGAAACGCCATTACGCTCCACCGCCCGCGCGGCCTTGGAATAACGTGACCCGCGGCAGTCCGGACAAGGGATGTCCACATCCGGCAGGAACTGGACGTCTAGGCTGATCTGCCCCGTGCCGTCGCATGTGGGGCAGCGGAGGGAACCGGTGTTGTAAGAGAAGTCGCCGGCCTTGAGCTTCCGCGCCTTCGCTTCCGTGAGGCGCGCGTACACTTTGCGCAGCTCGTCGTGGATGTCGGCGTATGTGGCGACCGTAGAGCGGATGTTTATGCCGATCGGGGTCGCGTCGATGAGCTTGACCTGGGATATTCCGGGCGCGGATATGGAGCGGACATGTCTCGGCAGCGCGTTGCCGGCGATTTGCGCCGCGAGCGCCGGCACGAGGCTTTCGAGGATGAGCGTCGTCTTTCCGGAACCGGAAACGCCAGTCACGACCGAAAGGCGTCCCTTCGGGAAGGACACCTCCAGCGGCTTGACGGTGTGGATGGCTGAGGTGGCGAGCTTTATCTCACACAGAGGCGCAGAGGCGTGGAGTTTTTCCCCCTTTGCGAGCTTTGCGTTCTTTGTGGCCAAAAAAGGGCCGATCTGCGAGGCGGGGTTCCGCGCGATGTCCGCGACGGTTCCTTCTGCGACGAGGTTACCTCCATTTGCGCCAGCTCCCGGACCGAGCTCCACGATCCAGTCGGCATGGCCGAGTATCTGCGTGTCGTGGTCGACGAGCAGGACCGAGTTGCCGTCCGCGACGAGATCGTCCATCACGCCGGTCAGCCCCTGGAGGTTTGAGGGGTGCAGCCCGATGGACGGTTCGTCCAGCACATAGAGCACGCCGGTGGTGCGGTTGCGGACGGCGCGCGCGAGCTGCACGCGCTGTCGTTCGCCGGTTGAGAGCGTGGAGCCTGCGCGGTCGAGCGAGAGATAGGATAGCCCGAGTTCGAGCAGCCGCCGCGAGGTGTCGTGGAAGGACTCGCATATGCGTTCTGCCATCGGACGCATTGGCGCGGGAAGCGACGCTGGGACGCCGCGCACCCACTCCTCCGCCTCCTCAAGTGTCATTTCGCACGCCTTGTCCAGCGAAATGCCGCGCAGAAGCGGCGCGCGCGCCTTCTCCGAAAGACGCGTGCCGCCGCACTCCGGGCAAGGACCTTCCTTGAGGAACTTGGCGACGCGCTTCATGCCCTTCTCGTCCTTGACGTTGCGGAGCGCGTTCTCGACCGTGTAGTAGGCGTTGAAGAAGGTGAAGTCCATCTCGCCGGACTCGCCCGTCTTCATCTGATAGACCATGTGGTGCTTGTCCGGCGGCGCATGGAGGACGATGTCTCGCTCGCTGTCGGTGAGGTCGCGCCAAGGCACGTCGGTGCGGACCCCCATTTCGCGGGCGATGTCCTTCATCAGCGACCACATCAGCGACTGCCATGGCGCGACGGCGCCTTCGTCTATGGTAAGCGATTCATCGGGAACGATCGTGGCCGGATCGACCTCGCGGACGGTCCCCGTGCCGTCGCAGCGCTTGCAAGCGCCCTGCGAGTTGAAGGCAAGTTCCTCGGCACCGGGGGCGAAGAACTTCGCCCCGCATTCCGGGCAGGTCTGCTCGCGCTCGGCTGCGACATCCAGCGAGGGCCGGAGGTAGTGGCCGTTGGGACAGCGGTGCGATGCAAGGCGCGAGTACATGAGGCGAAGCGAGTTCAGTAGCTCGGTCATCGTCCCGAAGGTGGAGCGGATGCCCGGAACTCCTGGCCGCTGATGGAGCGCGAGCGCCGCGGGGACATAGCGGACATCGTCCACCTCCGCCCGCGCGGCCTGCGTCATGCGGCGCCGGGTGTAGGTCGAGAGGGATTCGAGATAGCGACGCGAACCCTCGGCGTATACGACGCCCAGCGCGAGCGACGACTTGCCGCTCCCAGACACGCCAGCCACGCCGACGATCCTTCCGAGCGGTATGTCGACGTCGATGTTTCGGAGGTTGTTCTTCCGCGCCCCCCGCACCTCTATTGCAATCGGTTTTGTTCCCATTGTCTATGATCTAGTCCGCCGTAGTCCAGGACAGACTGAGGCGGAGTCGCTGTTCGTCCACTCATGCGGAAATGTGCGGCACTTGTCGGGCTTGACGGGATTGATGCGGCAGAGGTTGTCGTCCGTGAGCCAGGCACATGCGCCGTCTGGATGGCTTTTCAGAACAAGGCCTCTGCGGTCGGGCGCGAGTTCGGTGTCCTCGGCTATGAATGCCGCCTCGTCCTTGCCGAGGAAGGCGGCGATCCGCGCGATCTCCGCGCCAGACACGCGCACGATGCCGTTCTTGATCCGGCAGCACGCCCCGCACCTTTGGCAAACGAATTGAGCGGTGTCATCTTGCATGGTTAAAGGCGCCTGTCAGGTCTGTTGGTCCGAATATCATTAGGCTATCTCTCCCTTCGATTTGCACTACGTCAAGGTCCGTCAGCTGTCGGGTTTTTCAGCGAAAGAATCACCTGTGCCAGGCGCTCTTTCCGATTCGATTATCATGCTTGCTATGATGGCACAATGAGACGCCATGTTGCAATAACCAATACAAGCAGGCTTATCCCCCAGTTTTCCTTGCTGGTCGCTTTGCGACCGACGATCATGTACGATTTCCGTGCGCGACGACGCGGTGGCGTCCGTCATTTCATCGGCCGGATTGCCGCTTTGCGGCGCCGACGAAATGCACGGCCGCAACTCCCCGCGACGCCGCGCATCACATGACAACCCATTATGCTGGCGCGAAGGTGGCGGAGAAAAGAGGGCTTGCGGAAGGCGGGCGTCGCAACGCGACAATCCGGCCCGCCTGACGAATCCCGCTTCCGCCACCGAGCGCAAAAGATCGCCCAACATCGTCGCGGCGCATGCCGCAGTAAAAAGTCCACATGTGCCGGTCCAACCGTGAGAATGCGGCCTCAACCGTATAAAATCTGCCCTTGGCCGACATGGACAGTACGCATCGATCAAATAATGGGGGATAAGCCTGACAAGTTATTGCAATAGATGTGCCTGAACCGCGCTAATGGTTGGCACGGTTCAATGGAATCGGCGTCGCCGCGTCGTTCGTCACTATTATTTCGTCGTTGCCGCATCCGGCGGCTCGCCACTTGAACTAGTCCCTTTTTTGAAGTGAAGCATGGCGAGGACGCCGGCCTCTGCGGAATGCGTGGCGGACCCCCACGCCGGGACGTTGCGGACGGGCATGTCCTTGCCATTGACTGCGCCGTCCTTGCCTACTGGCGCGTGGCCGACAAGGAGGACACCGCCAGGGACGGGCAGCACGTCTGCCAGTTTCACCACGCTGTTGCCGGATTCGGTCGCCCAGTCCCATTCGCCGACAAGGATCGTGCTGTAGTCGATGTCGGACAGATCCTTCGAATAGATGCGGGCGAAGTCGCTCCAGACGCCTTTCTTGCCTGGATCCGCGATTGG
>JAFSZJ010000086.1 GCA_017458965.1 Kiritimatiellia bacterium | reverse complement strand
TTTGGCCAGCCTGGGCATGAACCCGACGCCAAGCCAGCACCGCGCAAAGTCGTGAAACGCCTCTCGTGGAAGCGCAAGACCCCGTTGCTTCAGTTGGAATGGGCATATGTCGAACCGCATACAGACAAGGCTTCGGGCTTTCGCATCCCATACTCACCAGAATACATCCGCGCGATCCTCGTTCCGCGTACGGGCCATGCGGCCGCCGACAACGCCAGCCTCACCGGCAAAAGCATCCTTGTGAAGGCGAAGAACGCGCGGCAACTCAGGGAGAACATCGTCAGGGACTCCAAGGGAGATGTGGTCATCGAGAACGTGCCAATGGTCGACCAGGGGCAGAAGGGCTACTGTGCCGCCGCCACGGCCGAGCGCATCCTCCGGTACTTTGGACTAGACGTGGACCAGCACCAGGTGGCCCAGCTCGCCGAGACAAGCGCCTGCGGCGGAACGAGCATCGAGGGCATCACCGAGGCCATCACGGCCATCGGGAAAGGCTACTCGCTCGACCAGAAGAACCTCATCGCGGCTGACAGGGGCAAGTCCTTCCTGGATTCCCAGGCGTTCCGCGACCTGAAGGACTACAACGCGGCGGCCAAGCGGGCGAAGAAGCCCGAAATCGACTGGGAGCTCCACACCCAAAACCATACGGTCGACCTATCGTCCATCTGGAACTCCATGGACCCCGAAATCCTTATGCAAAGCCGCTTGCGGCGCAAACAGGAGTTCGCGAAATTCCTGGCCAACGTACGCTCATACGTGGATTCCGGCATCCCGCTTCTCTGGTCCTGCTTGGTGGGCATCTACCCCGAAGTCCCGGATGTCAATTCCGGGGGGCGCGCCTTCGGGCACATGCGGCTCATCATCGGCTACAACTCCAAGACACATGAAATCCTCTACAGCGACTCCTGGGGGCCCTACCACGCCCTCAAGCGCATGCCAGAGACACAGGCGTGGGCCATGACCAAGGGGCTGCTCGTCCTCAAGCCTAGGCTGTGACGGCGATGCAGGCCGCTCACCTCAGTGTTTTTTCGTTTGACTGCCTGTCGGCATTAGTGGTACACTTCTTATCAACGATGACAACCAGAACGTCCATTTCCCTCCAGTGGTGGTGGCCTTGCGGATTCGGTTCGCAGGGCGCGGGATGTTTTGGCAACTAGTCAGACACAGACACAATAGCGCGACGAAGCGGGCCGAATCCTCGAAGGATCCGGCCCGTTTTGTTTTTCTTTTCACCCATCGACAACAACACACGAACAAGGAGCAACACCATGCTGAAACTGCTGACAGAGGAGGAATTTGACCGACGCGGCGCGAACGCAGGCCGCGTGGCGGTCTTCAAGGAATTCCTCGCGGACAGGGAGACGCCCGTCGCGGCCCTGTCCCGCCTTGAGGACGACGAGGAGGCGTTCCTCCTTGAAAGCGTCGCGGGGGGCGAGACGCGCGGGCGTTATTCGTACCTCGGACTTGAACCTTCGGGGTCGATCCAGGGCGTGGACGCCCTTGAGCGCTTGAAGGCGCTCTTCGATGAGATGCGCTACGAGCCGGCGCAGGAGCTTCCCTCATTCCAGGGCGGAGCCGTCGGCTATGTCGCCTATGACGCGGTTAAGGTCTTCGAGCCTCGCGTGGGGCTGACGCCGGAGGAGGGGGTGCCGCGGATGGCGTTCCTGATCTGCGAAGCCTTCCTGGTTTTCGACAATGTCCGCGACACGGTGACGATCGTCGTCCTTGCCGACCCGTCGCGCAACGGTGCCTATGCCGAGGCGATGCGCCGCATCCAGTCGATATACGACAGGACGCTCAGCGCCGAGTCCATCGCCCGCCTCATGGAACGTCGCCGTGCCGCCCCTGCACCAGCCGCCGCCGGTGGACATGCCTTCACGCCGGAGATGGCCAAGGATGAGTTCTGCGATATGGTCTCCAAATGCAAGGAGGCCATAGTCGCCGGCGAGGTGGTTCAGATCGTGCCGTCGCAGAAGTTCACGGCAAGGACGTCCGTCACGGACCTCGCGATCTACCGTGCGCTTCGGATGATCAACCCGTCCCCATACAACTTCTTCATGCGCATCGGAGGGCGGACGCTCATCGGATCCTCGCCCGAGGAGCTGGTCAAGCTTTCCGGGCGCACGGCATCGACTGCGCCCATTGCCGGGACACGCCCGCGCGGCGCCACCCCGGCCATCGACGCCGAGCTCGAGCGCGAGCTCAAGGCCGACCCGAAGGAGAACGCCGAGCACACGATGCTCGTCGACCTTGGACGCAACGACCTCGGCCGAGTCTGCGAGACGGGGAGCGTCAAGGTCCACGACTTTGCCCACGTCGAGCGCTATTCGCATGTGATGCACCTCGTCAGCAATGTGTCGGGTACGCTTGCCAAGGGGCTTGACGCCTTCGACCTGCTACGGGCCGCATTTCCGGCCGGGACGCTCTCCGGTGCGCCCAAGGTAAGGGCGATGGAGCTGATCGCGCAGTACGAGAAGTCGCCGCGCGGCATCTATGGCGGCGCGGCCGGATACTTCTCGCTGACTGGCGACATGGACTTCGCCATCGTGATCCGCACTCTCGTAAAGGAGGGCGATCTCGTCACGATGCGGTCCGGGGCCGGCATAGTCGCCGACTCCATCCCGGAGCGCGAATACGAGGAGACATTGGGCAAGGCAAAGGCCGTCTTCGAGGCGGTGGCATACGCGGAGGAACTGCGATGATACTCGTGATTGACAACTACGACTCGTTCACCTACAACCTGGTACAGGCGATCCGCTCGCTCGGCGCGGAGACGGAGGTCGTCCGCAACGACGCCATAGACGTCGCCGGAATCGCCGCGCTGGCGCCCCAGGCGCTCGTCCTCTCGCCCGGCCCGGGGAACCCCGACTCGGCCGGCGTGACGCTTGAGGCGATCCGCGCCTTCGCCGGCAAGCTGCCGATGCTCGGCGTATGCCTCGGCCATCAGGCGGTGGCCCAGGCCTTCGGCGGGCGCATCGTCCATGCCAAGCGGCTCATGCACGGCAAGACGAGCCGCATCCGCCACGATGGCAAAGGTCTCTTCGCCGGCCTTGACCAGGGTTTCCAGGCGATGCGCTACCACTCGCTTGCCGTGGAGCGCTCCTCGCTTCCGGATGTCCTGAAGGTCACGGCCGAGAGCGAGGACGGCGAGATCATGGGCCTCCGCCACAAGACGTTCCCGATCGAAACGCTCCAGTACCACCCTGAGTCAATCGGCACGCCGCAGGGCGAGAGGCAGATAGCCAACTTCCTGGAGATCGCCACCGGACGCCGGACGCGCAGGACGATGCCGCAGTCTGTGCGCAAGGCCATCGTAGCCCGCGCCCTCGACGGCTACGTCCCGAACGAGGAGGAGGCGGAGGGCTTCTTCGCGTCGATCCTCTCCGGCGAGGTGGGCGAGCCTGAACTCGCCGCTCTGCTGACGGCCATGGCCCGCAACCCCGTCACGCCGGAGGAGCTCGCCGGCGCTGCGCGGGCGATGTCGGACGCCGCCGTCAGGATCGACCTTGGCGGACTCGACCCGGTCGACATCGTCGGCACCGGCGGCGACGGCTCCAACTCCTTCAACGTCTCGACGACGGCGGCCTTCATCGCCGCCGGCGCAGGCGTGACAATCGCCAAGCACGGCAACGTGGCGTCGACCTCGATGTGCGGCTCCGCGGACGTCCTCGGTGCCCTAGGCCTCGACCTGAATGCCGGTCCGGAACGCATGGCGGAGTGCGTGAAGCGCGTAGGCGTGGGCTTCCTCTTCAGCAAGAAGCTCCACCCGGCGATGCGCTTCGCCGCGCCTGTGCGCAGGACGCTTGGTTTCCGCACGGTCTTCAACCTGCTGGGGCCTTTGACGAACCCCGCCGGGGCGAAGCGCCATGTCATAGGTGTTCCAAGCGAGAAGATCGCCCCGGCGCTCGCCGGCGCCCTCGCAAGGCTTGGGTCGTCGCGGGCCATGGTAGTCTGCGGCTCAGGCGGCATCGACGAGATCAGCCCCGGTGGCTTCACCTTCGTTTCGGCGCTTGAAGGGGGAGTCGTCCGCAACTCGCTTCTCGACTCCGGCGCAGAATATGGGGAGCGGTTCTCCAACGACGAGATCAAGGGCGGCGATCCGGCGACGAACGCGAAGCTCCTCCTTGCCGTCCTTGAGGGCGAGGACAAGGGCGCCCGCCGCGCCGCCGCAATCGAGAACGCGGCGGCGGCGATCCTCGTGGCTGACAAGGCCAGGGACTACGCCGAGGCGCTTGCGATCGCGAAGGAGTCCGTTGACTCCGGTCGCGCGAGAGCCAAGCTCTCCGCGATGCTGGAGGCCATGATATGACGGACATCCTCGTCGAACTCGCCGCTGCCCGCCGCCATGACGTCAGCGAGCGCGAGGCGGTAACACCGCTTTCCGAGATGGAGCGGCTTGCCATGGCGGCGCCCGCGCCGCGCGATTTCGCCGGCGCTTTGCGCGGCGGACAATCGCCGCGCGTAATCGCGGAGCTGAAACGGGCGTCGCCGTCGGAGGGGATGATCCGCGACGACTTCAGTCCGCGTGAGCTGGCTAAGGAGCTCCAGGCGGCCGGAGCGGCTGCGCTTTCGGTACTCTGCGAGCCGCACCGCTTCCTCGGTGGCGAGGAGTACCTCCGGGCCGCCAGGGAGGTGACGGACATACCTATCCTCTACAAGGACTTCGTCACTACGAGGTACCAGGTCGCCGCCGCTCGGGCCGCAGGCGCGGACGCAGTTCTGCTGATCGCCGCGATTCTCGATGACGAGACCCTGGCCGCCCTCATTTCGTATGCGGGTGGCCTGGGGCTTGCGGCGCTGGTGGAGACGCACGACGCCGATGAGATCGGCAGGGCCGTATACGCCGGAGCGAAGGTCGTCGGGGTGAACTGCCGCGATCTGCGCGACTTCTCCTGCGATGTTTCGCTTCTGGAGAGCCTCATTGGCGGTATCCCGCGCCCGTGCCTGCGCGTCGCGGAGTCCGGCATGCATTCCTCAGACGACATCGCCCGCGCCGCAGCCGCCGGTGCCGACGCCTTCCTCGTCGGCACCGCCCTCATGCGCGCCCCTTCGCCCGGCGACATGCTCCGCCAGCTCACCCACCCAGCCACCTGACCACCGACCTTCGACCTCTGACCTTCGACCTCCGACCTCTGACCTCTGACCTTCGACCTTCAACCTTCAACTTCCAACTACCATGACTACCCACTACGGCCCATACGGCGGACAATATGTCGCCGAAACCCTGATGCAACCGCTCAGGGAACTTGAAGCCGCCTACGAGGCGGCAAGGAACGACCCCTCGTTCAGACGGGAGTTCGACGAGATCCTGCGCGATTATGTAGGACGCGAAAGTCCGATAACATACGCGAGGCGTCTCTCCGAACATCTAGGCGGCGCCAGGATACTCCTCAAGCGCGAGGACCTCAACCATACAGGCGCCCACAAGGTCAACAACACCATAGGGCAGGCGCTCCTTGCGCGGCGCATGGGCAAGAGGCGGCTCATCGCAGAGACCGGTGCCGGAATGCACGGCGTGGCGACGGCCACGGTCGCCGCGCTCTTCGGCATGCCTTGCGATGTCTATATGGGCGCCATCGACGTCGCCCGCCAGGCACCGAACGTCCAGCGCATGCGGATGCTCGGCGCTACGGTCCACGCCGTTGAAGAGGGGAGCGCAACGCTCAAGGACGCGATGAACGAGGCCCTGCGCGACTGGGTCGCCAACTGCGACGACACCTTC
>JAFSZJ010000085.1 GCA_017458965.1 Kiritimatiellia bacterium | reverse complement strand
TCACACCGCCGGCTAGCGTCTTGATAGCAATCTTGATTGTTTCGGCCATGCTTGGATTGTACCACACGCCCCACCCGCCCGCGCAAGCGATTTTTTCTTGTGGTTATCATGCGTGGCGTTCCTGCCGTGCGTGTGATAAAATGGATTCCGTTCGCGGCGGCGGGTCGAAGCGTGGGTGCGTTTATGACTGCCGCTATGTACTGGGTGCGATCGTCGGTCGCCAAAAGGTCGTCCGTTTGATTGCGCCGGAAAAAAGGCCAGTTTTGCGCACTTTTGGCACGAAATGCACAGAATACGCAGAATGAACAATTTGTGGATGAGGTTCGGGACCAAAAGGTCGCGGGTTCGAATCCCACCTCCCCGACCATTTCTTTGTCACGGCATGGCATTAGGAAGACAGATCGCTTTGGCTGTCGCGTCGTGCGCCTTGCCGTTGATGGCGCAGGAGGCGCTGGTCATCGATGGCGTCGCCGCGGAAGTCGGCGGCGTGCGCATAACCGTGGCCGATGTTCTGGAGGATGCCAGGGACATCGTCCAGCGCGAGCGTCCTCCTGCCGGCGAGGTTGTCCAGGCAATGGCAGCGGCCTACACGGAGGCGCTCTCGAACCTCGTGACCCGCCAGCTGATACTCCTCCGGTACGAGCAGGCGCAGCAGAAGCTCCCGGAGTGGGCGGTAAAGAGGCGCGTTGAGTCGATCATCGAGGAGCATTTCGGCGGTGACCGCTCGTTGCTCGTGTCCATGCTCGGCGAACGCGGCATCTCCTTCGAGAAGTGGCGCAAGAAGATCGAGGAAGACACCATCATCACGGCCATGCGCCAGCAGTTCGTCGATGCCGGCATCTCGATCTCCCCGAAGGACATCGCCGCTGCCTACAAGGCCCGATATGCCGACAAGACACTGCCGGGCCATGTCCGCGTCGCCATGATACTGCTGCGCCCGGAGAAGGGCGAGGAAGTGACGAACGCCATGGCGAAGGCCGAGGCCCTTGCGGCCCGCCTGCGGTCCGGAGCGGCGGACTTCTCAGCAGAAGCGAGGCGACTCTCGCAGGACCCGCACGCCCGCGACGGCGGGGACTGGGGCTACATCGAACCGACCGACGAGTCGCGCAAGGAGCTTTGCGATGCGCTTGACGGGCTTGCGGCGGGGCAGACTTCGGACCCGGTCCTCATAAAGCCCGACTACATCTACATCCTGAAGAAGGTGGCGGTCAGCGACGATCTCAAGGTGCCGCTCGACTCCGTATATGGGGAGATCGAGCGCGACCTTCGGAATGAGGCCGGGGTGCAACGCTTCGACGCCTGGATCGAGACGCTGCGGAAGACGACCACCGTCCGCATCCTGAAACCAACGATATGACCGCGCCACTTCCAAACCGGCCCTCGGAGGTCAGGGCCTGGTGCTTGGCCCGCGGCTTCCATCCAAGCAGGACGCTTGGCCAGAACTTCCTCGTGGATGGCAACACCGTCGACGCGATAGTGGCGGCCGCCGGCGTGTCGGCCGGCGAGCGCGTCCTGGAGGTCGGCCCCGGCATGGGTGCGCTCACCCGCTCCATGCTGCAGGCTGGCGCTCTGGTCACCGCCATCGAGAAGGACATGAAACTCGCGGACCTCCTCCGCGAATCGCTCGTCTCGTTCGGCGACGCCTTCTCCCTCCATGCGATGGACATGCTTAAGGTCTCGCTGGACAGCCTCCTCGCGACAGGCGATCCCGCTGCGGCGTCCCCTGATGGCGCCGGCATGATGCCTGCGGATATGGCAGCTGAACCGTTCTTCCCGAAGTTCGTCTCGAACCTCCCGTATTCGGTAGGTACGCGGATACTCATAGACGTTTGCCGCCATCCACTTGCACCGCAGACCTGCATAGTCATGGTGCAGAAGGAGGTCGCCGACAGGCTTGCCGCGCCACCGGGAACGCCGGATCGCGGACAGGCGAGCGTCTGGATCCAGCGACGCTACCGCGTGGAGATCGTCAGGATCGTTCCGCCGACATGCTTCTGGCCGAAGCCGGAGGTCAGCTCCGCCGTGGTCCGCCTCGTCCGCCATGATGACTTCCCGCTTTCGGACGGGGAGGTTTCGCTCTTCGAGTCGATCACGAAAACCGCGTTCATGCACAGGCGCAAGCAGATGGCCTCGATATTCCGCGGCGCGAAGATGGCCGGCGGGGTGACCGTTCCGGATGCGTCGCGATGGCTGGCGTCGTGCGGCATACCGGCGAATGCAAGGCCCAGCGACATAACGATGGCCGACTGGTGCGCACTGGCGCGGGAACTGGGTAGATAGTAGATAGTGGATAGCAGATAGTAGATAATAGATAACAGATAATAGATAGTAGAT
>JAFSZJ010000084.1 GCA_017458965.1 Kiritimatiellia bacterium | reverse complement strand
GTGACGCATGCGAGGCCAAGCGTCCGTTCGGCAACTGTGAACTGTGCGTTTGCTATTGTCACTTCCTCGTTCGGGGCGGCAGGGAGCGCAGCCCGGGCTTCGATCCGCCGTAAATCACCGCCGAGACAAGCATGGCGACCATGACGGCGCGCCCAATCGGCCCCTCTCTCCGGTAGATTCCGCGAATGTCCTCGAAGCAGCGCATTGCCAAGATTATATCAAATTGTTTGCGCGGGAATGCTCATCACTTCGCACCCTTCAACAACCGTTGCGTCTCCCGCTCGATCCGCGCGGTGTCAAGCTTGGCTTTCCCGTACTTGGCGTACCAATAACCCCAGTCCAGTCCTTTCAGAAGCTTCACGCGGTCGCTCGAACCACTTGATCTTCTCCTCGTCGTCGCCGCTGCAGAAATAGACCATCAACTCATAGTCGAGGAACTTACTCTGCCGCCCTCCGCTTGAGTCGGGATTGACCGCATGGCGCGGTTTATAGTAAAATGCTCGCCGAGGTTTACTCCATGAAGAAGAGAGTTGTCATAACCGGTCTTGGAACGGTCAATCCACTGGCCAACAACATCGATGCGACATGGGCGGCGGTTCGCGCCGGGAAGTGCGGCATCGGCCCGGTCACGAAATTCGACACGACGGACATCGACTCGAAGATCGCCGGCGAGGTCCGCGACTTCCGGTCCGAAGAGTGGATCGACCCCAAGAGCGCCCGCAAGATGGCCCTCTTCTCGCAGTACGCCGTGGCCGCCTCCGTCCAGGCCGCGCGCGACAGCGGCCTCGAGGGCTGCATCGACGGCCCGCGCACGGGCGTGGTGATAGGCAATGGCATAGGCGGTTTCGAGGTTCTGAACGAGTCGCACCGCCGCTTCGTCGAACGCGGGCCGCGCCACGTCCTGCCGCTGACGATACCGGAGATCATCAACAACGAGGCGGCGGCGAACGTCTCCAAGGAGCTTTGCATCAAGGGCCTAGCCCTTACCGTCATGACCGCCTGCACGTCGGGCACCGACGCCATCGGAAGCGCCTTGGACCTCATCCGCGCCGGCCGCTGCGACGTCTGCTTCGCAGGCGGCACCGAGTCCGCCATCACGGATTTCGCCTTCATAGGCTTCACCATCATAAAGGCCCTTTGCTGCAAATTCAACGACGACCCCCAGCGTTCAAGCCGCCCCTTCGACAAGGACCGCGCCGGTTTCGTGATGTCGGAGGGCGCCGCCGTGCTCGTCCTCGAGGAACTGGAGCACGCGCTCGCCCGCGGCGCGAAGATCTACGCCGAGGTCGCCGGATACGGTCTTTCTTGCGACGCCTATCACATCACCGCCCCGGCTCCCGACGGCGTCGAGGGGGCGAGGGCGATCACCCGCGCGCTCGAGGATGCCGGCATCCGCCCGGAGGAGGTCCAGTACTACAACGCGCACGGCACCTCAACGGCCATCAACGACCCGCTTGAGACGAAGATGATAAAGATGGCCTTCGGCGACCACGCGCGCGAGATGAAGATATCCTCCACCAAGAGCATGACGGGCCACCTCATCGCGGCCTCCGGCGCCCTTGAGGCGATATTCTGCACGCTCGCGATCCGCGACGGCTTCTACCCGCCGACCATCAACCTCGAGAACCCCGACCTTGAGGCCGGATGCGACCTCGACTATGTGCCGAACAAGGGCGTCGAGGGCGAGATCGAGGTCGCCCTCTCCGGTTCGCTCGGCTTCGGCGGCCACAACGGCGTCGTGGCGATAAGGAAATACCATGGCTGACATCGAGCGCGAGGCGTACAAGTACCTGCCGCAACGTCCGCCATTCGCGTTCGTTGACGACTTCGAGTCCTCGCCTGACGGCGAGACGACGAAGGGGTCGCGCCTCTTCACCGAGGACGACTTCTTCTTCAAGGGGCACTTCCCCGGCCATCCCGTCGTCCCCGGCGTCATCCTAATCGAAACACTCGCGCAGTGCGGTGGCTGCGGCATCGTCAAGTCCGGCCGTGTCCCGGAGGGCAGTAATTTTCTCCTCGCCTCAATTAAGGAGGCAAAGTTCCACAGGATAGTCCGCCCGGGAGAACTGTTCATGATGGAGATAACGACCGAAAAGGTCCTCCGCAGCCGCTTCATAGTCCAGCATGGCAAGGGCAGCGTCAATGGCGAACTCGCCATAGAGGCGATCTGGGTCGGGGCGATCGTCAAGGGGACGGAGGAGCTGTAGGAGGCATCCCCGATGGCGAAGCTCGTCATCAGGAAGGGCGAGGAGCCGCGGCATCCGCAGCCGACGCGCAGGATCGTCATATCGAAGGGCCCCTCGGCGGTCGCGGAACAGATATCCGACGGACGCTACCGGATCGACCGAGTGATCGGCGAAGGCGGCTCCGGCCGCGTTTTCCTCGCCCGCGACATGCTCCTCGACATGGATGTCGCCATCAAGTCCCTCAACCCCTCCCTTGTCCGCGACAAGGCCGCGATCGAGGCCCTGAAGTCCGAGACGCGCATCTGCCTGGGGCTCGTCCATCCGAACATCATCCGCATCTACAACCTCGAGAAGCGCGGCCCCACATATCTCCTCATCATGGAGTATCTTAAGGGCGAGACGCTGCAGGCGATGCTTTCCAGGCATCCGGGCGGTCTTCCGGCCGACTTCGTCCGGCAGGTCATCGACATATCCGCCGACGCCTTGGCGTACGCCCATCGCCACGGCGTGATCCACAAGGATGTTAAGCCGGGCAACATATTCGTCACGGACGACGATGTCCTCAAGGTCATCGACTTCGGCATAGCGTCCGTGGCCGGCGCCGGCGGGGCCTCCGGCGAATTCGTCGTCGGAACGCCTGAGTACATGAGTCCGGAGCAGCTGCGCGGCGACGCCCTCACCCCAGCGTCCGACACATACTCCCTGGCCGTCCTCGCGCATATGTTGCTTACCGGCCGGACGCTCCATCCGGCCGACGCCACCATCAACGACATGGCCTTCTCCCCGCACCCGCCGATCGACGATGTCGCAGAACCTGTCCGCGCCGTCCTTGAACAGGCGACGGCGTTCGATCCCGGGGAGCGCCATGCCTCCATCGCGGCCTTCGGCTCCGCCTTCCACGACGCCACGGCCTGACCTGGCGCGCGGGGATTTCGGATATACTCTCTGCGATGGATATAGCGGTAGGGCTTTCAGGCGGCGTCGATTCAAGCGTGGCGGCCTTGCTCCTGAAGGAGCAGGGGCACCATGTCGTCGGCATCACGATGCGTCTCTGGGACGGCAAGTACAAGGGCGGAGTGCGCGACGCCTGCTTCGGCGCCGGCGAGGAGGGTGACATTGAGACCGCGGCGGCCTTCGCGAAGGCGATAGGCATCGAGTACCGCGTCTTCGACTGCTCACGCGAATACGACGACTCCATAGTCTCGTACTTCCGCCAGACATACCTCGCCGGCCTTACACCAAACCCCTGCGTCAGGTGCAACGCCCTCTTCAAGTTCGGCATCCTGCCGGACATGGCCGCCAGGTCCGGCCTCTCCTTCGACCGCTTCGCGACCGGCCACTACGCACGCATCGCGGCGACATCGGGAGGGCGCCTCGCGGTCCGTCGGGCGCTCGACGAATCCCGGGACCAGAGCTACTTCCTCTACCGCCTCTCGCAGGGGCAGCTGTCACGCCAGCTCTTCCCGCTTGGCGACATGCGCAAGGTCGATGTCCGCGCAAAGGCCGCCGCCGCCGGCCTCGCCGCCGCGACGAAGCCCGATTCGCAGGACTTCTATTCGGGCGAGATATCGGAGCTGATAGGCGAGAAGGCCCGGCCGGGCGACATAGTGGATACGCACGGCAAGGTCGTCGGCCACCATGAGGGGTTCTGGCTATACACCGTCGGACAGCGCAAGGGGCTGAAGATAGGCGGGGCAGGGGAGCCATACTATGTCGTTGATCTCGACGCATGCCGCAACCGGGTGATCGTCGGCAGGGCGGACGAGGCCATGCGGACGGAGTTCGCCGTCACGGACATGGTCGATGGGGCGCTCACCGCGGAGGAGCGAGCCGGACGCCGCATCGAGTGCCAGGTCAAGATCCGCAGTGGCGGGGCGCCGCGTGGACCGGCTTTCCTCGAAGGCGGCAGATGCGAAGTGCCCGGCGGACTCCACGGAGTCGCGCCAGGGCAGAGCGCCGTCTTCTATGACGCCGATGGCGTAATCATCGCCGGCGGAGTAATAGGGCGCTAAAGCGCAAAGATCTGGAAGGTCTGGAAAGTCTGGAAGGTCTGGAAAGTCTAGAAGGTCCGGAAGGTCTAGAAGGTCCGGAAGGTCTAGAAGGTCTAGCCACTAGCACTACCCAACCACCCAACTACCTAACCACCCAACTACCTAACCACCCAACTACCTGACTGCTCGACTAACCACTTTCGCGGCGGAAATTTATTAGAGCCGCTCTACGCTTTCGGGAAGACGAGCTTCGCGATGACCGGGAAGTGGTCTGATGCGTATTCGCCGAAAGGCTTAACATCGTCTGTGACATGCGAGAGAACCTCGATGCCGTCCGAGACGAATATGTAGTCGATGGGCGTGTCAGGTCCCTCGAACTTGCCCCAGCCATGCCAGGTGGTGTCGGGGCCCTTGTGGCCCGTCTTGGAGATCGCGCGGCTGTCGCGCAGGAGCTCCGCCGCGACGCGGTAGGTCTCGCTTTCCGGGTAGGCGTTGAAGTCGCCGGTGAGGACGAGGGGAAGCCCCGCGCTGTTTCCGGCCGCATGGCGGACGACGAGCTTGATCCCCTCCTCGCGCGCGAGTTCGCTCACATGGTCGAGATGGGTGTTGTAGTAGACGAACTTGCAGCCGGTGGCCTTGTCGACGAAGCGCCCCCATGTGGCGATGCGGGGGCAGCACGAACCCCATGACCTCAGCCCCGGCTCGTCCGGTTTCTCGGACAGACTGAAGGTCCCGCCCGCCTCAAGCTCGAAACGGTCCTTGCGGTAGAAGATGCAGCAATGCTCGCCTTTGTCCTTGAAGTCGTCGCGTCCGCCGCCGATCCTGGCGAAGACGCCGTCCGCCACGAGGTCCGCGATCTGGTCGGGGCCGATCTCCTGGACGCCGAAGATGTCGAAGCCGTCGTCGGCGATGACCTTAAGGATGCGGTCCTTGCGGCTTGCCCAGTCATAGGGCGGCGGGTCGCACGGGACGCGGGTGTTGTAAGTGGCGAGGACGACAACGCCGTCCCGATCGCTTGATGCCTTAGCCATGTCGGATTCCTATTGTTAGCAGGTCATTCCTCGATCAGGACGCTCGTCCCGACGGGGATGTATGTGAAGAGCTCCTCGACATCCGCGTTGTGCATCCTTACGCATCCGGCGCTGGACTGGCTGCCGATGGAGGCGTCGTCCCAGGTGCCGTGGATGCCGTAGCCGCGCGCGGGACCGGTGTCTCCAGTCGGCTCCACGGCCATCCAGCGTGTGCCGAGGATGTTCTCCTTGTCGCCGTATGGTATGACCTTGCCGTCCGGCCGCCACCACGGTGGTTCGGGGATCTTGTCGCTTACGCGGAAGGTTCCGTTCGGCGTCTTTGCGAAGCGGCCGGTGCCTACGCGGTAGCGCTTGAAGAACTTGCCGTCGAGCGTGACGAGAAGGTCGTTGCGCGACTTGCTGACCGTGATGGCGAAGACGCGCTTGTCAAGCAGCCGGAGGCGGTAGCCTGCCTGTATGCGATTCGGGTTCGCGATGCCGTTGGCCTTGACGATGAGATCTACGGTGGTGCCGAACTTCCTCGCGATCGATCCGATGGAGTCGCCGGACGCGATGGCGTAGTCGGACTTGCCGTCCATCATGCGCTGCGAGAAGATGAGCGCGATGTCGATCGCCCCGAGCCTCTCCTCGATACGGGCGCGTTCGGCATCGTCCTTCGTCGCGGAAAGGGCCTCGAGGTATTTAGCGCGCGCCGTGGCGAAGTCGTCTGCGGCCTCGGCCTCCGCTGCGGCCTTCTCCGCGTCGGAGGCGGATGCCGGGGGCGCGGCCGGGGCGATTTCCTGCTTTGGCGGCGGTGGCGGGGTCGGGCGTGCGGTGTCGCTCGTCGGCTTTGGCGCGGGAGTCGGCTTGGCGGATGGCGTCTGCGCCGGCTGAGTGGACGACGGCTTCTCCGCTGCCGGCTGCCCGGCGGGTTCGTTCCCGGTGGCGGCCGCCTGTCCGTAGGCGCGCAGGAGGAGCACCACGCCGACAGTCGCGGCGACAACTATCAGCGCAATCACGACCGCAGTGCGGCTGGATGACGAATCCCTTGGCTCTGTGTCCTGGAATGAGAATCCTATCCCTGGCATTATGTCGGCCCTCTCTTTCCCTTTTGCCTCTCAACCTATCATGATAGCACATGCGGACACCGGATCATCCTCATTTGCTACAATCCACGCATGGAAATCTACGACGGCCACATACATACGCGCGGCGTGAAGTCCGATCCTCCTGAGGTCTTCCACGAGAAAGCGCTCTCATCGGGGGTCTGCGGCGGGACGGTATTTTCGGTGCATCCCGCCCGCTACAGGCCCTTCCCGGACTTCGACCAGAGGGCGAAGTCGCGCATCGACGCCGTGATGGAGTTCACGTCGCGGGCACCGGGCTTCCTGCCGTATTTCTTCGCCGATCTCTCTGAACCGGACATCATCGACCAGATCGAATACGCGCGCAAGGCGGGTATCAGGGGCTTCAAGGTCATCTGCGACGGGAGATACTCCGCTGCGGACCGCATCGACGCCGTCGCCGCGATGGCCGAGACGGGGCTGCCGGTGATGTTCCACTCCGGCATTGACAACGTCCCGCATGTCTCGTCGAAGAACAATGTCCCGTCGGCCTTCGAGCCGCTCCTGCATGTCAAGGGGCTGCGCTTCTCGCTCGCGCATATAGGCTGGCCATGGTGCGACGACTTCGTCGGCACGTTCGCCAAGTTCGAGATGGCTCGGGACTTCACGGACTTCGGCCCCGTCGCGGAGATGTTCGCCGACGTCACGCCCGGAACGCCAGGGATATACCGCGAGGAAGCCATGCGCAAGCTCTACCTCGCGGGCTTCCACGCCAAGGACCGTACCTTCTGGGGCACCGACCAGATCGTGAACGACTATGCGCCGTCATGGACCAAGTGGCTCTTCGAGCGCGACACCGCGATCCTCGCAGGCATTGAGCGTGAGGCCAAGGCGGCGTCGGAGGCTCAGACCTATTGGCTTCCGAAGCTCGAGAACCTCGCCGAGTCCCTCTTCTCGACGGCCTGGCGCAGGTTCAACGCCATCTGAACAACCCTGAAACCTGACCTCCGCCGCCCATAACTCAGACGACGGCTCCACCCTGTGAGATTTGAAATCGACCCCCGCCGCCCGCAGACGACGGCGTCTCACTCTGTGAGATTTGAAATCTGAAATTTGAAATCCGCCGCCTGCGCCACGCAGGCGGCGGCAATTGGTTACTTGATCTGCTTCGCCTTGGCCATCGAGCGGGCCTCGACGGACTGGATCTCCGCGAAGCCCTGCGACGAGACCGGGTTGAGCCCCTTCTGCGCGTCCTCCATCGAGGCGTTCTCCTCGAAGTAGAGCGAAGCCTTCACGCCGGTCAGCGACTGGAAGAGGATGTTGCCCTTGTAGAGGCCGACCTTGACCGTGCCGGTTGCCAGCGCCGCGAACGTGTCCACGGCCGCGAAGGCCGCCTGCGTCGAGAGGTCGAAGTAGCGGCCGTCGTAGATCTGGTTGGCGATGAACTTCGAGAGGCGCTCGAAGAGGTCCGTTGCGCGGCGGTCGAGGATGGCCTGGTAGATGTAGCGGAGCGACTTGCCGAGGAGTTCCATGCCCGGGGCCTCGTAGACGCCGCGGCTCTTGGTGCCGATGATGCGGTTCTCAAGGGCGTGCGAGAGGCCGAGGCCGTTGCGGCCGCCGATCTCGTTTGCCGCTACGATCAGATCGAAGGGCTCAAGCTTTTTGCCGTTGATGGAGACTGGGCGGCCGGCCTCGAACTTGATCGTCACGGACTCTATCTTGTCCGGGGCGCCCATTGGCCACGAGCCCATCGTCGTCTCGACGATGGTCATGGGCGTCTGCATGCTCTCCAGATCCTCGGCCTCGTGGGAGAGCCCGGCTATGTTGCAGTCGGTGGAGTAGCGCTTCTTGCCGCCGGGGAAGGCGACGATGCCCTTCTTGGCGAGGTATTCGCACATCGCCGAGCGGCCCGGGAACTCCTTGAGGAGCGCCGCGTCGCGCCAGGGGGCGTACACCTCCATCTCGGGGGCGAACTGGTTGGTGTAGCGCTCGAAGCGCATCTGGTCGTTGCCGCGCCCGGTGGCGCCGTGGACGAGCGTGTCGATTCCGCGCTTCTTCATCGCCTTGACGATTTCGCGGGTGGTGACCGCGCGGCCTATGCCGGTGGAGTTCCAGTATCCGCCATCATAGGTGGCCTCGGCCTTGATGGCCTGCAGGCAGGCCTCGGCCATCGGCTTGCGGATGTTGACGATGACCGTCTCCACGCCGCATGGCGCCATCTTCTTGGCTACATCGTTGATGTCCTTCTCGTCGGGCTGGCCGAGGTCGGCCGTGAAGCAGAGGACATCCGCGCCGGCCTCCTTGAGGCGGCAGGATATCGTCTTCGAGTCGAGTCCGCCGGAAACGCAGATGCCGATCTTCCGGCCCTTCATGTCCTTAACAGTGAGTGCCATTGTTGCTCCCTTTGTTGGAAATCGATTCTACCATGAATCATGCGGCTCAAGCGCTTTTGCGACGAGCGTGAGGTTTGAAGGCTGGTTCAGCCGCGTCCCCTCGATGGCCGGGATCCCTCCACGCGGAAGCATGTCGGGCGAGTCGGTTTCGATAAGTAGGCGTTCCGGCGGCACCTCCTTCAGCATGTCGCGGAGTCGGGCGCTGCCGCATACGGCCGCGCCGACAGATATCGTCGCGCCGACGGCGAGCCATGCGCGAAGCTGCTCGCGGCTTCCGGAGAAGGCGTGGACGACGCATGACGGGATCCGTCCCGCGAACGGACGGAACTCGGAGAGCAGGGCGTCCAGCGCCTTCGCGCCATGCAGCATTACCGGACGGCCAAGTTCCGCCGCGATTGACAGCTGGCGCCGCACCACCGGAACAGCATTCGACGCGGGCGGCCTTATCCCGTCGAGGCCGATTTCGCCGACCGCCGCATCCGGGAAGCGCTCCAGGCGCGACAGGAGATCATCATCCCAGCTGAGCGAAAGACCGTCCGCGAACCACGGATGGACGCCGAACGCCTTCCTGACCACGAAGTCATCCGTCGAAGCGAGGGCGGCCACCGCATCCCAGTCGCCGGGGTGTGTGCCGCATGTGACGCACCCCGTGACGCCAGCCTCCACGGCGCGGCGCACCACGTCGTCGCGGACGCCGTCCAGACGGCTGTCGTGCAGATGGCAATGGCTGTCGAAAAGCGGGATCACGCGTATGCGGCGTCCGACGCCATGCTGTAAATGAAAAACGGGATCACCCGGGGGATTGGTTGCCGCACAAGGATTCGAACCTTGTCAAATTGATCCAGAGTCAATTGTGCTACCATTACACCATGCGGCAACGGAAGGAAACGAAAAACATATTGATTTTACCGAATCCGGTCCCCTTCCGCAACTTTTTTCTTGTTCGCGGGACGGCGATAGCCGCTTTCATGGTCGCGGTGGTATCCCTTGCGCTTTATGCGCTCGGGGCGCAGCGCGGTATGAGCTGGCAGGACAGCGGCGAGTTCCAGTACCGCGTCATGGTCGGCGACCTTGCATGGCACTCCGGCATCGCCCGCGCCCACCCGGGATACATCATTGTGGCGTCGGTCTTCGCCCGCATGCTAGGTCTCGTATCCGGGGGAGCAGTGGGACTGGCTTTCGGCACGACTCTCTTCAGCGCATTCTCGATGGCAGTCGCGCTTCTGCTTCTTTTCATCGTCGTCCGCAGAGCTACGGGAAACATAGGCGCGGCGCTTCTCGCATCCATCACGCTAGGCCTCGCCCACATGGCGCGTTGGATGGCAACGATGGCCGAGGTCTACGCCCCGTCGCTCGCCCTGTCGATGGCGGAGTTGCTTATGCTGGACCTCGCCGTCCGAACGCCGTCCAAACGCCGGCGTTTCCTCGCCCTCCTATTTCTCGTTTCCGGAATCCACTTCTCGTTCCACGACTTCGCCCTCCTCAATCTCCCCGTCTACATCGTCTCCGCCTTCCTTCTCGCCAAACGCAACCCTTCAACCCTTCAACCTTTCAACCTTTCAACTTTCCAACTTTTCAACATCATCCCATTCCTGCTGGGTTGCTCTCCGATCCTGTATCTCATGGCATGTGAGGCGCGTGGTGGCGCCGGTGTGGCGGATATCCTTCGGAGCGTCCTCTTCGGCGAAGGCTACATGGGCGCGGTGCTAGGGCTGTCCAAGGCGTCCATTGGCCGCATCGCCGCCTCGTATGCGCTTGCGGCGATCAGCGTCGCCGCGCCGACATGGCTGTTCGCCGTGAAAGGTATGCGTTCAGCCGCGTCGGACGCGCCTTCGCGCTTCATGCGCCGTGCCCTCGCCGCGCTTACGGTCATCCATTCCGTCTTCTGGTGCAGATACTTCGTGCCTGACCAGGCGACCTTCATCCTGCCGCTCCTTGGATATCTCGCTGTGTGGGTCGGGATAGGTGCGTCATCGATGTCGCGGACGGCCTTGCGCCGGATCATCATCGTGTCCGCTGCGATCCAGATGCTGCTTCCGCCCCTTGCGCTTGTCGCGGCGCGTCGCAGTGACCTTTGCCAGCGGATCCTTTCCTCGCGCCGCATGGTTCCATTCCGGGACGAGGCCGCATATTGGCTCCTGCCATGGAAGCACGACGAGCGATCGGCCGAGGCATTTGTCCGCGCCGCGCTTGTCGAAATGCCTGGCGGCGGGACCCTCTACGCCGACTCCACGACTGCGCCGCCGTTGATGATGCTGGAACTCAAAGGGGGCGAAGTGGGGCTTGGTTTCAACCTGGCGACGCCATGGAGCCGTGACGCGATTCCCGCACCGAACGAGGCCGAGTGCTTCGTCGTATCCGTCGAGGAACCATACCTGCCATCGCCTTGGCGCAAAGGCTGCCGGTTCGAGAGGCTTGGCGCGATACACCGCGTCCTGCCGGAGGATGATGGCTCGCTATGAAGTTGCCCCATGATGATTTCACCTCCGTCGCAACGGAGGACTGGAACGATTGGCGCTGGCAGATGCGCCACGCCATGACTGATGTCTGCTCGCTGGGCTTTGGCGACGCCGATGGACGGATAGACGCGCAACGCCGATATCCGTTCCTTGTCACCCCATACTGGCTTCGCCTCATGCGACGGACCGGCTTCACCGACGGTCCTGCGGCAGTGCAGGCGCTGCCCGATGCCCGCGAGCTTCTGGGACCGGAGGAGGGCGAATGCGACGACCCATTCCGCGAGACGGAGCTGTCGCCATTGCCCGGGCTGGTCCATCGCTTCCCCGACAGGGTGCTTGTCGTGGCCTCGTTGGCATGCGCGATGCGGTGCCGTCATTGCACCCGCAAGAATCTCCTATCCGTCCATGCGGCCCCGGACATGGACGGTATAGGCCGCATCCGTGACTATGTCGTGGCGCATCCCGCCGTCCGCGAGGTGCTTCTGTCGGGCGGCGATCCGCTCCTGCTTGACGACGACGCCATCGTCGAGCGTGTCGAGATCTTCGCATCGCTCCCGCAGATCGACGCAGTCCGCATCGGAACGCGCGTGCCATGCACCCTCCCGATGCGTGTGACGGACGCGCTCGCCACCCGTCTTGGCGCGTCGCGCAAGGTCTGGGTCAACACGCAGTTCAACCACGCGCTTGAGATCACGGACGAGGCGGCCGCGGCCTGCGCCCGCCTCGTCGATGCCGGCATCCCCGTCTCCAACCAGGCGGTGCTTCTGCGCGGCGTCAACGATTCCGCCGACGCGCTTGCCGACCTCTTCCGCGGTCTTCAGCGGATGCGCGTCCGGCCCTACTACCTCTTCGTGTGCGACCCGGTTGTCGGCACCTCGCACTTCCGCGTTTCCGAGGAACGCGCCGCAGAGCTTGAAGACGAAGTCGCGTCTATGGTCGGCGGGCTCGCCCTACCGCGCTTCGTCCGCGATGTCCCCAGAGCGCCCCGCAAACTCCCTGTCCGCCACTAGCGCGGCTCCGCGTTGAAATCCGCTGGCTCTGCCAACATTTGCCTCACTCAAAGTCCGCGAAAACAGTTGGGGGGTTGGGTAGTTGGGTAGTTGGGTGGTTAGGTGGTTAGGTAGTTAGGTGGTTAGGTAGTTAGGTGGTTGGGTGGTTAGTGGTTAGTTCGAGTGGCTAGAGAACTTCCCAACTTTCAACTTCTTAACTATCCAACTATTGGTCAGTAGTTAGACCTTCCAGCGGCCTGATGGCTCAGGGCAAGCGCATGGCGTTATAATCACAAGCATGATCCAGCCATTGACCGTTGTCTATCTCCACACGCCCGCGCCCGACGACGCGTCCGTTCTCCCCGACATGGAGTACGGTCTCTCCGATGCCTTCCGGTCCTTCTGCCGCGAGGTTTTCGCCTACGACGCCCCCATGGATTTCCCCCGCCTGAAGCTCGTCCAGGCCGCCACGCCACGCGATCTCGACGAGCTTCTCTTCGGGGTCGAAAACGAGCGTCACTTCGTGTCCGACGCCGCGAAGAACTGCTGCCTCATACTTTGCGACGACGAGATCGTCATAGACGGCAAGCCGACGCCACTCCCATCGCTGACGCTCGACGGCCTCGACATCTTCCAGTGGCTCCGCGCATATTTCCCGGCACTGCCTAAGGTGTTGCTGACGCAGGAGGGCCACGCCAAGGTCGATATCCCGTCACGCCGCTGGATCGCCAAGCGACGCGAGGTGTTCGAGCATCCGTACGACCACCTGGCTCGCCTCAGACGCATGTTCTCGTTCTTCTGGGCGCCGCACTTCGCGGGGGCGCTTCAGGAGTACGTGTCGGAGAAGGCGGGCACCAACTGGCATACCCCCGGCCACAACAGCGGCAACGCCTTCGAGAACTCGCCATTCCTGCACGGCTTCCACGACGCCTTCGGCGCGATGAGCTTCCGCGCCGACCTCTCCGTATCCGTGGAGAGCCTCGGGGACCTCTCCACGCCGGAGGCGAACACCCCGCTCTCCGCGGCGCAGCGCCTGTCGTCCGTGATCTTCGGATCGGCGCAGACATGCTTCGTCACGAACGGCACGAGCACCTCCAACAAGGCGATGCTCATGACGCTTCTGCGCCCCGGGGAGGTCGTCCTGATAGACCGCAACTGCCACAAGTCGGTCCACCACGCCGTGGTCATGTCAGGCGCAGTTCCGAAGTACCTGCCCGCCCGCTACAACTCGCGCTACGGCATCTGGGGGCCGATCGCCCTCGACGACCTGGAGCGCGAGATAATGGCTCCGGCTCCGGCGGCGCTCAAACCGCGCATGCTGGTCCTCACGACATGCACATACGAGGGCGTCCTCTACCCGACATGGGAGATCGGCAGGATATGCGAAAAGGCCGGGATGCTTTTCTACGCGGACGAGGCATGGGCCCCGTACCTCAATTTCCATCCGTACTACACCTACGACATCCCCGGCGGCGGCGCGCGGCGCTACAACGCAGTCAACGAGATATGCGGCGCCCACTTCGCCGTGCAGTCCACGCACAAGGCCCTCGCCGCCTACTCGCAGGCGTCGATGATCCATGTCTCGACGCGCTTCAAACGGCTGCTGGAGGATGACTCGTCGCGACAGTTCCGCTGGCTTCGCCGCCGCTTCGGGATGAAGGACCACGGCTCCTACGAGAAGTTCTCTCACGACCTGCACGAGTTCCTCCGCTACTGGCATTCGACGTCGCCGCACTACCCGATGCTCGCCACGCTCGACATGGCCGGCATCCAGATGCGCCTGGAGGGGTTGAAGATCATCGAGGAGCGCCTCCACTGGGTTGCGGCCTTCAAGGGGCGCGTCGCGGAGCTGTGCGGTCTTTCGGAGTCCGAGTGCTTCGCCGACCTCGCGGACATCGCCGGCGACGACGGGGACTGGACCGGCTGGGGCTACATGCAGGATCCGCTGAAGATGATCCTGTCGTTCCGCAACGAGAAGTCACGCCGCAGGTTCGAGAAGAAGTTGCTGGCCTCGCGCATCCAGTGGGAGAAATCGACCCCCGTCACGATCCTCTTCCTAGTCACGGCCGGCACCGTCGAGGAACACTTCGAGTACCTCTATCGCGTATGCCGCGAACTGCGCGATTGCATCGGCCGCCCGGAGGAGGAGTTCCGCATACCGTCGATCCCGGCTGCGATAAGCGAACAGGCGGCGGTCCTCCCGCGCGACGCCGCTTTGTGCGATGGCGAGCTGGTCCCTATCGAGGAGAGCGAGGGGCGCGTCTGCGGGCAGATGCTAGTGCCGTACCCTCCGGGCATCCCGGTCTTTCTGCCGGGGTTGCGGATCACGCGGCCCATGATAGACCTCGTCCTCGATGTCGTGGCCACCGAAGGACCGGACGCCGTGCATGGTCTATTCACCCGTGGCAAGAAGCACTTCGTCGAGGTGCTGAACAGGGACGAGGAAAGCCGCGTGCAGGGACTGGATCTCTAGAGTTGGGTGGTTGGGTAGTTAGGTGGTTGGGTAGTTGGGATGTTGAGAGTTGAGGAGTTCTCTGTCCGCTCGAACTCGCTACTCGAACCAACCTAATCCCTGCCCCAGATACCTTTCTTTGCTGTTCGCTTCGTGAATGGATATCATATCCGGGACATGCGCATACTCTTTGTCGTTGCAGGACTCCCAAGGAAAGGCGGAGGATTCGCGGAAGCCGTCCCGGCGATGGCCTCCGCGCTGTCGCGCAGAGGATGCGAAGTCACGATCGCCACGGTTGGTCACGACGACGATCTCGCGCAGACCGCGCTCGACGTTCAGGCGTCCGGCGTGAAGGTGGTGACTTTCGCGCCGTCATGGCCAAGGCGCATCCACTTCTCATGGTCGATGCTCCGTTCGCTCGACGCGCTCGTTCGCGAAAACGACGTCGTCTATCTCCAGGGATGCTGGACCTTCCCGATATGGCATGGCGGACGTCTCGCGCTCCGCAACGGCAAACAACTCGTCATGGGGCCGGCGGGAAGCCTGAATCCTGTACACCTCCGCAAGTCAAGGTTCGCCAAGCGCATCGCGTCCGTCATCGACTATCACCTTCTTCGCCGCGCCGACGCGGTTCACGCCACATCGGAGGATGAGCGCGCATGGACGCTCGACGTGTGCGGCATGAGGTCGCGGGCCGATCATGTACGCATCGTTCCGCTAGGCGTAGAAGCTCCGGCGTCGCTCTGCGCCGGCGCCGCGTCTTCATCGCCCGACTCGCTTCTCTACCTTGGGCGCATCCATCCTATGAAAGGTCTGGACATGTTGCTCGAGGCGCTTGCATTGCACATCGCCGAGAACAAGTCGTCGCATGTCCGTCTCACGATATGCGGTCCGGATGAAATGGGGACGCTCGCGTCGATCCGCTCGTTGGCATCCCGTCTTGGTATTGCCGACCATGTGGACTTCCATGCGCCGGTGCATGGCGACGCGAAGTGGAGGCTCATCGCGGAAGCCGGTTGCGTCGTGCTTCCGTCACGTGGAGAGAACTTCGGCATCGCGATCGCGGAGGGCCTCGCAGCGGGAAGGCCGGCGATATGCACAAGGGCGTGTCCGTGGCCGATGCTCGAAAGCGAAGGGATAGGATGGCTCGCGGACTGCGACGCTCGCTCGCTCGCTCGCGCCATCGGCGCCTTCGCATCGTCTCCACACGAGGTCCGCGACGAGATGGGAATCCGCGCACGCGAATTCGCGAATGCGCACCTCTCAACGGAGCGCATGGCGGATGCGCTCATGGCGATGATCGCCGACGCATCATCGCATTGCGATCGCGCCGAGGCCTAAGGCGAGAATCAAAAAAGCGCGGACCTCGTGGTCCGCGCTTTGGGGTCATGTCCGGCGTGACTACTTCTTCGCAGGGGCCTTCTTTGCCGGAGCTTTCTTCGCGGGGGCGGCCTTCTTCACGGGAGCGGCCTTCTTCACGGGAGCGGCCTTCTTCGCAGGGGCGGCCTTCTTCGCAGGGGCGGCCTTCTTAGCAGGGGCAGCCTTCTTCGCAGGGGCAGCCTTCTTCGCAGGGGCGGCCTTCTTGGCAGGGGCAGCCTTCTTTGCAGGGGCGGCCTTCTTTGCCGGAGCTTTCTTCGTGACAGGCATGATGGATTCTCCTTGTTGGTTGACAATGGCCACGAGAACACCTCGTGCAGCCACGGGTATGTTCTCGCATTTCGCGGCAGGATGCAACAAAAAAAATTGCTGATGTCGTGCAGGTCTCTAGACCTCGACGAGCAGGTCGTTGAGTTCGAGGAGAGTCATCAGGCGGGCATCGAGCGCGTGGCCGGCCTTGTAGGAGATCGCCTTGCCGACGAAACGGCCTCCCGGAAGGAGCGCGATCGCGGCGAGAAGATCCAGCGTGGCGCGGTGCCAGACAGCTTCGTAGTTGCGTCCGTCGAGATCGAACTGCGGCAACGGCTGGTTGACGTATCGCCTCTTGCCGTGGATGAGGATGTTCCTCTTCGTGTAGCCGAGGTTGCGCATGTCGGCGAAGAGATGGCCGATCGTCTTGACGAGCGTCATCTGCCCGCGTGTGGCGTTGGTGCGCGCGCCGGCGCCGAACGTGAAGTTGTCGCGTGTGACGTCGAAGACGATGCGCTGTTTGCCTATGACGCTGCGCCAGTCTATTGCCACGTCCATCTCGAGTATGCGCGATCCATTCGAAGCGGGAAGGAGCGTCACGAAGTCGCCGCGCGCGCCGCCGATGGTGACGGGCTCGCGGACGGTGACGTGGCGTGCGGCCTCTCCGGTAGGCGACGGCACGATGCCTGCGCGTTGTAAGGCCTCCACTAGGTCGAGGCTGCTGCGGTCGAAGAGCGGAGGATCACCGTTGTCCGTCTCGATGAGGACGTCGTCGACTCCTAGTCCGGCCTTGAGCGCGATGATGTGCTCCACCATGCGGAGATAGTTGTGCGGCGATCCGCTGCGGAGGACGATGTTGCGCGTTGCCGTCCAGACGTTGCCAGGACGCACCTCTATCGGAAGCTGCTCCGGAAGATCGGTTCGCTTGATCCACCATCCGCGGCGAGACGACGGACGGAATGTGAGCGTCCGTTGCGCTTTGCCGTAGAAGGTGCCGGGGCCAGTCACGGATACGGATGCGCCAAGCGTCGTGCGCACATCCTGAAAGCCCGATGACGCAGCCTCGCGACGGTCATCGACCTTCTGCATGCGCCAAGCAGCGACGGCATTCTCGACCGCTGCCTTGTCGCCGGCCAGAAGCCGGCCAATTCCAATCTCTTCCATGGCGTTGGATTGCGTAACCTCGACCTCGCGGCCTTTCGGCGCGTCGCGCCTTCAGCCTGCGGCGCGAGGCATTTGTAAGTTAGCTTCGGGCACAGCCCGAACATTTGCATTATCGCAGAACGGCATGGCCTGGTAAAGCGATAAAAAGTCTCGGACCCGCTTCGCGAAGACCTTGGATTGCGCATGGGCCGGCAAGCCGACCGCTACGATTCCATCGAATCGTGTATGAGCTTGTTCTCAACCGAATCGACGAGGGCGAGCCAGCTCGCCTCGATGATGTCGTACGACACGCCGACGGTCGTCCAGATGCGGTGTCCGTCAGTCGATTCGATGAGGACGCGCACCGTGGCCGCCGTCGCTGCGTCGGCATCGATGATGCGGACCTTGAAGTCCGTAAGCCGCATCTCCCGGATGCGCGGGTAGAAATGCCCCAGCGCTTTGCGGAGCGCGTTATCGAGCGCGTTGACCGGGCCTTCGCCCTCGGCCGCGGAGATCTCCGTGTGGCCATCGGCCGTGACCTTTATCATGGCGGAGGTGTTGACGCTGTGGGCGGGCATGACCGTGATCTCGCCAAGGATGCGCAGACGCTCCAGCGCGAAGAACGGCTTGTACGGGCGGATCGTCTTTCGGATGAGAAGTTCGAAGCTGCCGTCGGCGCCCTCGTACTGGTAGCCTTCCTTCTCCCGTTCCTTGAGCCGCCGAACGACTTCGTCGACGCCAGGATCGTCGCGGTCGATCTCCGGCACGACGGCGCGGATGCGGTCTATGACCGCGCTTCGCCCTGCCTGCTCGCTGACGAGGAAGCGACGCGTGTTGCCGACGGATTCCGGCGTGACATGCTCGAACGACGACGCGACCTTGCGCACGCCATCCATGTGCATCCCGCCCTTGTGCGCGAATGCGCGGCGACCGACGTACGGCAATCCACCCGGGAGGACCACGTTGGCTATGGCCGCGATATGACGGACGGATGGCGTGAGGAGCGACATGCGCTCCGGCGCGATGCAGGCGTATCCGAGCTTGAGCTGCAGATTGGCGAGGACGGTCGCGAGGTTCGCGTTGCCGCAACGCTCGCCGAAGCCGCAGAGTGTGCCCTGCACATGTGTGGCGCCGGCGCGGACGGCGGCTATGGTGTTGGCCACGGCAAGGCCGCTGTCGTCATGTGCGTGGATGCCGACGGCGCAGCGTCCGCAGAGGCGGTCTATCATCGCGCGCGTGGCCTCCGCCACCTCCTCCGGGAAGGCCCCGCCATTCGTCTCGCAAAGGCACACCACGGACGCGCCGGCCTCGGCCGCCGCCGCCGCCATGCGCATCGCCAGTGCGCGGTCGTCCTTCCATCCGAAGAAGAAATGCTCGGCATCGAAGATGACGCGTTTCCCATGCGCGACGAGCCATGCGACGGACTCCCGTATCATGCGCTCGTTCTCGTCGGGCGTCGTGCGGAGGATCTCGCGGATGTGCATGCCCCACGCCTTGCCGACGAGCGTGACGACGCTAGTGCCAGCGTCCGCGAGGGCCGACATCTGCGGATCTGAGTCGCATGTGGCGTCGGGGCGGCGCGTCGCTCCGAAGGCGACTATGGAGGATGACTTCGGAGGGGCGTCGCGGACGATTCGGAACAACTCCTCGTCCTTCGGGTTCGATCCCGGGTTGCCGGCCTCTATCAGCGGCACCCCGAGGCGATCCAGGACCTCAACCACGGCGATCTTGTCCTGCAACGAGAACGACACGCCCTCCGACTGCGCGCCGTCGCGCAGAGTCGTGTCAAGCAACTCGATTGTCCGACCTTCGTCCATTGGGCGGCAAGTATAGCAGATTGCTTTCTGATATGATTCGCGCATGCTCGCGCAACGGCATGGCGGCTCCGGATTCACGCTTGTGGAGGTGCTGGCGGTTATGTTCATCGTCGGCATCCTTCTTGCCGTCGTCCTTGGCGCGGCGCGCTACGCGACACATGTGTCGCGGACCTCGCGGGCCAAGTCCGATCTCGCGTCGCTGGCAGATGCCCTCGAACGATACCGGCTAGTTTTCGGCGAGTACCCGGATGCGTCCAACGCATGTGGGCTGGTGTCGTTCCGGCGCAAGAGCCTTTCGGTCAACGGCGTGAATTCTTCGGACAGGAACGACTATTGCTTCAGCAACCTCCTGCCACATGCGTTCACCGGCATCGATCCGTGGGGCGAACCCTATCGGTACGCGACATGGCGCTCGGGCGACAAGTGGGGTGATCCTGTATATTCGATCTCATCTTCCGGACCTGACGGCAAGGGGGACGACTCGAACGACGGCGATCCGCCAAATGGCGGCAAGTGGAGCGACGATGACATACTCTTCCCATAGAAAGGCCGGCTTCACGCTGTCCGAACTGCTGATGGTGATGATGGTCATCACCTTCCTATACTGCATCTCGCTCTCCGTCATCCGCGCCGTGTCCCGCTCCGCCAACAAGACGGCGGCCCGCGCGGAACTCAAGAGCATCGAGATGGCGGTCAAGCAGTACTACGCCCACTACCAGGTCTGGCCGGAGCTGCCCGAGGGTCAGGATGGCGATTTGGATCCGCCGATCGACGCCAAGTTTGCGGCGATCCTCACTGGAACCAACGATGACCGCGACGCCATCGGCCGCAACCCTGACAAGATCATCTTCATAGAGTTCTCCCGTCAGGACGCCGATGGCACCCCATACAACCCATGGGGCGCGAGCGGTCGCTTCGAAAAGGACAAATGCCTTTACCACCTTGATGTCGATACAGACCTCGACAACTACATAAAGCCGAGCTTGCCAAACGAAGTGAGAGGATCTTCGGCGACAGGTCTCCAGTCCGATGGCCGTCGCCCTGGAAGCGTCGCCGTATGGACGCTGAACCCGGAAGTCGCCGTGCCATCGCCGGGATCGGACGACGCCATCCGCGAATACCTGCTCGGAAACTGGCAGTAGGGCCTCTTTGCGGTTATGACCGCAAAGAGGCAGATAGTAGATAATAGATAGCAGATAATAGATGGTCGCGGCGCGGCAATGACGAAGCACGAGTTATTGATCATTTAACCAAGGACCCCTTTCCACTTTCCACTTTCCACTCTCCACTTTCCACTTTCCACTTTCCACTCTCCACTTTCCACTCTCCACTTTCCACTCTCCACTTTCCACTCTCCACTTTCCACTCTCCACTCTCATCTTTCATCTCTCATCTTTCATCTCTCATCTTTCATCTCTCATCTTTCATGCACAAAATGACTAGGCTGCTTGTGATAAACCCCGGCTCGACCTCGACCAAGGTGAGCCTCTTCGAGAACGAGACCTCCATATTCGAGGAGAGCCTCTTCCACGACGCCCCGGTGCTTCTTCAATTCAAGCATGTCAACGACCAGGTCCCATTCCGCTACCAGGTCATCCTGGACATGCTCAAGCGCCACGGCGTCGATCCGGCGAAGATCGACGTGTTCGTCGGTCGTGGCGGCAGCGCCCATTCGCAGCCCGGTGGCGTCACGCGCATAGACCAACGCCTATACGACGACACCGTGGCCGCAGTCGGCGGCAGCGAGCACCCCGCCAAGCTGGGCGTAATGCTCGCATGGAAGTTCGCTACGGAATACGGACGCGAGGCCTATACCCTCAACCCAACGAATGTTGACGAATACGATGACGTGGCCCGCGTCACCGGCATCAAGGGACTATACAGGATCTCGCACTCACATGTCCTAAACCAAAAGGCCGTTGCCGCCTTCCACGCCTCCACACTCGGCAAGCGCTACGAGGACTGCGACTTCATCGTAGCCCACATCGATGGCGGCATCACAGTCAGCGCACACCGCCACGGACGCATGGTGGATGGCAACATGGGCGCGGACGGCGAAGGCGCATTCACGCCAACGCGCATCGGTAGCGTCCCTGTGCTGGCGCTGCTGGACTACATCGACGCCCACTCCACGAAGGATGTCCGCATCATGTGCTCGCGCGGTGGCGGCTTCGTCAGCCACTTCGGGACTTCCGACTCCGACGCCATCCACCGCAAGGTGGAGGAGGGCGATCCTAAGGCCACGCTCATCTGGAACGCGATGACCTACCAGGTCTGCAAGCAGATAGGCGAGATGTCCGCCGTCCTCTGCGGCAAGGTCGACGCGATCCTCCTTACCGGCGGCCTCATGCGCTTCGCGGACATCGAGGACACTATCCGCCGCCACTGCGGCTGGATCGCCCCTATCCAGTCCTATCCCGGCGAGATGGAGCAGGAGGCCCTCGCCCTCTCCGTACTCGCCGCCATCTGCGGCGAAGCGCCCATACTGACCTATTCCGGCAAGCCGGTCTGGAGCGGTTTCCCTTGGGAATGATCTGAAAGGAAGACGACCATGAGTTTCATCGACAACGTCAAGGCGAAGGCAAAGGCCAATCCAAAGCGCATCGTCCTGCCTGAGGGCGACGAACCCCGCACCGTGCAGGCGGCCGCGATCATCCGCGACGAGGGACTGGCGATTCCCGTGCTGCTGGGCAAGGCGGATGCGATGGCGTCCGTCGCGGCATCGACAGGCACGGACCTTTCCGGAATCGAGATGATCGACCCCGCGACGAGCGAGAAGGCCAAGGCATACGCCGCCGCGCTCCATGAGCTCCGCAAGGCGAAGGGTCTCACGGAGGATGCTGCGGCGAAGCTCGTCGCCGACCCGATGTACTACGGCATCATGATGGTGAAGATGGGCGACGCGGACGGACTGGTTTCTGGCGCGGTCCATTCGACGGGCGACATGCTGCGCCCGGCGCTTCAGATCATAAAAACGGCACCTGGCATGAAGCTCGTCTCGTCAAGCTTCCTCATGGAATGCCCCGACCATTCACTAGGCGCGGATGGACTACTTGTCTATGCCGATTGCGTCGTCAATCCCTGCCCGACGGCGGAGGAGCTTGCGCACATCGCGATCGCATCGGCTAACACGGCAAGGACGCTCTGCGGCATCGCCGAACCGCGCGTGGCGCTCCTTTCGTTCTCCACGAAGGGCAGCGCGAAGCACGAGCTTGTCGACAAGGTGCGCGAGGCTACGGAGATCGCGCACTCGCTCGCCCCCGATCTTGCGCTCGACGGCGAACTGCAGTTCGACGCCGCGATCGTCCCTGAGGTCGGCGCGTCCAAGGCCAAGGGAAGCGCCGTCGCCGGACGCGCAAACGTGTTCGTCTTCCCCGACCTTCAGGCGGGCAACATCGGCTACAAGATAACGCAGCGCGTTGGAAAGGCATCTTGCTTCGCCGTCCTTCAGGGACTCGCCAAGCCTTGCAACGATCTTTCGCGAGGTTGCTCGGTGGACGACATCGTCAGCACCGTGGCCGCAACCGCCGTCCAGGCGCAGTCATGAGCGGCTATGGGACGAATGGTGGTCGCAAGGCCGCATGGGTGAGCGGCGCGTCGCGCGGCATCGGCAGAGCCGTGGCCATGCGCCTCGCGCGCGACGGTTTCGATCTTGCCCTCTCCGCGCGTAGCGCCTCCGAGGCGCTCGACGGAGCAGTGCGCGATGCACAGGCGCTGGGCGTAAAGGCGGCGGCCTTCCCCGCGGACCTCTCCGACGAGGCGGCCGCACGGGACGCCGCGACCGAGGCGCTTGCCGCGTTCTGCGACATCTCGGTATTCGTCTTCTGCGCGGGAGTCAACCTCTCCGCACCTGTCTTCGCGACATCCCCTTCGGCATGGCGAGGGCTGATCGCGGCGAACCTCGACTCCGCCTTCTGGCAGACACGGGCGTTCACGCGCCATCTCATGCGGCGGCGCGGCGGGTCGGTCATCTATGTCTCATCTGATGCCGCCTTCACGGGCGACGCGCTCCACTCCGCCTACAGCGCATCCAAAGCCGGCATACTCGGACTCATGCGTTCTGCGGCACGGGAACTCGCACCATTCGGCGTACGCGTGAACGCCGTGGCCCCAGGACCGATTGAGACGGACATGACCGCGTCGATGCCGGACGCCACGAAAAGCCGCCTCGCGGCCTCGATCCCGCTCGGACGCTTCGGACGACCGGACGAAGTCGCGGCGGCCATCGCCTTCCTTGCATCGGACGATGCGGCCTATGTCACCGGTCAGACGCTGCGGGTTGACGGCGGACTCGCATAGAGCGGCTCGCTAAAAGTGCAACCGTGAGTGTGAAGACCTTCAGGCAAAGGTCGACGCTACCGCGCCGCGCAATTAAAGTCTGGAATGTCTGGAATGTCCTGAAGGTTCAGAAAGTCTAGAAGGTCTAGCTACTAGAACTGGCCACTAGAACTACCCAACTACCCAATCACCCCATCACCATGAAGAAGATCATGTATCTGCACGGCTTCGGATCGTCTGGCGCGAGCGGGACCGTCGAACTGCTCCGGCGCGAGTTCTGGGAGAAGGCCAACGCGAACAGTCGTGCCACCGTTATGGCGCCGGACATCCCGCTCGATCCGCTTGTCGCCATGCCGATGCTGGAGGAGCTGGCATACGACGAGATGCCGGATCTGATCATCGGGACCTCCATGGGCGGCATGTACGCTCAGCAGCTCCATGGGTTCACGCGCATCTGCGTCAATCCATCGTTCTGGGTCTCGAAGAAGTACGACATTCTCTTCGTCGGGAAGCATAAGTGGATGAATCGGCGCAAGGACGGCGAGACGGAGTTCCATGTCACGAAGGAGACTATTTCCCATTTCCAGGAGATGGAGGAGCATCAGTTCGATGGCGTAACTGACGATGACCGCACGCTCTGTCACGGACTCTTCGGGGACGAGGACACGACAATACTCGCCTCGCAGACAAGACCCGTCTTCGAACAGCACTATCCGGGAATGTCCCGGATCTTCCACGGCGGTCACCGCATGAACGCCGAGGTCGTGACCCACACGCTCATCCCATTCATCAGGGAGCTGGGCATTATTCGGTGATTTTGCCGTGTTGATCGGTAAGGATGCCAAGAGTCTCTTACATGCGTCGCTAAACACGGCGGAATTTGAGTGAAGAACGATAAGTAGCCCTCTCGGCCAGCTGGGAGACGCTATGGTATCATCGTGCATGTATGAAGAACATGCCATTTACGCTTCTGTTCGCCATGGCCGCATCCGTGGCGTTGTCGGCAGTCCCGCCGCCCGACGCGTCGGTCGTCTTCCCGGCCGAGGAGGTCAAAATGACCGCCCGCGACTGGCAGATGCAGCCTTTCGAGCCGGAGGACGGCAAGCGGGTCATAAAGGACATGGCCATCGACGAGCTGCCCGATGACAATGCCTTGGATCTGGGTCTTGAGGACGCATTCGCACCAGCCAGGAAAGCCCCCAAGGGAAAGAGCGCGCAAGCCACAAGAGATGGCATAGGCAACAGGGTCAAAAAGGAAGATGATCATGGGGAGGAGGATCTGGAGCCTCCGCTCAAATGGCCGACCGAGGGCGATCTGTACTGGGGCTATTTCCGCTTCGCCGGCGGCGCGTGGTGGTCCACCACGCTTCTGATGCAGGAGGCGCTTGGGATGCAGTTCGAGCCACCTAAGGCCGGGATGGAGCATGACCAGTACTCCTACAACAACATCTGGCTTCGGTCATACGAGGAGATCGATGCCTCTTGGAAGGGGCGGCGCGTCATATTCTCCATGGACCGACTTGAAAACTGCGATCTCATGCTCTATGTGAACCGCAAGCCCGTCGGCCCGATATACCGCACCGAAGGTGAGCTCGATGTCACTGACGCCCTTGAGTTCGGTGCCAAGAACGAATTCCTCCTCCTCCTTTCCGCGAACGGCTACCAGATCCCGCCTTCGCCCGCCGACACCTACACCGGCCGCCGAAAGGGCGGCGGGTACAAGCCCCTCGGACGCCGCAACTTCAACCTGCGCGGCCAGCGCCCGCGCCTCGTCGCCCGCCCGGCGATGTACATATCCGACGTCTTCGCCGACACATCCTGGCGAAGGAAGACGCTTACGGTCGAAATTGAGCTGACATCCGCCAAGCCCGTCGCGGACGCCATACTCCAGGCCGAGGTCTTCGACGCCGACGGCAAGGTCGTCAAGACCCTCTCGCATCCCTTCTCGGCAAAGGCCGGCACGACCACGGTGCGTGGCGACATCCCATGGGATGATCCAATCACCTGGGAGCTGGGGCGCGGCTATCTCTACACGCTCCGCACATCAGTCAAGACGAAGTCCGGCACCTTCGGCCACAAGGATGTCCGCTTCGGCTTCCGCGAGATCTGGCGCGACGGACGCAGGATCTACATGAACGGCCACGAGCAGAAGTTCCGCATGTGCTACAACTTCGGCGCGGGTCTGCCAGGGGCGGAGTTCCTTTCGCGCATCGGCTACAACGTCATCCAGTACGCCCACAACAACCGCGATGTCGATCCTCTCTATTCCGAGGCCCTCCTCTACGGCCTCGCGGAGAAGGGCATGGGCTGCGCCATCGCCACTACTCAGATCTTCTACAACCAGCGCGGCGGCCTTGCCTCAAACGCGGACATCCGCGCCGACTACGAGCGCCTTCTCGCGAAGAATCTCCGCCGCTACCGCAACATCCCGAGCGTCGTGATGTGCTACATGGGCGTGAACATCAACATACAGAACTGGACGCAGGACGCCCTCCATCTTGGATCAGGCGCCAGCGGACAGTTCGACAAACTCATCAACGAGCTTGCGGCCTCGGCGCACAGGACGAATCCCAACGCCCTCTTCTACTCGCATGGCGACGGCATCAACGGAGACATCGCCACTGCCAACCTCTACTTAAACTGGATCCCGCTCCAGGAGCGCGTGGAGTGGCCGTCGCGCTGGGCCGTCCGCGGACATTTCCCATTCCAGGCCGCCGAGTTCGGACACCCCTACCAGATGACATGGTACCGCGACGGACATCATGACGTCGTATCCGAACTCCTCGCCATCTACTACGGCGACGAGGCGTATCGCCAGGAGCCGCAGTCCCTGCGCATCCGTCACGGCGACTTCGGGATGCTCTATATCCGCCGCATGCAGCACCCGCTGTACTGGAGGTTCCTCGACGAATTCGTCTGGGGCGTGAACCGCTCATGGCGCACCTTCGGCATCAACGGCGGCATCGCCTGGTTCAACCTCGACCAGGGCTTCGGCATGCCCGGATGGGAGCTGGACAAGATCTGGAACGAGTATTCCCCCAACTATTCAGACGCGACCTTCAAGAAGATCGGCGGAGTCCCTGAGGGGCGGCCGTCGTGGGCCTTCCCTTCGTGGGACATCTACCAGCGCGGCAACAAGGACTTCCTCGGCTACATCGGAGGATGGCCACGCCACACGGACAAGCGCCACGCCTACGCGCAGGGCGAACAGGTCGAGAAGCAGATCGTCATGCTAGACGACTCCTTCGCCCCTGGAGCCTACTCCGCGCGCTGGCGGGCGTTCGGCTGGGACGAGGCAGGCAAGGAGCAGCCAATAGCCTCCGGGCGCGTCGAATGCCATCAGCTCGAAAGCAACATCCCCCGACTTGAGAAGATATCGTTCGCCGCCCCGCAGATACAAGGCGGCGCGCAATGGCCATCAAAGCCCCGCAAGGCGCGTATTGAGGTCGAGTTCCTGGATGCGCAGGACAAGACGGTCGCAAGCGATTCGCTCGACTTCAAGATCCATCCCGCCATCCAGTTCCCGAAAAAGCCGCAGGACTCCCGCATCGCCGTCTTCGACCCGCGCGGCGTAACCGCCAAATGGCTGAACGAGCATGGCGTCGTGGACATGCGGCGACTCGCCTCGCTGGACGCCTCCGCCATCGGCGACGCCACCCACCTCGTCATCGGCTCATACGCGCTTGAATCGAACGACTTCGCCGTAGCCTCGTCCGCAATCGAGGCGGGCCTAAAGGTCCTCGTCATGGAGCAGTCCGCCGGCGCGTGGGCCAAGTTCGGCTTCACGGCGTACGACGCGGCCCCGCGCCGCCTATGGTTGCGCGACATCGCAAACAAGGCATTCGCCGGCATCACGGACGACCACCTCCACGACTGGGCCGGACAGCCGCAGGTCCCGCCCGGAGCGAAGACTTACGAGGGGCAGATCATCGGCCATCTCACGAAGGGCGGAGGTCCGCGCTGGACGCGTAACATGGCCGTCGCCTCGCTCGTCCTGCGTACGCCGGATGTCGTCGGCTATACGCCGCAGATCGAAGGCGAGTTCGACATGAACATGTCCGCCCTTCTGAAACTCCGCCGTGGCAAAGGGTCCATCCAGTTCTGCACCCTCTCGCTCGAAGGGCGCAACGATCCGGCTCCGGAAACGACCGCGCCCTCAGGTGACTCGTCGCCCGTCACTCGTCACTTTCTATGGTCGGAGACCCTGCATGCGAGGCGGTCTCTTGCGCGCTTCTTACCGACTTTCTCGCGCCGGCATCAGATGACAACTCACGCGCCGTCAGGCCCCACGGCGATGCCGCCGCCCGTCTTGTCCGTGAATGCGGCATCTCCTCTGGGAGCACGAGCGTCTCGTCCGCGAATGCGGCATCGTCCGTCATTCTTGTTGGTCCAGACGCCGACATCGATTGGGCGGCGCTCAAAAAGGAGATCGCCGCCGGGGCGACTGCGCTGGTATTCGCGAACGAAAAGATCGCGAAGGATGCCGGCTTCACATTCCAGCCCGTGGCGGTCACGAACTACTGCGCGACCTTCGATCCCGCGAACCAGGCTCTGCGCGGCATAGGCCAGAATCTGCTTCGCTGGCGCTCGATGATGCTCGTCAGACCTTACGCGACGGCTCCCGCCGGCTTCCGTCTCGACGCGGACGGCCTTTTCGCCTCTTCTGCGGACGGTCGCGTCGTCTTCACGCAGATCGACCCGTTCCAGATCGAGCGGCGACTGAAGCCAGCCGCTTCCGCCGCGCCGACGCATAAGGACGAGACGGCCGACGCCGCGCCGGCGGTGGATGCCATAATAGGGCTTGACGAGGAGGGGAAAGCCGAGAAGGCAAAGGAGCAGAGCGAGAAAGACGCGAAAGGCCGCGAAACGCGCCTGCAGGTGGCGAGCATGACGATCGAGCACGGCTACCAGTTGTTCTCCCGTCTTCTCACCAACCTAGGCGCCGCGCCCTCGCAGGCGTCGGTCGATGCGAAGGGGCTCTACAACCTCCCCTTCACAACCTACGACCCGTACTACTTCCATTACTGGTAGCGGATCGCAGGCCGATGTGCTAGACTATGCGCAAACCATGGAAGGACAAGGGAGATGACTATGGACAGCAGGAAGAAGTTTGAGCGGACCATGTGCAGGGCATCGGCTGGTTTCACGCTGGTCGAACTGCTTTTGGTGATAGTCATCCTCGGCGTCCTCGCCGCGATGGTCGTGCCGCAGTTCGCCGGTCAGGGCGAGTCCGCACGCATATCCACCACGCGTAGCAGCATCTCCGGCATAGCGACCGCGGTCAACACCTACGAGATACAGGTCGGGCGCTTCCCGGAGTCCCTTGACGACCTCACGGTCGAGACCGACACCCGTGCCGCTCTTCTCGACAAGAACAACCTTGCGGACGCATGGGGCAACCCATTCTCGTACAAGAAGACCTCCAAGTTCAAGTACGAGATCCGCTCGGCCGGCCCAGACGGCCAGATGGGCACGGATGACGACATCACGAACTAGTGTGTCTGCGGCACGCTAGCCATCCCGCATGCGGCGGCTAAATCCTCTCAACCATTCAACCTTTCCAATTCCCCTGCGTCGACGCGATCGCCGCAGGGGCTTCACGCTCTTCGAGCTTCTGGCCGTCATCGTCGTCCTTGGCGTCATGGCCGCGATAATCGTCCCGCAGTTCGGCGGCGGCGGGGAAAGGACGAAGCTCGTGGTCGCTGCGCGCAGCCTCGTGCAGGCCACGCGCTACGCGCGTTCCATGGCCATGCTCCACCAGTCCGAGACCGAGCTCAGGATTTCGCCATCCAGCGGTCTTGTCGAAGTGCGGGCCGCCGGAGTCGCCGGCCAGAGGCCGCCCCCTCCGGTCAACAAGGAGCTTGCGGCGGACGATGTGGAAGGCCAGGATGGCGAGGCCGTTGACGAGGGCGTCATCGCGGACGATGAACGGATCGATTCGGCCACCTCGCGTCTCTTCGATGCTGGTATCGACGTGAGGTTCGAGAACGAGGGCATCTCCTTTGAGTTCGTGGAATACACCGATTCGGCCAAGGACGATTCCTCGCTGGGGAAGGTTGTGGCGGATGGTGAAGACGATGAGGCGCCGCCGTTTTCAATCATCTTCCAGAACAACGGCCTTTGCCGGCCATGCCGGATCAAGGCGCTTACCGAAGGCGGCGACGCGCTTGTCGTATCAATCGATGCCATCGGGCGGGCGAAGATAGAGGAGTATGGCGATGAGGAGTAGCCGTTCGGGAATGACCCTCGTCGAGGTGCTTCTTGCGGCCATGCTCCTCGGCCTCGCCATGATGGGCATATTCACCTGCCTTTCGAAGTGCCTCCGGCTCGTAAGCGCATCGCGCGAGGCGCAGAAGGTTAACCTGGTCTTTGACCTCATCGACTTCAAGTACCCCATCAACGCCATCAAGGAGGAGGATGACTTCGAGGAGGTCGAGGTGGAGGGGGACGCCTCCGATCTCGCGTCTGATCTTGGCGACGAGAGGTCGCGCAAGGAGCTTGAAGGATACCGCTACCAACGCAAGTTCGACGAGAAGCTGGCGCCGGAGGACGATGATGAGCCGAACGATCATCTCTTCATCTGCCGGACTGTCGTCACATGGGGCGATGGCGAGGACGAGCGCGAGGAGCGCGTCGAGTACTTCTACCTTCCGGAGATAGACGAGCACGAGGCGCAATGATGGCGAGACGCGGACAATCGGCCTTCACCCTTGTCGAGCTGATCCTGGCGATCACCCTCCTTGCAGCCGTGGTGGCCACCGCCTACACGTGCCTTACCATCGCGACTCGGGCCTGGCGCGTCGGAGTTGAGACGGCTGATTCCGTCCGTCTGGGCGACTACGCCATGGGCAACATCGTCGCAGGTCTATCGTCAGCATACTATCCCGAGACCGTCCCGCAGGATGTCAATGGTGGCGACTACGGGATGGTGCTCGTGAACGATGGCGACGGAGAGGATGCAGGCGATAGCCTGACCTGGGTCAAGCTGGGATCCGCTCTCATAGGCCGCGACTCGCCGGAGGCCAACACGCCGCACAAGATATCGCTCTTCCGCGTCCGCAAGGGCGAGTCGTCCGATGAGGCGATGAAGGTCGGAGGACTTGCCGTGAAGACCTGGCGACTGACCGCGCTTCCCGAGGATTTCGATGCCGAGGACGAGGAGTTCGTGAAGCCGCGCCTGATCGTTCCCGGAGTTACTGGGCTGGACTTCCGCGTGCTCAACCCCAAGGACAACCTCGAATCCGGCAAATTGCCGGAAGCCGAGGAGGAGAGCGACTTGGAGATAGACGACGAGGAGAAGTGGTGGGACGAGGATTGGACCGATGACTACACCAACCATCTCCCGTACCAGGTTGAGATCACCCTCTACATGGAACCGCCGGAGGATCGTGGCGAGCCGATAGCCGTGCGCCGCATCGCGACGCTGCGGTGCGCACCGCTTTCATGGCCGGAAAAGTTCCCGCG
>JAFSZJ010000083.1 GCA_017458965.1 Kiritimatiellia bacterium | reverse complement strand
GCGGGCGTCGGCGCCTTCATGATCTACTTCACGAAGTCCGAGAAGACCAAGAGCCTCGGCGGCCTTTTGGCCGGGCTGGGCATGCTCTTCATTGGTCTTGCGACGATGAGCGGTTCGATGTCCGTCTTCGCCCAGAACGCGGCCGTCCAGGCCTTCATAGCCTCGATCGACTTCCAGGGTGCCTCGGTCGTCCTAGTGCTCGCCGGCATGGTGCTTACGGCGGTCATCCAGTCATCGTCCGTGACCTCCTCGATCTCCATAACGATGCTTGTTTCCGGTCTCATCTCGCTCGACCAGGGCATCTACCTCATCCTTGGCTCCAACATAGGTGCCTGCGTTGTGGCCCTTCTGGCTGGGCTTGGCGCTTCGCGCAAGGCGAAGTGCGTGGCCTCTTTCCATGTATTGGAAAACGTCGTCCGGGCCGTCTCCTTTCTGATTGTCACCGAGATCGCCATCGCACTCAGCGGAGGCGCCTTCCATGTCGGCGCGCCCTTCGCGCGCCTCTTCCCGCGCGCCGTGCCCTTCCAGCTCTCGATGTTCCACACCTTCTACAACGTCGTGAGCGTCCTTCTCTTCATTCCGTTCACTGGATTCTTCGTTAAACTCGCCCTCCGCTTCGTCCCAGGCGTTCACCCGAAGGCGCAGATTGCCCAGATCGAAGAGGAGGAGGAGAAGAAGAAGCCCGATGACAACCGACTCTACTACATAGACGACCACCTGCTAAAGACCCCGCCAGTAGCCGTCCAGCAGATGAAGAACGAGATCGTGAACATGGCCGACATCGCCATCCGCAACTTCAACACATCGCTGGACGTCGTATGCTCGCTCGACACATCGGGTCTGGATGAATTCCGCTCAAACGAGCGCCAGCTCAACTTCCTCAACTCCGAGATAACCAAGTTCGCCGTCAAGCTCTCGCGGCTCCCGCTTGGCGAGGTGGACCGTGACTTCATAGCAACGACCTTCCATGCCGTATCCGACCTGGAGCGCATTGGCGACTATGCCGAGAACATCGTCGAATCGGCCGACAGGCTGCGGACTTCCCACGAGCGCTTCTCGCCTGATGCCGTGGCCGAGATATCGTACATGCGCTCGCTCGTCAACGGTCTCTTCTCATGCGTGATGGATGTCTATATCCGCCTTGACCAGGACGCCATGGAGAAGGTCCTCAGGATAGAGGACCAAATCGATGACGTCACCGAGAAGATGGCGGACAACCACATCGCCCGCCTCGACAAGGGCGTTTGCTCCGCCGATGTAGGCGCGCAGTACCTGTCGCTCGCGTCCAACGCTGAGCGTGTGGCCGACCACCTCGTCAACGTCGCCAAGGGCGCCCGACGCCGGTTCTAGAACGGAGGAGCCGCGTCATGAATGCCCCGATAGAACTGGTTCCAGGGTTGCGACGCGGTACGGTGACGCCCCCGGCCTCGAAGTCGCACCTGCACAGGCTGCTGATAGCGTACTTCCTCGCGGGGGGAAGGGACCGGCTTGCGTATTCGCCCGACGACTCGGCCGACATCGCCGCTACGCGGCGTTGCCTGCGCGCGCTTGCGGGCGACACCGCCGAGCCCACCTTCGACTGCGGCGAAAGCGGATCGACGCTGCGATTCATGCGCCCCATCGCCGCGGCGCTCGGCAAAAGGCCACGCTATGTCCTCAGCGGGCGTCTCGCCAAGCGCCCGGGCATCGTCTACGACACCATCGACGCCGGTCTCCATGAACTTCCGGGCGATGTTTCGTCGCAATTCGCTACAGGCCTCCTCTTCGCGCTCCCGCTTCTCCATGGTGACTCCGAGATTCGCTTCACCTCGCCGCTGGAATCGCGTGGCTACGTCGACCTCACTCTCGCCGTCCTGGCCTCATGCGGCATTGAAATCAATGAGAAGTCGAGCGGTTTTCTCATCCCCGGCGGACAGCGCTACTCCATGCCCGCGTCGATGACGCCTGAACGCGATTGGTCTGGCGCCTCTTTCTGGCTCGCCATGAACACGCTTGGCTCGAAAATCGAAGTCCGAGGCCTCGCGGACGACTCCGCGCAACCCGACAGACGCATTCTCGGCCTCCTCGCGCAAACTGGCGGTGAAAAGGACATGTCGCAATGTCCCGACATCTTCCCGCCGCTTGCGGTCGCCGCAGCGGCGCAGGATGCGGAGACCTGCTTCACCGGCGTCCGCCGTCTGCGGATCAAGGAGTCCGACAGGATCGCCTCGGTCGCCGCGATGCTCGACGCGCTAGGCGTCTCCACGCGCGAGGAGGAGGACGCATTCACAGTGGCGGGGAAGGGGACGCCGCTTCGCGGCGGGGCGACGCTTCGCTCCTTTGGCGACCACAGGATCGCGATGTCCGCCGCAGTGGCAGTGACCTGCGCCGATTCGCCGCTGTCGCTTGATGACGCCTCCTGTTGCGCAAAGTCCTATCCCGGCTTCTTCGACGCATTCGCCGCGCTGGAGATGCTATGAACCGCATCCTCTTCGAGCCGGCTGAGGCCGCTTCGCGGAACATCGTCCTCGCTGCCTGCGACAGGCGGGCCATCCACATCCGGAACGTCCTCCACGCATCCGTCGGAGATCGGATCCGCGTCGGCGTAGTCGGAGGATTGTGCGGGACCGCAGCCATCACCTCCATGACGGGCGGCGCAATCGCCATGGAGGCGGTCTTCGACACCCCTTCCGCCGCACCGTGGTTCGACCTTCTCATCGCGATGCCGCGCCCGAAGGTGATGCGAAGGATGTGGGCGCCTCTTGCGTCGCTGGGAGTCCGCGACATAATCGTCGTCGGCGCCTCCAAGGTCGAGAGGTTCTACTTCGACACGCATGTCCTTGACGAAGACTTCATCGCGCCGCTTTTGCGTGAGGGCATGGAGCAGTCCGGGACGACATACACCCCTCGTGTGCGAGTATTCCGGCGCTTCAGGCCGCTAGTCGAGGACGTCATCTCCGCCGAATACGCGGATTCGCCTAAGATCGTCGCTCATCCGTACTCGGAACAGGCGGCGCTCCCGCGCTTCCAAACGGAGCCAAAGCCCGGCTCGCCGCTTCCCATGTTGGCAATAGGCCCTGAGGGTGGATGGACCGACTTCGAACTCGGTCTTCTCGGCAAAGCCGGCTTCGCGGCGGTGTCCCTTGGTAGGCGTCCGCTTCGCACCGACATCGCGACCTACGCGTTGCTCGGCGCCATGGCCGATTCGTGATAGTCCGGCGCTACTCGAAGTGCGACATCGGCGATTTGCCTATGGCGTACACATGGAAGCCCATCTGGAACAAGGCGGCGTGATCGAGGCAGTTGCGTCCGTCGAATAGGAAGGCCGGCTTCCTCATGGCGTCGTACACGCGCTTCCAATCGAGCGCGGCGAACTGACGCCAGTCCGTGAGCACCGCTACGGCGTCGGCCCCCTCAACGGCCTTGTATGGGTCCTCCTCGAATGCCACGACGTCTCCATGCCGGGCGAGTTCGCGCCTGGCGTTCGGGAGCGCGTACGGATCGCACACCACCAGCTCGGCGCGTTCCTCGGCGAGCAGGTCCGCCACGACCTTAGCTGGCGTCTCGCGCGTGTCCGATGTGTCCGCCTTGAAGGCGTATCCGAGGAGCGCTATCCGCTTGCCGGAGACGGTGTTGAACATCGCTTTCAGCATGGTCCCTACAAAGCGCGTCTCCTGATGCTCGTTCATCTCGACGACGGCATTCCAGTATGCGGCCGCCTCGTGGAGCCCCTGCTGCTCGCAGAGATAGACGAGATTGAGGATGTCCTTCTTGAAGCAGGAGCCGCCGAAACCCACGCCTGCCTTGAGGAACTTCGGCCCTATGCGGG
>JAFSZJ010000082.1 GCA_017458965.1 Kiritimatiellia bacterium | reverse complement strand
GCCGCCTGCCTTGGCGCCGCCGGTGACCGCGACGTTGTTCACGCAGTTGGAGACGACGCCGCCGTCCATGCGGGCCACGATGCCGGCCGCGTCCTTCGCGCTGACCGTGCCGCCGACGGTCACGTTCTTGATCGTCGCGCCTTCGATGCGGCCAAAGAGCGCCTGGTAGCGGGCGGTTGTGCCGCCGTCGATGCTAAGGCCGCTGACCGTGTAGCCGGCGCCGTCGAAGGTGCCGCTGAAGGCGCTGCCCTCGTACTGGCCGATCGGCGTGAAGGCCGAGGTGAGCGTGATGTCGTTGCCGAGCATGACCGTCTGGTTCGTGAAGCCGTAGCCGCCGTTGACAGCCGCCGCGAAGGCGCGGAGTTCGGCCTCCGTCGTGATGATGAACGGATCGACCGTCCAGTCATAGCCCTCGATGAACTGGGCGACGTAGGTGGCGTCAGCCGTGACCGTCTCGGCGACTTCGGGCGACCATCCGGTGAAGGAGTACGCCGTCTGCCCGACGGACGCCTTGGTCGGGTCCTCGGGCTGGATCGAAGCGGTCAGAGTGCCGACCGCGACCTTGTTCGTGACCGGGGTCTGGCCATCGACGACCCAGATGATGGTCGCCGTTCCAACAACCTTGTAGTAGCCGGCCGTCTCGGAGTCAACGAACACATAGCCGTTGGCAAGACCGTCGGACTCGTTGTCCGAGAAGATCGCCGTGCCGGCGGCTGTCGCCGCGCCGAGGAACCCGGAGACCGCCTCGCTGGAGCCGGAGGCGTAGGAGGCCACGGCCTTGGCGTTCGCGGAGGTGAACTTGCCGCCCGTGATGTTGGCGACAGGCGCGCTGCGGTTCACGAGGACGAGGGCGTCGCCGCTCACGCTGTAGTAGCTTGCCGGTGGCGTGTAGTCGGCGACCGCCGCGCCAGTGGCGACAAGCTCGCCACCCGTGACATTGACGGTGCCGCGCGATGCGAAGACCGCCGTGCCGCCGGTGATCGTTCCACCCGAAATGGCGAGCGTACCAGACTGGGAGTGGAACACACCCGAGCCACTCGCCGGTGCCGTGATCGCGCCGCCGTTGATGGCGATGGTCGTGTTGGAGGCCTGGCTGCCGTTGGCCGAAACGCCGGTCTCGGCGTTGATCGCGCCGCCGTTCATCGTGAAGGCCGCGCCAGCTCCGTACATGACGACGCCCGACGAGGTCGCGGCGATGCTGCCGCCGTTCATCGTGAACGAGCCGCCATCGTAGATCCAGACGCCGGAGTTGGTATTGGTGGCCGTGCCGCCGGCCATGACGAATGAGCCGCCATTGCGTATGGTCGCCAGGTTGGCTGTCTTGATCGCCACATCGCCGCAGAGCGCAGCGACGCCGTTCGTGACGGTGAACATGCCGGACGAGCCGGGCCAGTCGATCGACGCCTGCGCCACAGCGCTGACCGTGCCGCCGACGGTCACGTTCTTGACGTTGAACATGTTCTGGACGTTCGACGGGCTTGTGAACGAATGACCCGCAAGGTCAAGCGTGATCGTGCCGCCGCCGGTGATATTGACGGTGTTGAAGGCGTTCACATTCTCGTCCGCGCACATCTCGATCGTGGCGTTGGTCATCTTGACGGCCTTATTGACTGCGGAGCCGAGCGTCGCGTAGTAGTCGCCACCGACGATCCTGGCGCGATATTGATCATAGGAGACCTTGGTGGACACGGTCTTCGTGATTGACGGGTCAAGCGCGTCGGTGATGACAAGCGTGATCGTGGCCGAACCAGGCTGCAGGATGGTGACGATGCCGTCCTCGACCGTCGCGACGGACGTGTCGGAGGAGGACCAGGCGTAGCCGAGATCGTCGGGGAGGTTGGTCGCGAGCACACCGCTCTTGAAGCCCGTGACGAGGCGCTTGTAGGTCACCTTCATCGTGAGGTTGGTCTGCGGAGTCGTCCCACCAGGCACGTAATAGACGGTTGTCGATGGGGCCGCGCCCAGGCTTCCAGACGAAGTCACGAGCGAGTTGAGCGCGACCTCGTAGAGGGCGGGCGACGTCCCGGCGACCTTCTTGAGCGCGTAGCCCGGGGCCACGCCGTCGGCATCCTTGTCGGAGAAGCGGGCCGTGGAGTCGGACGGGATGACCGTGCCGATGTCCTCGACGATGTCGATCTCGCCGACGAACGAGCCACCATTGAGCGAGATCGCGGTCGTCTCCGAGCGGGGCTGCGTCTGGACGTAGTTCTCGTAAACCGCCTTCTCGGCTGTGAACGTGCCACCGTTGATCTCGACGGCGATCAGCTTGTTCGTGTTGTGCGGGGAGACCGCGATGGCCGCGCCGTACACCGTGCCGCCGTTCACCACGATATGCCCTTCCTGGACGGCGGTGTTGCTGCCGGCTATCATCACGGTGCCGACAAGCGTGGAGCCCTCAGTCGTGCCGTTGATCGTGATGGTCTGGCCGTTCGAGACGCGGAAGATGATGTTGTCGTCTTCCGTCGAGCTGAGCGTCTGGCCGTTGAGGTCAACCGTGTAGCTCTTCGTGCTGACCTGGATGCGGTCGGCGCCAACGTTGTCGTCCGCCAGCAGCACAATCGTGCCGCCGTTGGGAACGGCCTCGACGGCCTCGACGAACGAGGCGTAGGTGCCGATCACGTTCGTCGTCGCGCCCGCGTCCGTGATCGTGATCACAGTAGCCTTCGCGGCGGACTGGGTGTACTGCGCCGTGTAGGTCGCGGTGCCGGAGACGGCCTCGACCGTTGGCGACCAGGCCGAGAACGTGTAGATCACGTCGTTCGCGACGTAGGAGGCCGGAATCGACGGGGCAGACGGGGTTGTGCCGAAGGCGACATCGTCCGTCGTGGAGGCGTCATTGCCATTGGCGTCCTTCCAGGACCAGGTGATCGCGTAGGTGCGCGCGGCCTCGTTGAAGGCAGCCGTGTAATCGGCGGCATCGGCGGCGGGGACGACTTCAGGCGTCCAGCCGGCGAAGGTGTACACGGTCGAGGTGGAGGACTCGCGGGTCGGCGTCTCGCCAGTGTAGGCCGGGGTCTGGCCGATGTCCACGAGCGAGGACTGGAGGACGTCGCCGTTCCAGTTGAGGAAGCGGATCTGGACGGCGGCGCGCTGCCAGATGGAGGTGTAGGCGCGGTCGCCGATGCTGCCGGCCGCGATGGTGACGGCTGCGTTGGTGGCGTCGAGGCCCGTGCCGAACCAGCCGAGGAAGTTGTAGTCGGTCCTGGTCGGGTTGTTGAGCGTGATGGCCGCGGACTCGATCGTATAGGTCTCGGGGTTCGTCACGCCGGAGGCGAGTTCGCCGCCGGCGAGCTCGTAGGAGATCGCGTAGGTGATCGGATCGACGGTGTAGGTCGTGACCGCGCCCGCGACGCTGGAGGCGAGTTCGTAGCCGGTCGTGCCGCTGGAGGCAAGGGCTACGCCGGAGTTCGCCGCAAAGCGGTCGGCGTTCTTGACCTTCACGCTCTCGTTGACGCCGAGGGTGATGTCGCCTTCGATGCCGGAGGCGAGGAGCTCAAGGGTCTGGCTACCGTCCTTGGCGACGCCGGCGACAGCCGGAGCGGCGTTGGTGTAGCCAGTGTTGCCGATCGCGGCGACGTAGGAGACGTCGTACTCGGCTACGACCGGTGCCTTGACGCACTCGGCGCTGGAGAAGCCGATCGCCTTCAGGGTGGCGTTGTCCTCTGCGACTTCCTTGAGCGCGATGGCGTAGACGCGCTCGCCTGGCGTGGCGTTCGTCGTGTAGGGGCGGAGGATCCAGGGCTTGCGGCATGCGGGCGTCGCGGAGCGATAATCCGGCCCGCTGGGCGAAGCCCGCTTCCGCCCGCTACACGCGAGAATCGTCCTTCATCGTCGTGAGCGAAGCGAACAGTAAGCATGAATGCGACGTCCTCATCAAACAGAACAACACCCTTCTATAACAGAGCTAAACCGATATAAGTCCAGATGTTTGGCGAAAGCGCCCAGGTGGTTTAGATGTTTGGTGGCTTGGTTGTTTCAGTGGATGGCGAAGCCCGTTTCCGTGTCGGGCCAGGGCCCGATCCGTGTCCGACTAGGCAAAAGGCGCGAAGAGCGCGGCGCGGTTCCGGTTCATGGCGGGAACATGTTTACATACATGACGCAGTAGCCCCGCCGCCAACCGTCGAAGACGGTCTTTTGCCAAAGTCGGTTTCCGTGTTCGCGCGTAGCGCTCAACAGACTTTGCGGACTTTGCGCGGGATTATCCTGTCCGAGGTTGCGGCCTCTCGCGCACATCCCCTCGCGCCTTTGGAGGGGCTGACAAGTTTTGGTCTCACCCATCGCCGCGAATGCGATTGCGTGGAGACCCGACTTTGTCTATACTCATCTACGAATGCAGAGTGCAATCAAAACGCGAGGATGCAAATGGAACAGGACTTCGAGAAGCTAGGGGCTTTCTATCTTGGACGGCGACAGGACGGCGACAAGGACATCGTCATGTACGACTCCCGCCACCTGACTACGCATGCGATGATCGTCGGCATGACGGGTTCCGGCAAGACAGGTCTGGCGCTCTCAATGATGGAGGAGGCCGCGATCGACGGAGTGCCGGCTATCCTGATCGACCCAAAGGGGGACCTCGGGAACATACTCCTACAGTTCCCGGACCTGACGCCTGCCGATTTTCGCCCATGGGTGGACGAGGCCGACGCCAAGCGAGCCAGCATAACGGTCGATGAACTTGCCGAGAAGACGGCGAAGACCTGGCGGGAAGGACTTGCGAAGTGGGGTCAGGACGGAGACCGCATCCGCCGCCTCGCATCGTCGGCGGAGTTCTGCGTCTTCACCCCTGGCGACACCACGGGACGCCCGCTTCAGATACTGAAGTCATTCGACGCCCCGAAGGGCGCCGACGAGATCACGCTCCGCGATTCGATCATAAGCTCCGTGTCCAGCCTCCTCGGGCTCGTCGGAGTCCAGGCCGATCCGGTCCAGTCGCGCGAGCACATCCTGCTTTCGGCAATCCTCTACAGCCAGTGGAAGCAGGGCAACGGCCTCACGCTCGAGCAGATCATCAACTTCGTGGCGACGCCGCCGTTCGCAAAAATCGGCGTCTTCGACATCGAGGCATTCTATCCCTCCAAGGACCGCATGAAGCTGGCCATGCAGCTGAACGGCCTACTGGCCTCCCCCGGTTTCTCCGCATGGAGAGAGGGAGAGCCGCTCAACGTGGCCAGCCTCCTGCACGCCCCCGACGGACGACCGCGCATCTCCGTGATATCCATCGCCCATCTGTCGGATGCGGAGCGCATGTTCTTCGTCACCGCGCTTCTCGGCGAGACCGTCTCGTGGATGCGGCGCCAGACCGGCACATCCAGCCTCCGCGCCATACTCTACATGGACGAGATATTCGGCTACTTCCCGCCAACCGCCAACCCGCCCTCCAAGGCGCCGATGCTCACGCTCCTCAAGCAGGCGCGCGCGTTCGGCCTTGGCGTGGTCCTCTCGACCCAGAACCCGGTGGACCTCGACTACAAGGGGTTGTCGAACTGCGGAACCTGGTTCATAGGCCGTCTGCAGACCGACCGCGACAAGCAGCGCGTCCTCGACGGACTGGAAGGCGCGGCGGCGGAATCCGGCTCGAAGTTCGACCGCTCCGCCATCGACAAGGTCCTGTCCGGACTCGGCAAGCGCGTATTCCTCATGCGCGACGCCGCCGACGACGAGCCCGTGGTATTCGAAACCCGCTGGGCGATGTCCTACATGCGCGGGCCGCTCTCCATGGCGGAAATACGCTCCCTGATCAAGCCGTCGGCCTCGGAAATGCCGTCCCCGTTCCAGACGGAGCCTGCCACCGCGCAAGCGTCCGGCTTCCCCTCCCCCTTCGACGCCTTCCCTGCCACCGCTACGACGCAGCAGACGGACTCGCGGACAGAGGAGACGCCTCCGGACATCGTCGCGACAGTCCGCCTCCATTTCGTCAACGCCAAGACATCGACCGACGTCTGGGAGACGCGCTACTACCGCGCATCGCTTGACGCCGAAGGCTGGCCGGACTGGCCACGTTCGGAGGAACTCGACGAACTCCCGTCCACCGTCAGGGCGATCTCGGCCATGGTCGCAGGCAACAAGGTCTCGACCTGGCAGAAGACGCTTACCTCATATCTGTACCAGGAGTGCGCGTTGGCGTTCTGGCGCGACGCCGAGTCGAAGCTGACCTCCGCGCGCGGCGAAACGGAAGGTGAATTCCGCGTCCGCGTCGCACAGGCGCGGCGCGAGGCGCGCGACGCCGCAGTAGAGAAGATCCGCGAGACGTACCGCCTCAAGCTCCAGCGCGCCGGCGACGCCATGAGGCGCGCCGACGACAAGATCGAGCGAGAGAAGGCCATGGCCAAGCAGAAGAAGGCAGCCTCGGCCATCTCCTGGGGCACGGCCATCCTGGGTTCCATCCTAGGCGGCGTGGCGAGCGTCGGCAACGTCCGCCGCGTAGGCTCGGCCGTGCGCTCCTCGACCATGATCGGCAAGAAGAACCAGGATGTCGCGCAGGCCGAGGAATCGGCCGAGATCCTGCACAAGCGCTACGAAGCCCTGCAGGCGGAATGCGAGGAGGCGCTCAAGGCGGCCCATGAGGAGATCAACCCCGCGGCGCTCGCCCTTGACTCCATAACCGTCCGCCCACGCAAGACGGACATACTCGTCGAACGCATTGCCTACGCATAGCGGGGGCGGCGCCGTGGCCATCATCTATCTCTATGGTCCTCCCGCAAGCGGGAAGACGACTCTTGGCAGGCGCCTTGCCGAGGCGCTTTCGTGGGATTTCACAGATCTGGACGCGGAGATCGTCGCCCACGAAGGCCGCGAGATCAAGGACATATTCGCCAAGGATGGCGAGAAGGCGTTCCGCCTGATGGAGGGCGAAGCCCTCGCCCGCGTCACGCTCAACGCCAAAACATCAACCGTGATCGCCCTTGGCGGAGGGACGCTCCTAGACGACGCAAACCGCGCGTTCGCAAGCGAGAAGGGAAAGATCTGGTGCCTTGATACGCCATCGAAGGAAGAGGTGGCAAGGCGCATAGCCGCCGGAGGTGACACCCGCCCGCTCGGCGACATGTCCGCAGCGCGCGCCGCACACTACGCATCGTTTCCAAGCCGCGTAGCCGCGTCGTTCTACCTTCCCGGTTCGCTAGTTGTCGTAGGATGCGCCCTAGGCGATCCACGCGACTTCGCGCCGCTCGTTATAGCCGATTCGACCGCAGCCTCGCTCCATGGTGTCGGCGGAGAGAAAGTCTTCACCATACCATCCGGCGAGGAGCGGAAGAACCTTGAGACGGTAGCATCCATCTGGCGCGCGTTCCATTCGCGCGGGATCGGCAGACGCGACATGGTAGCGGCCTTCGGCGGCGGGGTGACGGGCGACCTCACGGGCTTCGCGGCGGCCACATGGATGCGCGGCGTTCCGTGGATCAACTTCCCGACGACGCTCCTCTCCATGGTGGACGCCTCCACCGGAGGAAAGACCGGATGCGATCTCCCGGAAGGCAAAAACCTCGTCGGGGCGTTCCACGCACCGCGGCTGGTCGTGATCGATTCCTCGCGGCTTTCCACACTTCCTGCAAGGGAACTTCGCGGCGGACGCGCGGAGATGATCAAGCACGACATCATCGCCGGGCGTGACAATGGTCTGGCAAATCCGATCCCCTCCCCCATCGAGATCGCGGACAACCTTTCCGTCAAGGTAGGCATTGTGCGCGAGGATCCCTTTGAGCGTACTGGACGGCGCATCCTCCTCAACTGCGGCCACACAGTGGGACACGCGCTTGAAATCGCGACAGGGTTCGCCGTCTCGCATGGCGAGGCCGTAGCGATCGGATGCGTCGAGGAGGCCCGTCTCGCGGTACGCCTCGGTCTTGCGTCGGCCGAATGGCCGGAACGGCTCGCCGCTCGCTTCGCGGACGCAGGGCTTCCCACCGCTCTGCCGGAAGGCTTCACCTTCGACTCGCTCGCCCCGCTCATGCGCGGGGACAAGAAACGCTACGGCTCCTCCGTGACATTCGCGCTACCATGCGGACCAGGCGATGTCCGACCGATCCCCTGCCAGCTCTAGCCAGATGGAACCGCTTCTGGAGATCGATGACCTGCATGTAGGCTTCCGCACGGCCGAAGGGCTTGTACGCGCGGTGGATGGCGTGTCGCTCCGCGTCGAGCGTGGCGAGACACTATGCATCGTCGGCGAGTCCGGCTGCGGCAAGTCGGCCCTTGCGATGTCGATACCGCATCTGCTTCCGCACCCCGCCGCGACGTTCGACGCGAAGCGCATGTCCCTCGACGGCATCGACCTGCTCCATCTGCAGGGACGCCCGCTTCGCGAGGTGCGCGGCAAGCGCATCGGCGTGATCTTCCAGGAGCCGATGACCTCGCTTTCGCCGCTCCACCGTATCGGCGACCAGATATCCGAGGCCATCCTGCTCCACTCCGGCGCCACACGATCCCAGGCCCGTGACAAGGCTCTTGACTGGCTTGGCAAGGTTGGGATGCCAGATCCTCGCCGCGTCCTCGACGCATGGCCTCACGAACTCTCCGGCGGAATGCAGCAGAGGGTCATGGTGGCAATGGCGCTGGTCCACGACCCTGATCTCGTGATCGCCGACGAGCCGACGACGGCGCTAGACGTGGCCACGCAGTCGCAGATCCTCGCGCTGCTGCGCCGCCTTGTCAAACGCGATTCCGGGCTTCTGCTCATAACGCATGACATGGGCGTCGTCCGCGAGATGGCCACGAGGGTTGCGGTCATGTACGCAGGGCAGATAGTGGAGACGGCTCCGGCCAGTCTCTTCTTTGCCGAACAGCGGCATCCGTATTCGCGTGCGCTCCTGGCCTCGCTTCCATCAGCCGCGACCCGGGGGAAGCGCCTGCCAGTCATCCCCGGCAGCGTTCCATCCCCCCTCGACTGGCCGACAGGATGCCGCTTCCGCAATCGCTGCGCACAAGCCAGGCCGGAATGCGTCGAGCCGCCACCGCTCCATGCAGAAGCGGAACGCACCTGGCGATGCCATCAACATTGACATCAATGACACCATTGACATCATTGACATCATTGACAAAAATGACGACAGTGACACCAATGACATCATTGACATCAGTGACAAAAATGACGACAGTGACACCAATGACAGGAATGACATAATTGGCAAAGACTTAGAGACCCAGAGACATTCAACCTTTCAACCATTCAACTTTTCAACCTTTCAACCCTTCAACTTTTCAACCTTTCAACCCTTCAACCCTCCCCCCCCCTACCCTCCCCATGCATCATCCACCAAAACCAGTTGAGCAAACCCCGGCTCCGGGGACGAGCCTTCTTCGCTTCACTGGCGATTGCCTGCGCATGGAGATGCGCGTCCCGCGAGCGCTTCTCGCCGGTGGCGGAAAGGCCTTCGTACGCACGAATATCGGCCATGGCGCCAATCGTCTCCGTGAGATAGTCGAGCATACGGAGGACGGGAAACCACCACTCGCATCCGACTGGCATGACATTGCGATGACCGACGAAGATGATGGGCTATTCACTGTCTCGATACCGCTAGAGGAGGTCGGCCATTTCGAAGCCAAGGCGCTCTACATCGCGGGAGAAGACATATCCTGGCCGAATGGGGGCAACATATCCGTCAAGGTGGAGCCTGCCCACACGCGTCGCGCCAATTCGATCTACACGGCCTTCGTCCGCCAGTTCCGGGATGAGTCCCGTCCAGACCTGCGGCGCGAGGTCGAGGCGCTGGACGCGGCCGGCTATACGGTCATTCCCCCGTCAGGAACATTCCGCGCCCTCGCGTCGCGCCTTGACCATATTATCGGGACGATGGGCTTCCGCATCATCCAGCTTCTGCCGATCCACCCAGTTCCGACTACATACGCCCGCATGGGCCGCTACGGAAGTCCGTTCGCTAGCCTCGACTTCATGTCGGTGGATCCCGCATACGCCGAGTTTGACGGGCGCACCACGCCGCTGGACCAGTTCCGTGAACTCGCCGACGCCATACATGCGCGAGGCGGGTTGATCTTCATAGACCTGCCGGCAAACCATACCGGCTGGGCATCGACCTTCCAGACGGCGCATCCGGAGTGGTTCCGCCGCGAAGCCGACGGACGCTTCACATCCCCTGGAGCGTGGGGTGTGGTGTGGGAGGACCTTGTGGCGCTCGACCACTCCCTTCCGGCCGTGCGCGAGGCGATGGCGGAGGTTTTCCTCTTCTGGTGCGAGAACGGCGTCGATGGCTTCAGGTGCGATGCCGGATACATGATCCCAGCCGAGACATGGACATACATCGTGGCCCGAGTCCGCCACCATTTCCCGGACGTGGTGTTCATGCTGGAGGGGCTCGGAGGCAGCATCGAGGCGACGGACACGCTACTGACCGCATCAAATCTCGACTGGGCTTACTCCGAGATATTCCAGTGCCCAGACCGCGACGCCATCTCCTCGTACCTCGCGAAGGCGCTGCCGCGTTCTGAGTCGATCGGACCACTCGTCAACTTCGCCGAGACGCACGACAACGACCGACTGGCGGCTCGTGGCAAGCCATACGCGCGCCTCCGCACCGCGCTCGCCGCGCTCCTCTCGCAACAGGGGGCGTTCGGCATCACCGCCGGCGTGGAATGGTTCTGCCGCGACAAGATCGACGTCCACGGCGCACCTCCGCTGAACTGGGGCGCGGAGGAGAACCAGGTCGATTTCATCGCACGGCTGAACCGCATCCTGGCCTCGCATCCATCCTTCGACGGCGTCGTCCCGGTGCGCCTCGTGCAACGCGGGCCAGGCAACGTCATCGCGGCGCTACGCGACAGCGATGCGCCAATGCTCGTATGCGCCAACCTCGACCTTGAAACGCCGGCAACGGTAGGCGTCGACGCATCGGCTTTCCCATTCGCCTCGGCCACCGACCTGCTCACGGACAAGTCGGTCGCCATCGGCGACGAAGGGACGCTGCGCACAGTATCGCTGCCGCCCGCCGGAATAGCGGCGCTGGTGCCGCATTCGGCCTAGGTCGGATGCGGCAGATAGCAGATAGCAGATAGTAGATAGTAGATAGTAGATAACAGATAATAGATAATAGATAACAGATGAGGCATGCTGGATAACTGATAAGAGATGTTTGGCGTTTCGCGCTTTGGATGTTTGGCGGCTGGCGATACCGCGCCAGGAAGCCCGCAACTCTTCTAAACCTCCTAAACCTTCTGAACCCTTCTGAACTTCCTGAACAAGGAACTCGGAACCAGGACCTCTGAACCCTCCTGAACTAGAAACAAGAAACAAGGAACTCGGAACTCGGAACTCCCTAACAAAACCACCCAACCTCCACCCCATATGCGATCGGGGCGCGGACGGCCAAGCCGCTCGCGCCCCGATTGCATTTCCGCCGAAGCGGGGTTAGATCTTGATCTCGTGGCCGGCGGCCGCCGAGTCGTAGATGCCGTTGAGCATCTTCTGGACGTTGAGGCCGTCCTCGCCCGAAGCTCCCTGCTTCGTGCCCTTGCGGCAGGCGTCAACCCAGTTCTGAAGCTTCGTGGTGAAGAGAACCGTCCAGCCTTCGCCCCTGGAGTCCATCCATGCTGGCGCGATGTTGACCATCGTGTTGTTCTGGTCTGTGTATATCTCCGCTGAGGGGAAATGGCAACCGCCCTTTGTGCCCATCGCGGAGAACTCGTGCACCTCGTTCTCCTTCATGTGCGCGGCGAAGGAGGCCTCAATCTGCATGATGGCGCCGTTGTCGAAGCGAATCTGCCCGATTGCGAGATCCTCGACGGTGTAGGTCTTCCAGTCCCAGCCGGGCCACATGCTACGGACGTTCGTCTTGTCCTTCTTGTTGCCGATGTAGGTCCAGGTGTTGCCCATGGCCGCGATTGGCTTCGGGCAACCCATGAACTCGTATGCGCACTCCATCATGTGGACGCCGATGTCGATCATCGGGCCGCCGCCCTGAAGCTCCTTGCGGCCGAAAACGCCCCAGTTGGGGATGCCGCGGCGGCGCAGGGCGCGAACCTTCACAAACATGATGTCGCCAAAGACGCCGTTCCTGCGGGCCTCAATAAGGGCCTGGCACGCTGGGCGGTAGCGGTGCTGGAAACCGACGGAGAGCTTGACCTTGCCCTTCTTGGCGGCGGCGATCATCTTCTCGCACTCGCCGGGGTTCATGGCCATCGGCTTCTCGACAAAGCCATGGACGCCGCGCTCGCAGCAATAGACGATAGGCGCGCAGTGGACGCCGTTCGGTGTGCAGACGTCGACCGCGTCGGGCTTGACCTTCTTGAGCATCTCGACCCATGCCGTGTCCGACGTGGTCTTTCCGGTCTTGATGTCGGCGCCGAAGAGGTTCTCCTCGGGGACACCCCACTTGTCGCGCATGACGACAAGGCGATTGGCGTCGATGTCGACACCAGCGACGATCTCGACCTCTGGTATGCTCTTGAACGCCTCGAGGTGGGCCTGGGCGATGCCGCCGCAACCGATTATCGCGACGCGGAACTTCTTGCCCTTGAATGCCTTCGCGGGGCCATCCATCTTGGTTGAAACGCTTTCTGCCATGAGTGTAAGTCCTTTCAGTGGTTGAAAAGTGCTTCTAGCATAGCAAAGGGTGCAGCGCGATGCGAGGAAAAACGCGACATGAAGTGCGACTCGGACCTTAACCTGAAAGCGCTTTCCGGCGGAAAGGCGTCACTGTAGTATAATGCCCTCATCAACCAACCCTAGTTCCGACTGGATTTCAATGTGCCCCTGCGGCACGGAAAGGAAGAGAAGATGAAGAGATGGGTCTGCCCGATCTGCGGGTATGTTCACGAAGGCGACACGCCCCCCGAGAAATGTCCGCAGTGCGGCGTTCCGGGCGCCAAGTTCAAAGAGCAGGTGGCCGAGGCCGGAAAGAAGGTCTGGGCCTGCGAGCATCATCTCGGCGACGGCAAGGTCGATGACGCCGAAGTGACTCAAGGTCTGAAGGACCATTTCAACGGCGAGTGCACCGAGGTCGGCATGTACCTCGCGATGTCGCGCCAGGCCGAACGCGAGGGCTATCCTGAAATCGCGGACGCATTCAAGCGCTACGCCTTTGAGGAGGCCGAGCACGCCGCGAAGTTCGCGGAACTTCTGGGCGAGGTGGTCTGGGACACCAAGACCAACCTCGCGAAGCGCGCCGACGCCGAGCAGGGCGCATGCGCAGCCAAGCTGGCGATCGCAAAGCGCGCGAAGGAACTCGGCTACGACGCCATCCACGACACCGTCCATGAGATGGCCAAGGACGAGGCCCGCCACGGCGCCGGCTTCGAGGGCTTGCTGAACCGCTACTTCAAGTAGTCGTCAACCAGCCGGAGGTCGGGAGCATTGGATATAGGCTCCCGACCTCCTATGCTTTTCACAACATATCCGGAAACTTTCAACCAGTCCCCCCTGACCCCATGCAACCATCGCTCGCCAATCTGGAACTGAGACACAAGGCGATCCATGCGATGCGCCGCTGGTTTCATGGGAAGGGTTTCATCGAGGTCGAAACGCCGGTGCGCATCCCGCACCCCGCCCCGGAGGCCTACATCGACTGTCCGCCCGCCGGTGGCGCGTGGCTCAGGGCCTCGCCGGAACTGCAGATGAAGCGTCTGCTCGCCGTTGGCGCCGACAGGATATTCCAGATAGGCGCATGCTTCAGAGAAGGTGAGCGCGGAAGCCGCCATAACCCGGAGTTCACGATGCTGGAATGGTATCGCCGGGATGCGTCTTACTTGGACATCCTCGACGACTGCCGCGCGCTCATCGCCGACTCGGCGGCCAGCTCGACAGGCTCGACGATCATACATCGTGACGGGCAGCGTATCGACCTTGCATCCACATGGGAGACAATCGCCGTCCGCGACGCCTATCGCATGTGGGCCGGATGGGATCCTGTGTCGTCATGGGATGCGGACCGCTTCGACACGGACATGGCGCAACTGATCGAGCCGTCGCTTCCCCGCGACAGGGCGGTCGTCCTCGTCGACTACCCAAGGGAGGCGGCATCGCTCTCCAGAATCAAGCAATCGGACCAAGCCGTCGCCGAGCGATGGGAGCTCTACATCGGGGGCATGGAACTGGCCAACGCTTTCGGCGAGCTGACGGACGGGCGCGAGATGCGTCGCCGCTTCGAGGAGGCAAGGGCTAAGCGATCTGCGCTAGGCGAGGCGGACTATGGTCTGGACGAAGACTTCCTCCATGACCTCGAATCCGGCGCTTATCCTCGATCAGGCGGCATCGCGCTGGGCATCGACCGCTTCGTCATGCTCCTCGCCAACGCATCGTCGATCGACGAAGTGCGCGCCTTCTGCCCGCCAGTCGGTACGCTCTGGTAGCATGCAGTTATCTCCGTTGCGAGCCCCTCCGCCAAAACAGGCGCGGCCGCCGAGGTTACCTCATCTACTATTTCACCGCCGTAACCTCGGCCGGGGATTCGCAGAGGTACTTCGCGAGGAAGGGATCGCCTATCGAGTATGTCCGTCCCTCGCGCTCGACGATTCCCGCGTTCATGACGGCTCGGAGAGCGCTGTGCACCGTTGATGACCCGCCAAGCGAATGGCGCTCCCTGTAAGCCTCATCAAAATCGGCCACCGGTTCGTGCGCGAGCGCTGAAACAACAAGCCTCTGAGCAGGTGAAAGCAGCGAAACGCGCTCCTGATAGTAGTCGGCGTTCTCCGCTACGAGATTGCCAACTGCGGCGTCTATGTCCGCCTTTTCAACCCAGTCACGCCCGGCCAGCGCGACCTCGTCGAACACCAGGGAGGACAGCTGCTGGAGATAATACGGTATGTTGTCCGACTCGGCGACAATTCTCTTGGCATCAGTCTCGTCAACGCCTATCGAGCACGACGCGAATCGCCTCGTCACAAACGCGAGACTTTCGCCTTCCGGCGGCTTTGGCAGACGAACAGTAGCGGCGGACTTGTAGAACGGGCGTGCCTTGTCGCCGAACATCCGCTTGAGCATGTGCGTCTTGCTTCCAAGGAAAAGATACCGCACGTTCTGGTGGGACTGTATGCAACTGCGGAACACCCCTTCAAGAGGCATGTCCCTTGAAAGCCGGCCTATCTCCTGAAACTCGTCGAATGCAACCACCAGCGGCTTTCCAACCACATCTGATGCGATCCTCTCCGCGAGATCCAGCACCTCTGACAGCGAAGTGGCGGTCATCTTCTGTCCATAGTCAAGACGCAGGGTAACGGTTCCGTCCTTGCCGACACCCACCGTCGGATGAAGGTGGGAGATATACCGACCCACGGCGTCAAGCGCGGCGCTTCCCTTCCCGGCGACGGCATACAGCGCCGATGCATACTCACAACAGAAATGCTCCAGCGAATCAGCCTTGTTGAGGTCGAAATAGACGTTCGGAACCCCCTCTGCGGAGAAGCGGCCAAGGACTTTCTTGACAAGGGATGTCTTTCCGTAGCGCCTAGGGGCGTACATGACGACATTCGACGAGCCGCCCGCGAGTTTCCGATACAGGTTCCGAAATGCCTCGTCCCGGTCGTAGAAATACTGGCCGGTCACCTCCTTGCCGAATTTGAATGGATTAGAAAACATGGTGTACTCCCTTGCGCGCGAGAGATTATACCACAAATGCTTGTTTAGATTTGAATAATTTGCTTTTAAACAAGCAGACGCGCTTCTACCTGGCGATTGCAGACACCGCTCCGCACCTACCAGATATGTGCGAGTTCGGCAGAGATGGAGTCGAGGCGTCCGGTCTCGAAGGCGAGGTCGAGAATCGTGTAGCGCTTGCGTATCGTCTGCGCCATCTTCGCGCACACGAGGACGTCCTCAGGTGCGACGCCTATCTGCTCCGGCCTTGTCGGGCACCCGGCCTCTTCGAAGCGTCGACGAAGCTCGGCGAACGGGAGAAGGCGATCCTTCACCTTTGCCGCAAGCGTGTCCCAGACGTCCGCAAGGCGCTCAAGGCGTACGCGAAGGGCTTCCGGCGAGATGAACTTACCCATCGCCGTGGCGACTATCTCATCGCGCATCGGTCCTGGGGCAAAGAGCGCCTCGATGGACGCCTTGCGCGCCTCCGGTGACGGATACGCGGCCATGGCGGCGTCGATGTCACTGCGGGAGAACCGGCGAGAGAAGAAGGACTCCATCATGTGCGTCGTGCAGAGGGAACCGATGCCTACCTTGTCGCCATGCGAGGGATGGGTGCCGTCCGGGCAACGGACGTCGATCATCTCCCAGCAGTGCGAGAAGAGATGCTCGGCGCCGGAGGCCGGGCGGGAGTCGTGCATAGTCTGCATCGCAAAGCCGGTCATCGCAAGGCCGGTGAATAGGTCGCCCATCGCCTTGGCGTCGCCGGCTGCGAGTCCGGCAGGGTTGTCGAGCCAGCCGAGGAGCGGAACCTGCGTCGTCTCCCAGACGTCCTTGCGGATCGGATGCTCGCCAAGCGCGTCGGCGATGATCCAATCGGCGCCACCCGGGATCTTTGCGGCGAGATCGGCGTAGCCGGAAGCCGTAAGGGAGCGGGGAGCGGTAAGGAGTATCTCGCTGTCCGCGAGAATGGCCCGCGGCGCCGAGCATGGCCAGGTCTTTTTGAATCCGTCCTTGGTGATGGGGGCGCCGAACGAGGCGTAGCCGTCAACGGAGGCGGCGGTCGCGACGCAGATGTAGGGGCGTTCAAGCTCGTAGCTCGCCCGCTTGCAGAGGTCGTTGATGGTCCCCGCGCCAACCGCTACTGCCCTGGCGTCGGGGCCGCCGGTTTCAAGCGCCTCGCGGACGCGGCCGAGGAAGTCCGTGTCGGCGTATGGCGCGGGTTCGGCCGGGAAGATCAGCGGCTCGAGGCAGCCGACGCCGGCGCGGCAGAGGTTGTCGCGGACGCGCTCCCCGGCCACGCGCCACGTCGTCTCGTCCGAGACGACTAACGCCTTGGCGCCGGGAAGGTTCCTCTTGAAGAGACCGTCCAGCTCGGTGATAACGCCCGGGCCGACGAGGAATTCACGCGTATCGGTCGCAGTTGAAAGCGCTTGTTCGATGAGTGTCATAGCTGATCAAGACTCTTGCATATCCCACAAACTGATTGTCAGATTATCCCCTATCCAACGGCGCACATCAAGCGAAAACCGGGCCAGGCAAGTTGTCAGTTCCGAAGTCGTACCAGAACTCTCCGCACCGTGTTCTGACGATGCCTCCACACAATGTTCTGACGATGTCGCGCCAATGTCCTTCAAAGCGAGGCAGTTGCTGGAAGACAACGCGGACAACTTCGGACAACATTCTGAGGTTGGGTGGCAGCAAAGACCGAGGGGGTATCAACACACGGATTTGCTCGCGCCTACGGCACTCGCAGTAGGCGTCTGGCCGCTCAATCCGTGGCGACGGTGTCGGGGCTTCCGGAGGTGCGGCGTCCCGCCGCGCACCGTGAGACTACGTTGCGGACAAGTCTCGCTTCACGTACCCCTCAACGCTTCAACGTTTCAACCAGCTTCTCAGGACAATGAATTGAAACTTCAATTCTTCCGACTGCCTCGCTAACGCTCGGCAAATACACCATTGCTTCCGCTAAGGGGAGTTTTGGAGTCTGAGAGCGACCCTCCAAAACTCCAGAACTCCAAGCGGCGAAAGCAATTGCGCCAGTCCCTCTACGGCATCGTCACCTTGACGCGGAAGAAGCGGCTTGCGGAATTGGTCGGCGCCCATTCGGCGTCCGTGAGTTTTTCCTTGCCCTCGACCGTGTAGGTGCGCTTCGCCTCCTCGGCGGCGGACAACCTTGGCTCCCAGCCAATTACAGGCGCACCATCCGCAAATGAGATTATGGTGCGTAGGAGTTCTGACGCGTTCATCGGGCTGAGCCCAGAGACGTAGCACTCCCACGCCTCATTTCTGCCGTTGGCGCCGTCCTCCTTGGCTGTGGCCTTGTAGAAGTCGTACTCGTCCGGCGTCTCGGGGTAGTATGCCCGTAGCCGGGCGTATGGG
>JAFSZJ010000012.1 GCA_017458965.1 Kiritimatiellia bacterium | reverse complement strand
GTGCCCGTTCCGTTAATGGTCGGCAGCTCCGTAGGCTGGACTTCGATGGTGGAGACGTGGTTGCTGCCGAGGGTGAAGAGCGTGTCGATGTACTGGTCGCCGTCCGACTCGATGTATTCGACGGCGACATAGTAGTCAGCCGACTTCGCCGGCCCGGCGCTAAAGTCACCCAAACCCTGATTTTCGTAGAAAACCCCGTTTCCCGTTTCGTAGAGCCCGGCCGCGCCGTCCGAAAGGCGAACGGCGGGAACGAAGTCGCGCGTGAGCGTGGTGCCATCGTAGATCTGGCAGGAATAGATCTCCATGCTGCCGTAGGCGCCGATGTTCGGGTTCCACCCCTGGCGCGAGGCGAAGAGATACATCGTGTTGCCGCTGGCGGCGTCCGTGAAGGCCGCCCCGGGATTGGCGACAGTGGCGTCGTCGAACTTGACGGCCGACATCGAGATGTCGAAGGTGTGGCGGGTGGTGTCGACCGGGACGCCGGTGTTGGCCTGGACGGAGTTCCCGCAAACGGAGGCGGAGAAGTTCGCATGGTCGTTGTCGGTGCCGAACCAGAAGGCCTCCTTGCTGCCGGCCGACGCCCAGCCGCAGCGAACGCGGTCGGACGGCATCGCGGTGAGGCGGAAGTCGCAGACGACGCGCGTCGTTGTCTTCGGCACAACCCCGGTGTCGATGTACTGTGTGCCGTCGCTCTGGATGTACTCGACGGCGGTGTACGCGTCCGGCAGCGCGGCGGCGGACGCCGTCGCGGCGCTAAGCGTCGCGACGGCAAGTGTTAAGTGGAGAGTGGAAAATGCGAAGTGTATTTTTGCCATCGGTGGTTTTTCTCCTAATTCCACGGATATCTTAGAAAAAAAAAAATATCAGGCGTCAAGGGCGAATTGACGCTAAGAGATTTAAGCGACATTCGACAACCGGCGTCCGACAACCCGGATGTCGGTTGCCGGCCGTCGAATGTCGATTTCCGGGATATCGGGTTACCGGGATATCTGAGGCGCTATCCCAGTTCCAACGGAGCCTGTGGCGCCTCTATGGCGCGAGACGGACCAGACCGCCCACATTGTCAAAGTCCGTGTCGAATGACACGAGCCTAGAGCCTGTCTCCAAAGCCGCAGCCGCTATCCAGATGTCATTTTCGGGGATGGGTGTGCCATTCTTCTTCAGCGCGGCCTTGACATACCCGTAGCGTTCGGCAATGCCTCGCGACACAGGCAGAAGAGATACGCCATCCTGTTCGAGGAAGCGGTTAAGCGCAGCCTCGTTTTGCGAGAACTTCGCTCCCTTGAGAAAACCGAAGACAAGTTCCCCTAGCACTGTGGCCGGAAGGAATACTTCGTCCGCCTCCTCGACAAGCGCCCTGACTGCGGCGTTACCGCGGCATATGGCGCTGTAGGCGTTGGCGTCAAGGCAGATTCTCACTTCCAGTCCTCCGGGCTGACAGTCCGGCACTCGGCCACGGCGGCGTCAAAGTTGCGAACATCGGCAGCAGTCCAGGTGCCAGAGAGCCAGGAAAGGTCACGGCGTTTGCGATTGTTGGGCTCCAGCCCCGCCGCCCTTGTCAAGAGCGAGACGATAGTTGAATTGACACTTCGCCCTTCGCTCGCGGCGCGGCTTGAAAGGTAATCCGCCACGCCGTCTGGTATGTTTCGTATTGTCATGGTCTTCATTTGACGCCTCCTAACAGCACTTGTGATTGCACATCTTGGTGACAATGCTATCAGATGATGATGCGGATTTTCGCGGGTAAAACGCAAAGGGTGCCACAGGGCCGATGCGCCATGTGCGTGGCGCGTCTGCGTCCACTCGGTGTCGCCTTCGCAACCTCTGCGCCTCCGCGTGAGATATTCCGCTGGCTCTGCCACGCAACCGTGCACGTCGCGTGACATGAATGTTGCGGCTACAGATTATTTGGAACCGCTCTAGCGCCTGCGTAGATACTCCGCAAGGAACCTGTCGTAGACGACGTATCCGTCCGGGTTGCGATAGACGAGTTCCTTTTCCAGAAGCATGTCAAGGGAAGTCTTTACGCTGCTCGGCGCCCGGAGCCTATGACGCGAGACAAATGCGCTTGACTGGGGCGCGGCGACGCTTCCCTCCAGCGCGATCGCTTTGAGCAGTCGCCTGGCGCCGTCCGGAAGAAGTTCCAGCAATCTCTGCTCATCGTATTCGTTCGCATCTATGCGCTGGGATATGGCGTCCTCAAGCTGCTCCACGTCCGAGATGTCTTCGCCGGAGGCATAGAAGTCCCAAAGTATCGCCTGTAGGTACCATGTAATGCCGTCAAAGCGGCGGTACAGTTCGGCAAACACCTTGCGATCAAGCTTGCGCCCCGCATCGCGGAAGAACTTCCCGGCAAAGGCGTAATACGGCTCCTCGTCAATCACACCTAGCGGCATCATTGTCGTTGACTGGAAAAACGGCCTTTTTGGAGACGTGAACATGTCTCGCATGAGATGCTGCTTTGACCCGGCGAAGACAAAGCGGACGGGCGAGAATTGCACAAAGCCCCGCAGCGTGGCCTCCACGCCCTTTTCCGGGTAGTTGCCTATCTGCTGGAATTCGTCTATCGCTATGACCGTCCTTCGCTTCCGCTCTGCCAAGTATGCGAAGACCTCCTCAAGCGTCTTTCGCGCGGTGTCGGACGTTATGTCAAACGAAAGCGAGGGCTGTCCGCTCGCCTCGTCGTATGTGACGGTTGGCCTTACCCCCTTTATGATTCTCCTGGCCGCGCCTTCGACTTTCTCAAAAGGCGTGTCAAGATGACCGACCGTGGCGTTCGCCAGGGCCTGGGTGAAGTCCGCCATGTTCTGCGTACCAAATATGTCGATGTAGATGGTGCTCCATTCCCCGCCCTCGCGGAGTTCGCGAAAGGCGTTCATGATCAGCCCGGTCTTCCCGTATCTGCGGGGGGACAAAAGCGTAACGTTGCCGTCATTGCGTATGGCGCGGCAAAGCTTCGCGGTTTCCTTGACCCTGTCGCAAAAGTATTCCGGCCCACGATATCCGGCAAGAACGAAGGGATTCGTAAGTTTCATGATGGGAATTCTAGCAGAGCGGCCGTTATCACGCAAGTTCCGTGACGCAAATGACGTGATGGATGTTCGCGTCGCCGGCGCGAACGCCAGCGAATCTCCATCAATGTCCATCAACTCTCAATGCCAGCAATGCTACCAATGACAGCGATGGCAATTGCACTTGAACGAAGGCACGGCTTAACCGCATAACCGCTTAACTTCTTAACCGCATCTTCACCATGCGCTACCGCAGGGTGATGATCGTCGCCCTGGCGTTCTTGCCAGTCACGTAGAGGCCATCGGCGCGCGACTCGAAGAGCCACGCCCTGCTTGTGAAGGTCGCGTCGGGCTGGGTCGTCCATGAAATGACCTTGTCGCCCTTTCTGATGGCCCTGTCGCCCAATTCAACCGTGACTGTCGCGCCGGAGGCGAACGTGGTCGTCGCGCTACCAGAGGAAAGTGATCCTGTGACGTTCCACGCGCCTGTCTTCCCCGAAAGATCAATCGTCGAGCCGTCCTGCATCACGGGGCCGTAGAAGTAGTCGCTGTTCGGCGTGAAAGTTCCATAGACGTTCAACGCAGCGTAGCCCCAGCTGTAGTTATAGAGATAGTTCGCGGCATAATCCCGGAACGACAACGGCGCAGTATCATTAAGCCGCAGCGCGGCATTGCACAGGAAATCGACGTTCTCGAAAGCGGTAGGCCGGTTCAGAATTGGAGCGAAGGTCGAGATGTAACCGCCCAGCACGACATTTAGGCATCCGGACGTCGGCGGCTCCGAGGGATGGCTTTGGAGGAAGAGCGTCGCGTCGCCCATGGCAACGTAAACGGTGGCGGTATGGCCATCGAGCTCGCCGACAGCCCAACCGTAGTTCCGCATGGTGGCGAAGGTGAAGTCGGCATTGACGATTTGGTGCGGGTTGAAGACGCCGTAGGTTGTAGCGGCCCATAGAACGGTGTTCGAGACGGTGCCGCCGTTGAAAACAACGTAGTGGTTTCCCCAGCCCATCGAACCTGCCGGGTCAAGAACGCCGCCGGCATTGATCGTTATCGGGCTGTCCGCAGACTTTGCGCCGAACGGATACATGTTGTCGATGTTCTTGTCGGTGCATCCATACCTGAGGATGCCGCCGTCGATCACGGTGCCGCCAGTGTACGACTGCTGCGTCTTGATCGCAGTGAGGACGCCCTCGCCCTCCTTGACGAGCTTGAGCAGGCCCATTAGCGAGACGTTCTCGATCTTCGCCTCGTAGCCGCTCGCGTAGGTTGCGGGCACGTAGTAGTGGAGTTCTCCGCCGCCGACAGTGTCTGTAACACGGCCGAGGCCGTCCAGTCCGGTGATCGTCAGCTTGTGGCCCTTGAGGTCGAGCGTGACGCCATCCGACACGACGGAAATGGACTCGAAGCCCGACCAGTCCTCGTCACCGGCAAGGTTGATGCTCGCCGTAATCCTCTTGACCGCATGGATGATGAAGTCCCTTGACTTCACCATTCCCTCGAAGTCGTTGATGCCCGACACAATGGCCGTCGCGACGCCCGACGTCGTGTTGTTCAAGTATGCCACGGTGTAGTCGGTGCCAAGGACGAGTTCGGCATGCGCGTCGAGGTTCGAGACGACCAGCGTCGGCTTCACGCCGTCGGCGAGGTTTTCGAGCGAATAAACCGTCTGCTCCGGAATGGGCGAGATGGAGAGCGACGCGACTTCGAGGAGACCGCCCGCCTCCGTGATCGTCACGTCCGCCGCGCTGCTGAGTAGCGCCGCCTTGCCGGAGAGGCGCAGCGTACCGGCCGAAATCGTGATCTCGCCGGAGAAATCGGGCGACGCGCCGCGCAGGACGAGCGTCCCAGCGCCGGTCTTGACGAAGCCGACCGAGCCGACCAGGTCGCCGTTGATCTCAACCGTCATGCCGGCCGGAACCTCGATTGTCGGCGTGCCGGCGTCGCCAAGGATCCAGATGCGGTTCGTCGGCGAGACCCAGTTGTTATCGACCTTCAACGTCGCGGAGTTCGTGACGACGACGTAGGCGACCTCTCCGGGCTCGGGGTCGCCGGGGAGCGAGTCGGCGTACACGAGTTCCAAGGATGTGGGGTTGTTGCCGTTCCACGTTCCGATGTCGCCGGTGAAGCCGGTTATGTCGCCGACTATCTTGTTTTCAAGGACGCCGGAGTATGTGTACTCGGTGGTCGTCGAGGGCATGAAGATCGCGCCGCGCCCCGTGACGCTTGCGGAGAGGGTCATCCACCTTGCGGAGTCCCGGTCCTTGGAGGCAGAGACCCGTAGCGTCGCACCATCCTCGAGGGTGAAAGTGCCGGCGAGCGTGTCGTTGCGCTCGTCGCTGTCGTTTGCTGGCGAAAACTTCAGCGTCGCGCCAGCGCCAATCGTAACGTTGTTCAGGGTGAGCGTGTTGCCACACAACTTGTCGAGGAGTTCCCATTCGCACGACGGTTCGACGATGATTGAGGATGACAGCGGCGTCGAGTAGTTAAGGCGCAGCGGCGTGCGGACGGAGCGGTTGGTCCAGACGTGGTAGATGGCGTCATCCTCGGTGATGCCGTTCACGGACCTGGAGCCGCCCTGCGTCGTTGACCAGCCGGTCGCGCCGGCTTCGCCGGATATGGACGATGTGTTTATCGCGTCGAGATTGGCACTATGGTCGATATCGACGATGTAGTAGTTCGCGATGACGCGGATCTGGAACGCGACCACGTTCGTGTTGGCCGCGTAGCCGCCGAGGCCGGCGACGATCGCGTATGCGGTGCCGGCCGCCGTGTTGTTGGAGTAGGCGACTGTGTAGTCCGTGTTGAGTACGAGTTCGGCCTGCGCATCGACGTTCTCGACCGTCACGGACGGCGTGACGCCGCCCGAAATGTCCTCGTAGGACATGACAACCTGGTCGGGGATCGGCGAGACCACGAAGGAGCCGGTCAGCTCGCCCTCGAATTCGAGGAAATCGTCTTCGTTCTGCTGCGCATAGTCCGCCGCCGCCCACGCAGCGGAAACCGCGCCGTCGCGGATGCGCATCTCGTCCATTCGGGCGTATGTCGAGCAGGCGGTGGAATTGTCGGCGGCGCCGAAGTCGAGCGGAAGCACGTCTGGCCCGAGGATGCCGTGGCTTAAGTTTCGCGGATTGCCTTTCCCGTCAGAATCCGCCAACAGTGCACCGTTGATGTATTTCGCAACGGTCGTGCCATTGATTGTGCAGGTCAGGTAGAGCCAGGCTCCATCGCTTGGCGGAGCATTATGGGTGTTCCAGTTTTCAACCGTGCTGCTAATCCCGGTGCTGTCATCTAGGAAAATGCCAAAAAGCGGGTTGTTGTTTTTAGGAGGATAGTTGAGGTTGGCGAAATACCGGCAGCTGAAACCGCCCTTGTGCCGGTCTGCGGCAACGCCGTTGAATTTCCTTGCGATTTCGACGCGCGCGTTCTGGGCGTAGGTGTTGTTGCCGGTATTGAAGTTGTCGATCGCCACCCATGCGGAGAAGGTGATGCTCGACCTGTTGGAAAGCGGCTTCGCGGCATTCGTGTCAAGGAGATTCGTCACGCCTGTCACATATAGGTCGTGGATGTTGGCGCAGCCGCCCACCCTGGGATTCGACCCAAGCGACACTGCGGCGGCGTTCGTCGCGCTGTAGCCGTTTGCCGAGGAGTCGTAGGCGATCCGGTCCCCTTCGCCGAGGTGATAAACGGCGACGTAGTCGGACCAGGTGTCGCTCGCCGTCACCGCCGGCGCGAGCGAAGAATCCTTCACGCCCCAGTACGCCTTGATCTCGGTGGAGGCGGTGAGCGTCGGGAGGTTGACCCAGACGACCGACTCACCCGATTCGCTCCACGTGTCGATCTCGTGGGCGAGGAGCGTGCCGTCCGCGAGGGCGAAGCGGAGGTCCGTGCCATTCGCGCCGCATTCAAGCGGGTTGAACCAAGGCTGTCGCACCGTCGAGAGGCGCACGAGCAGCGGGAAGCCTGTGAGCGTCGATGTCACCTTGCCCGTCGTCGGCCTGATCGTCATAGAGTGCTCGTAGTTCGACGGGGCTATCGTCGTCGCGTGTGCCGGCGCCGCGAGCGCGGCGACAGCGAGCGCCGCCGCGAGTGTAAAGTTGAAAATGGAAAGTGAAAGGCGTGTTGTTGTCTTCATGGTTTTTCCCCTATTCCGCGAATATCCTAGAAAAAAAAATATCAGGCGTCAAGGACGAACCGGCGCGGGCTGCCCGCCCGCGCCGGTAGTTCTAGTGGCTAGTTCTAGTGGCTAGTTCTAGTGGCTAGTCCCTGGCGGTGGGGGCAACGCGCCCAGACGCACGTCCCGCATGTCCTTCACGTCCCGCAAGTCATAAAGCGCATGACGTGCGAGACGTGCGGGACTGGCGGGACATGCGCAGTAGTGTGCGCGGCAGGATGCCGCACCTCCGGAGACTCCCCACGGCTACGGCGACCCGGTCGACGATATCGACGATGCCGACGATTTCGAAAGGGCGGTTTGTTCGACTTCGTCGAAACCGTCGAGTTAGTCGATATCGTCGAGTGCGCCGCCTTGGCAAAGCGCCCTGCCCCACGCGCCAGCGCACCCCCTGGGAGCGCGGGCATCCTGCCCGCGGAGAAACGGGATATGGGGATTCCGGGTTGTCGCGGCGGGATTTCGGCGCTTCGCTTGGGCCGGGATTTGCCGATTTGCGCGTCAGTAGCCGCGACGCAGGAGCCAAGCCCTGAAAAACATGCTGGCGAACCGATATTCGCCACGGAAGAAGTAGATGTGCCGCAATTCGCAGAGACGCATCGCCGCTTTTCGGGCCGCGGCGGCGTTGCCAATGTCGGCTTCGTCGAGAAATCGGCGCGATTGAATCTCCCTTCCCCCGTTGCGGGCTATGGCCAGAAGCAGTTTGAACTGCACTGGGGAAAGACGTTCGCAAAAGCTCTCGAATTTATCGCCTTCACGCATGAACACGACCTGTAGCGCGGCATCGACATCCTCCGGCTCGACGGATTCCGTCGTCACGCCCCACACGGCCTCGCACAGTTGCTGTGCGTCACCTGGAACGTCCGCGACCGTGGACATGATGGCCTCAACGGTCTCCTCTGAAATGCGCCGGTTCCCGATCTCAAAACGACGGCGAAGAAACGACGAGAACGCATCATGGTCAATCTCCCCGACGCACAAGGTGAGCGCCGACTTGTAGAACGCGCTGTCCGGATTGTCAAATAGGTCAATCATGCGGCTTCTTACACTACCGGTGAAAACATACGGTATGTCGCCCTGAAATTGGATTCGGCCACGCATTAGAGCCAACACGGTCTGCGCTTCCGCGACATTGGCGACGTCCTGGAATTCGTCGAACACAATAACCGTCCGCCCTTTTGCCGCCACTTTTGCAAGCATATCAAGGACTTCCTCCACGGCGTAGGGATCTTCCGCTGCGCGGGCGTCCAGGCCAAAGCCGACCTCGCCAGTTGCGGGATCAACCTTCATGACAGGCCTCAGTCTCGGTAAAAGCCTCAAGGCCTTCTCGAACAGCGAAGCCTTGCCTTCCATGTTTCGCACAGCCGAGACAATCCTGCGGCAGATGTCACCGACTGTCATCACGTGAAGCATATCGACATAAAGCATCCGCCAACCGCGCATTCCATGGACTACGGCATTTATCAGGGAAGTCTTCCCCATACGCCTCTCGCCATGTATGACGACATTCTGCCCGGCCTCAATGAAACCTGACAGCTGCTTTTCGAGCCTTGGTCTCGGGCAATAGAACCCACCCTCTACCACGCATCCGTACCGAAAAGGATTGCCGCACTTGTTTCCCGCTTTCATGGAACCATACTGTATCATACTGTTTGGTTTCATGCAAACCAACGGCAAGGGCGATATCCCCGGCCGCTACCTTGACGAGAGCAGCGCTATGCCGGCGACGTTGAGCGCGACGGCGACCCAGCCGACGCGCGAAAGGCGCTCGCCTCGGAAGAAGCGGCACCAGAGCGTGAAGAAGAGTATGCACGTCCCGATCGAGACGGGCATGACGACCGACGTTATGCGGAGTTTGTCCGCCGCGTCCGTCGCAAGGTAGAAGCAGACCTGCCCGAGCGCCACGACGATGCCGTACGGAACCGAATGGCGCCAGACGGCGCCCGGACGCCAGAAGCCCTTCGACAGGCAGACCACCGACCAGAAGACCATGCCGACCGGCGCCTGGAGCGGCAGCCGCCATGTCAGCGTCTCCGGCGAGAAACCCGCGTAGCCCGGTATCAGCCGGAGGAACTGCCCTACGCCGACCATGGCGAACGCGCCGAATACGAGACGGAAGAATGTCGCGTCGTTTACAGCCTTGCCGTCGGCTTGTTTTGCCATCCCGAAGAGGGCAAGGCTGCCGAGCATGAGCGCCATTCCCAGCCATTGCAATGGCGACGACGGATTCCCCAGGAAGAGTATCGACCCCAGGAACGATATGACCATGGCGCTTTGGGCGATGCACCACGCGATCCCCTGGCTGCCGCGGTCCATGGCCAGCTTTAGGAGCAGGAAGGCCATGACCTCAAGAAATGCGCTTGGAACCATGAGCGCGGAAAGCCGCAGCACCTCGGCCGCAGGCGCGGCCGTAGGCGGACGCGCCAGATAGACGAAGGTGACGAAGATGGCCCCGTTCAGGGCGAAGAAGGTACACAGCCTGTCCTTCTCCGTCGGGGCCCTGCCGAAGAGCACGCCGACGGCCGTCCAGATCACGCCTGTCAGCACCATGAACAGAATCGCGGTCGTCATTTTCGCCTCACTCTACCGCCTGTCGAGACTGGCGACATACTCGGAGTAGTTGGCCAAGTCCGCCTCCGGGATCGCGAACCCGCGCAGGTCGGGGACGATGCCCGTGCGCTCGGCCTCGTAGAGCTTCCAGATGAGCTGGAGGCTTTTCAGCGAGGTCTCGCCGTCCGTGACGGGCTTTTTGCCGTTGAGCACGCAGTCGGCGAAGTGGTCGATCTCGAAGTGCGTGAACTTGGCGTTGCCGCCATCGTTCGACAGCTCCCAGACGACCTGGCGCTTCGACGACTCCTCCACGCCGGGGCGGTGGTTGGCGAGCTGGTCGTAAAGGAAGATCCTTGCGCCGTCGAGCGTGGTGCTGTATTCGAGCATGCCCTTCTCGGTCTGGACCTGGATGTCCCAGCCGAGGCGTGTGCCGCGCGCCCCCCAGGTAGCGCCATGGTAGGCGAGCGCACCGCTCTCGAACTGCAGAACCACCGCGCTCGTGCCTTCGCGCAGCATCCACGGCGTCCCGGCGTTCGTGCCGAGGTGGAAGCCCCGTACGGGCGTCCCGAGGAAGCGCAGGAGGAGATCGACGTAGTGGCAGCCGTGGCTGAAGAACTGGCCGCCGCCGATCCGCGCCGTCGATAGCCAGTGCAGCTCGTCCTTGCGCGTCAGCTGCTCCGTCCAGACCGACATCTGCATCACGGCGCCGTATTCGCCCGACTTGACCAACTCGTAGAGCTTGCGGACACCCGGATAGTGCGGCACCGGATAGGCGCACATGAGGACGACGCCCTCCTCCTTGCAGACGGCGATAAGCCTCCGGCATTCCTCCTCGGTGTTGCAGAGGGGCTTCTCCATCAGCACGTGCTTCCCGTGGCGGGCGAAGAAGAGGCCGCACTCGAAGTGGAGGTCGTGCGGCAGGGCGACAAGGACGGCATCTACCTTGTCCGCCATCTCGCGCCAGTCGGTCGTGACGAAGGTCCCGCCCAGCACCTCGGACATCCTCTCCGCGTTCTCGCGGACGACGTCGCACACTGCGGTGAACTCTACCGCCTTAACCTGGTCCACGCCCGAAAGGTGCTGCCGCATCATGTTGCCGCAGCCGATTAGCCCCATTCTTATCTTGTCCATGAGAATCCTCCTCCCGTCTAGCCTTCGACGCGGGAGCCCCAGAGTGCGAGGGCCGGCTCGACGCCTTCGGAACGCGCCGCCTCCGTAGCGCCGCGGATGTGCTGCGCCTCGCACCGCCCGGTATCGTGGGCGAGCTCCCAAAGGTGACCGAAGACAAGACGCTTTGGCCTGATGCGCCTCACCACCTCGGCGACGTTTATGCCGCAGCCGGGGAAGAATAGCCATAGGTCGGGACGCCCCCAGACGGTCTCGAGCTTGCCCTCGGTCCCGGAACCGCCGTCGCCGGTGTGGTAGAGCGTCCAGTCGCCGACGCGGATCTCGAAGGCCGTGGTGAAATCGACGAGATAGTTGTTGTGGTCTATGAGCGAAGTGCGTATCTCGACGTCGCGGATCTTGAAGACCTTCTTCGCGCGGGTATAGCCGCCGGCCGCGTACCAGCATGGACCACCCTTCCGCCAGTCGGCGGCGCCGTAGTTGGCGAGGAAGTTCGAGATGACGGTCTTGCCGGCGCCGTCCATCGCATTGAAGAAGTCCTCGCGCCAGTGGTCGTCGTGGTTGTGCGTTATCAGGGCGAAGTCCAGAAGCGGGGCGAGTTCCTGTGCGCGGCGATGCACGAGATCGATGGAGAAGAGCGACTCCCGCGTCTTGACCACGAACCCCATGTTGTAAACGCTCCACACGGCGGGGACGTCGCCGACCTTCGTCCTGCGCGCTCCGCGCAGCACCTTGTCGAACGCCTTTTCAAGGCGCTCCAGCGACTTCAGCCCGCGCGTGTCGCCGTCACGCAGATATAGGTTGAATGTCGCGGCATCGACCTTGGAGGTCTCCGCCTGCCAGACATCGACGATGTCGCGCATGCTTCTCAGCCTTTGAACTTCGCCATCTCGACGACCTTGCCGGTAAGGCGGGCCTTTTCGGCCGCGAAGGTCGTCATGTGCGATTCGAGCGTGGCGTCCGGGCCGGTGATGATGTACTTCGGGTCGTTTTTGGAGACCGCCAGGCAGAACGCGTCGAAGATCCCGCCGTCGCCGCCGCCGTGGCCGCCGGCCATCGAGGCGTCGGACGCGGCAGTGTCGATCGTCGTCCACTTGCGCGTCAGGAAGTCGAAGACCCTGATGACGGAGCTGTCGTCAGTCTCGATGCAGCCCGTCGTCCCGAAGATGCGCGTCTTGCGGCCGTTGCCCTCGTTGAAGGCGGTCATCGTGAAGGACGCCGTCACACCGCCCTCGTACTCGAAGTTGACGACCTGGTGGTCCACCACGTCGTTGTCGCACGCGAAGACGCAGCGACCGTACGGCCCCTCGCGGAGCGCCTTCTCGAGGTTCTTCTTCGTGAAGGTCGGATCGACCACGTCGAGCGGCCATCCCCAGCTACCCTTGTCCGCGAGCTTTGAGAAGTAGAACTCCTTGGCGGAGTACGGGCACTTCTTCGAGAGCTTGCAGTCCATGCAGCGGTCCGCCGCGCCCTTGGGCTGGTGGGCCTTGTTGAAGTAGTAGAGCCCGCCGAATGACGAGACGCGGAGGCAGGGCTTGCCGATGATGTAGCTTAGCCAGTCCACGTCGTGGCAGGACTTGGCGAGGAGCATGAAGGAGCTTTCCTTCTCGTTGCGCCAGTTGCCGCGCACGAAGGAATGCGCCTGGTGCCAGAAGCCGACCGGCTCATAGTGCTGGACGGAGACGATGTCGCCGACGGCGCCCTTCTCGATCAGCTTCTTGACGCGCTGCGTGTAGTTCGTGTAGCGCATGACGTGGCAGACGGAGAAGAGCTTGCCGCTCTTCTTCGCGGCGGCTACGATGCGGCGGCATGCGGCGGCCGTCGGGGCCATGGGCTTTTCAAGGAGGATGTGGTAGCCGAGCTTTGCGAAGGCGAGGGCGCAATCCTCGTGCATGGCGTCCTGGGTGCAGATGGCCACCGCGTCGGCGAGGCGCGGCTTCTTCGCGAGCTCCTGCCATGTGCGGAAGACCTTGTCCGGCGCGATGCCGTGCTCGGCCACCATCTTCTCGCGATAGAAGTCGCGCGGCTCCGCTACGCCGGTGACCTTGCACAGGTCCGGGATGTTCTTGGCGAGGTTGGCGTAGGTGAAGCCGCGCCCTCCCGCGCCGACGATGATGATCGAGATCGGTTTCTTCATGATGTCGCTTCCTGTGTCATCTGTGGATTGTACAAGGTTTCCGCCCTCGTGTCAGCCGAAACCTTAAACTGTCACGGGCTAGCCCGATAACCCGATATCCCGGCGAAACCAGCAGCGCGTGCATCTTGCCCGCTGTATGCCTCACACCGCAGGCGGCGCCTGCGCTGTCACCTACCTCACCAGGAGGTATGTCGCGGTTTCGGAGGGCGGAGTCCAGTCGAGGACCCACATCTGGCGGAACTTGCCGTCGGATTCAAGCTCACCCCAACCGGCGGTCGGCTGGTCCCACACGCCAAGCAGCTTTCCGGCCTCGTATGCCTCGCGCGGGAATGTCGCAAGGGCCATCTCGGCTTCCGTCGGCTCGCGCAGCTGGAGGTCGGCCACGACGTTCGGGTTGAGCGTCTTCGAGACGTGGATCCTGAGCTTGTGGAACTCGAATGAGTAGAACCCGCCGATGTCCTCGGGCGCGGGAAGGCGCCCGGTGATGTAGAGGTCGGTGAGGCGCTCATGCCCCCAGCACATCCCGCGCGGGATCTCCACCAGATTCGGGTTGAGCGTCATTGTCCTCATGTTGGCGCAGCGCCGGAAAGTGCCCAAATAGTCTCCTCCCATGCCGCCATAATCGAATGTCCTCAGATCGACCCTCCCGCGGCATTTGGAGAAGTCAACCGAGATGATGCCGGCTTGCTCAAAGTACGAGTCGGGGAGGACGAGCGGTCCTGCGCTTTTCCGCCGCTCGACGACGATGTCCTCGGCGAGATTCCCGCAATAGCGGAAGACGAAGATGTCGTTGGTCGTCATGTTCACCGCCTGGGAGAAGTACTGCGACAGCGATGGCGAAATCGATGTTAGCGCGGTGCAGCGGTAGAAGGCGCTGCGACCGAGGTGGTTCAGCGCGGGCGAGAGGACGGCGCGCTCGAGATATTTGCAGTCGACGAAGGTAAGGGCCTCGACGCTCGTGGCGTCCGGGGCGATGATCGCCGTGATGTTCTTTGGGCCGAGATGGGAGGTGTTGGGCATCCACGACTTGAACGAGGTGATCTTGAAGCCGAGGTCGCGCTCGACGTTCGTAAAGTCGAGCGGGCCGTAGCCTTCGGATATCCTGCCGACGACGCCGTTCTCGACCTCGACAGTCCAGATTCCGTCCGTGATGTTCGTGACGCTTCCGGAGATTGACTCGATTCTCCATTCGTGGCGGTAGAGGGCCGTTATGGTCTTATCGGCGTTCGCGACAATCGGGATGGATCGCCGCGCGTCGAAGACGCCAGAGGGGATGTCGCCGGTCCAGCCCGCGAATGTGTTGCCGTCCCCGTCCGTTTCGCTGGCCGTGAAGACGACGCTCTCGTTGTCAACGTAGTAGCCTTCGGGATAGTCGGTTTCCTGCGAGGCGACGGACACCGTTGCCCCTTCCGGCGTGATCGTGGAAATGTGGAAGCCGGCGCGCTGCCAGTTCCACGTGAGCCGCCACCAGCCGCCCGGATATTCCAGCGTGGCGCTGCGGCTTCCGACGAGCGCGCTCTCGGCGCTCCAGAAGCTGCCGTCCTCGCTCGTCGCGGTCGTGTAGCCGACGCACTCGAAGAGCGTCCCGACCTCGTTGGTGACGAAACGGGTGCAGGTGTAGGTCGTCACGTTTCCCTGCGCCACGGTGTCGTCGGTGCCGTATGCCGGCGACGCGGTGCCCTCGAACTCCGTGCCGTTCGAGGCGATGACGCGCGCCGCAGTTGAAAGCGAAGGTCCAGCGACGAAGGCGTTGCCGGTGCTTCGGCTATTGTAGAGAATACGCCCGGAGACGGTGTCGTAGAGCCCCGCCACGCCGTCGGTATCGACGCAGGGATGGTAGTCGGCAAGCATGACGAGTTCGCCGTCGCTCCTGAGGTTCAGCGGGGAGGCCCAGATCGTGCATTCGTAGAGCTTCATGCTGGATGGGTATCTGAACGTGTCGTCGTCGTGGAGTCCGAACAGGTACAACGTCTTCGTCAGCATCGCGGTGTCGGTTTTGTCGCCATCATATCTTGGCCCGACTTCCTCGCCGTTCACATTGAAGTTGCGCACGTTGCGGAAGACGTCGGTCTGTATCGTGTAAATGGTTCCCGCAGTCGCCAGATGGTCGTTGGCGGGGATGTTCGCGGTGCCGCTGTTGGCGTAGAAAAAGCCTTTGTTGCCCGGGTAATAGTGCGCAAGGTAGAATCTGTGGCCGTTTTCGCGGAGGCAGAGGATGCCGCCGTCTGCCGGCACCTGGACGAAGCTCATCCTAAGCGACGACTTCATGCCGTGCATGGGGATTATGCCGGTGTCTATGAACTGCGTGCCGTCGCTCTGGATGTACTCGACGTAGTGATCGACGGTCGCGGCCTGGGGCGGATCTAACGTCTTGTAGGCGAATGTCCCGGATCGCGCGTCGTAGAAGTAGCCGTCCGTGACGGCGTCGTAGAGGCACGGGACGCCATTGCCGTCGAGGCAGGGACGGAAGTCGCGCAGGAGGCTGTCGCGCTCGCCATCGGCGAGGTCCCATATCCTGAGCGAGTAGATGCGCCCCTTGGTGTAGTAGTCGGGCGAGCCGTCCTTGTTGCAGGCGAAGAGGTAGAGGTTGAGCCCCGTGTCGTACTCGGAGTTTACCGTGCGCGTGGCGCGGACCGCGCCGTTGACCGAGAGCGTCTGCGAGTCCTTGACGAATCTGCTGTCGATGGAGTATTTCGCCAACCTCATGCCGCATAGAGAGGCGAAGGTGTTTTGGCCATACCCGATGAGCATGGAATTCTGCCAGTAGTGAAAGTGTGCAAATACCCAATACACAATGTCAGCACCAGCACCAATGAAACTGATACTGGCACTGGTTGTTGGATGCTGGCTGCTTGCACACTTGCAAACTTGCACACTTGGGGCGAGAGCGGAATGCCAGCGGGTTTAACTGCGCCTTTGGCGCGACGATAGTGGGCGATCTCTTGCGCGAAGGTGGCGGAAGCGGGCTTCGTCTGGCGGGCCGGATCGTCGCGTTGCGACGCCCGCCTTCCGCAAGCCCTTGTTCCTCCGCCACCTTCGCGTCCGCATGGGAAATGAGTCGTCATGTGACGCGCGGCGTCGCGGGGAGTTGCGGCCGTGCATTTCGCCGGCGCCGCGAGCGGCGATCCGGGCGGCGAAATGACGGACGCCTCCGCGTCGCCGCGCAGGACAATCGTCCACCATCGTCGCTCGCGGAGCGAGCAGTAATGGCCTGCGACGGGATGTCACGGCGGGATTTTGGCGCTGCGGTCGCGCTAGAGCGCGAAGCGCCCAGTCGCACGTCCCGCATGTCCCTCACGTCCCGCAAGTCATAAAGCGCATGACGTGCGAGACGTGCGGGACTGGCGGGACATGCGCAGTAGTGTGCGCGGCAGGATGCCGCACCTCCAACCACCCAACCACCCAACTACCCAACTATCCCGCTGGCCATGCCGCGCAGCGGCGGCCATTCCATGGTATTATTCTATGAACATGGCGCGGCGGACGCGCCTTCTACACAGGAGACATTCTGGATGTGCGGGATTGCCGGTTTCATCGGGCAGGGACATGAAGAGCATATCGAGGCGATGACCCGCCTCATGTCGTATCGCGGCCCGGATGACGAGGGGTTCTACTCCGACGACCTCATATCGCTCGGCCAAAGGCGGCTCAGCATCAACGGCGTATCGGACGGCCACCAGCCCATCGCCAACGAGAAGGGCGACATCCTCCTCGTCTGCAACGGCGAAATATACAACAGCCCAGACCTGCGCCGGGAACTCGAGGCGAAGGGCCATGTCTTCCGCACCAGCACGGACGTCGAGACGATCCTCCACCTCTACGAGGAGGTAGGCGAGAAGTGCTTCGCGCGCCTTCGCGGCATGTTCGGCGCGGCGATCTGGGACAAGACCAACCGCCGCCTTCTCCTCGCCCGCGACCACATGGGGCAGAAGCCCGTCTTCTTCGCGACGCGAGGCGCCGACATCGCATTCGCATCCGAACCCAAGTCCGTCCTTGCCTCCGGGATCCTCGGACGCGAAATCGACCTCGAGGCGCTCTGGCACTACATGTCGCTGCGCTACCTTCCGGACGACCGTTCGCTCTTCAGGGGCGTTCGCAAGCTTCCGGCCGCGACATACGCCGTCTGGGAGCATGGCAAGGTCCGCACGGAACGCTACTGGCGGCTCGACACCTTCAAGGACAAGCGCGAGGGCGACGAGAAGACCCTCACGGACGATCTCGAAAAGCTCCTCCTTGAGACGATCGAGATGCACCTCCTATCCGACGTCCCCGTCGGCACCTTCCTCTCCGGCGGCATCGACTCCTCGCTCATCACGGCGATGACGGCGAAGATCACCGGCAGGAAGTTCAACACCTTCTCCATCGGCGTCAACGACCAGATCAACGAGCTGCCGTGGGCCGAGAAGATCGCCACGCAGTACAACCTCGACTGGCGGACGGAGACCGTCGAGGCGAACCTCGTGGAGATGCTCCCGGAGATGATCTTCCACATGGACGAGCCGGCGGACCCGTTCGGCGTGGGCGTATATCTCGTCTCGCGACTCGCGGCCAAGTACGACAAGGTCGTCCTCTCAGGCGACGGAGGCGACGAGAACTTCGCCGGCTACGACCGCTTCGCCGGGCAGAAGCTCGCCCGCATGTACGGGCTCATCCCCGGCTTCCTGCGCCGCGGCGTCCTCGCGCCCGTGATAGGCCTCATCCCCGAGTCCTTCGGCTACAAGAGCCTCGCCGGCAAGCTGCGCTGGCTGAGCGACGTGGGCGCGCACTCGCGCACGCCGGGCGAGACCTACGCCCGCTCTATGTCGGTCCTGCGCTTCACGCAGGAGCAGAAGGAGGCGCTCTTCACCGATCGCGCCGTCCGCCAGATAGCGGACACCGATTCGGTCGGCCAGATACTGAAGTTCTTCGACGACGGCACGGCGTCCGAGTATCTCGACAAGATGCTCTACACCGACCTGGAGACGCGCATCCCCGACCAGCTCCTGGCGATCACGGACAGGATGTCTATGGCGCACTCCATCGAGGTCCGTCCGCCGCTCATCGACTACAAGGTCACGGAGTTCGCGGCGTCGCTCCCCTGCTCCATCAAGCTGCGCGGAACCGGCCGCGGCCTGAAGTACATCCTGCGCAACGTCGCCAAGCGCTACATGGGCGCCGACCTCGTCGACCGCCCGAAGCAGGGCTTCGGCTTCCCGATCGCCAAGTGGCTGCGCGGCGACCTCGCGCAGTTCCAGCGCAACCTGTTCGCCCAGTCGCGCTTCGTCGATCTCGGTCTCTTCCGCAAGGAGGAGATCGACCGCCTCGTCGAAGAGCACATCGGCGGCAAGGCCGACCACAACTTCCGCCTCTGGATACTCATCAACCTCGAGATCTGGCACCGCATGTGCTTCGAGGGCGCGACGCCGGGCGAGATGGGCGAGTTCATCGCCGGGCTTAGATAACCTAGGCGCGCAGCGCCACCCTTGGCTGATCCAGCGTTTTCAACGCGGAGACGCAAAGATCAGGCGCGCAGCCGTCTGCGCTGTTCCGCCTTCCACGCCGCAAAGGATCCTGCGGCTATGGCCTCACGCATCTCCTTCATGAAGGAGAGGTATGTGTGGATGTTGTGGATGGTCAGCAGCCTCACACCGAGGATTTCGCCGACGTTGAGCAGGTGGCGTATGTACGCCCGCGGGAAGTTGCGGCATGCGTAGCATTCGCATGACGGGTCGATGGGTCGGTCGTCGGCCTTGTACTCGCCGGCCTTGACAGGGTAAGGCCCGTCACGCGTGAAGGCCGTGCCGTTGCGCGCGTGGCGAGTCGGCATCACGCAGTCGAACATGTCGACGCCGCGCTCGACGCCCTCGCATATCTGCCAGAGGTCGCCAAGCCCCATCACGTAGCGGGGCTTTTCGCGCGGCAGTGCGGCGACGCCGTATTCCATCTCGCGGACAAGCACGTCCTCCGGCTCGCCGACCGAAACGCCGCCTACGGCGTACCCGTCGAAGTCCATCGCGGCAAGCTCGCGCGCGCAGTACGCGCGGAGCTCGGCGTCATCCCCGCCCTGGTCTATGCCGAAGACGAGCTGGCCTTCGGCGCGAGGCTCCTCGCGGCATCTTCGCGCCCATTGGAGCGTGCGCTCGACGGATCGCCGGGCGTAGCGCGGGTCGCACGGGTACGGCGGGCATTCGTCGAAGCACATCGCCACGTCCGACCCCAGGACTCGCTGCATCCCCATCGACTCCTTCGGCCCTAGGAAAAGGCGGCGGCCATCGACATGGGAGTTGAACGCCACGCCGTCGTCCGTCATCTTGCGGAGCTTGGCGAGGCTGAAGACCTGGAAGCCGCCGCTGTCCGTGAGTATCGGACCATTCCACCCCATGAAGCGGTGGAGTCCGCCACAGGTCTCGATGATTTCCGGTCCGGGCCGCACAAGGAGGTGGTAGGTGTTTGAAAGGATGATCGAGGCGCCAAGCCCCTCCAGGTCCCTGGGCTCGAGCGTCTTGACCGTCGCCTGCGTGCCGACAGGCATGAAAACGGGGGTTTCGACCACGCCATGAGCGGTCGTGAGGCGGCCACGACGGGCCTCACCATCCGTGGCCACGATCTCGAATGTCCCGTTCGCGGACAAGGCGCCCTCCGCCCGGACTACATCGCCAGCGTCACGCCGATGCCGGCGTAGTAGCTCTTGTATTCGGTGAAGTAATGCCCGAAGACGTCGATGCGGAGGATGTCTATGATATAGATGCCGATATCGCCCGAGAGCAGGAACTGGCCACCGTCGTCCGAGTCGTACACCTCGCCGATGTAGCCGGCGTCGAAACGGCCGTACAGGGCGTCGGACCTCAGATCCAGGCCCGCGCGGACGATGTAGGTAGCGCCGTCGTCATCCCACTCCGTATGCTGGTGGCGGTGGTGGCCGTGGTCCTCGTACACCTCGTACGACACGGACTCGAAGAACACGCCAGCGCCGATATACGGGTTGATCGGACCAGAGCGGTCGATGTTCACCAGGACCGACAGGTCTCCGCCGGCGATCTCGTACTCCCTGTCGTAGCGGCGGAAGCGTTCGCCCTTGTCATCGTCATGTTCGTCGTCGTCGAGATCGAACGACGCCGCGTACATTCTCCCCTCGACGCCGACCGGCACCTTGTCCGACCCCAGCCGCATACCGAAGTTGCATCCGAGCCCGTTTTCGTCGAGGCCCGTGCGCTTCTCGTCGAGGCCCATCACGCCTATGCCGAACGACATCTCCAGGACAGGCGTCTTGCCTTGGGCCAGACGAGGCATCGTCTGCGCAAGGGCGACGCCGGCGGCCATCGCCATCGAGACTATGATCATGCTCCTGTTCATTGAACGCTCCTTTTGTTGTTCGCGTACGGCCTTCCCCGTCGCATTGCGTACAGGGACGATTATCTCACAATCCCGGCTTCTTGCGCCTTTTTTGGAATCGCCAGCTTTTCCTTGATAACCCCGGCGCGGAAAGTGTATCATCTTGGACATGCGCTGGCATGCGCGCATCATCTACGATAAAAGGATTGGGTATATGGCAATGGATCCTGCATTGAGCCAGGGGCTCGCGGTCGCGGGCGGAATAGTCACGCTGGGCTTGAGCGCGCTTGGCTCGGCCATAGGCACGGGTGTCGCCGGCGGAGCCGCCGTCGGGGCCTGGAAGAAGTGCTACGCGCAGGGCAAGCCCGCGCCGTTCACGCTGCTTTCGTTCGTCGGCGCGCCGTTCACCCAGACGCTGTACGGAATGATCCTCATGTTCCTCATGTTCGGCGACGACGTGCGCATGTCCCCGTCATCCGGCATCCCATGCCTGGTCATAGGCCTCTTCGCCGGACTCGGCATCGGCGCCTCCGCGATCATGCAGGGCCGTTGCGCCGCGGCCGCCGCCGACGCGCAGGGCGAGACGGGCAAGGGCTTCACCAACTACCTCGTCGCGATCGGCATCGTAGAGACCGTCGCCATCTTCACGATGGTCTTCGCGCTTCTCGGCATTCTCAAGTTCAAGGCTTAAACCAACACCCACCCCCACGGAAACGGAGCGGAAATGAACCTCACCCAGACAACGAAGAAAATCGCCATCGCGCTTGCCGCGATCGCAGGCATCGGAGCCGCCACGGCTTTCGCCGAGGAGGCGGAGGACTATGCGCGCTGGTACTTCAGCCCCGGCATCGGCTTCTATGTGACCGAAGGCGACCAGCCGCTCAAGGACGGCCTCGAGATCGACTTCCGGCTTGGCTACGATCTGAACGAGTGGTGGAGCCTCGAAGGCGGCCTCCTCTTCGCGCCGAAACTCGACGAGCAGTTCGACAAGAACCTCAACCGCAAGGGGCCTGACGGCACCTGGCACACAATCCCCGCTCCGACGTCCCACTCGCGCGGCAAGGACCATGACTTCGGCGACACCTGGATGCTTGAAGCATACGCCGACCTCCTCTTCCACTTCACGCGCTGGGAGCGCCTCGATCCGTACCTCGCGGGCGGCATCGGCCTCAACATCTACGGCAAGGACGTCGTTGAGGACGGCAAGAGCGAGTTCGTCTTCCGCGCCGGCGCGGGCCTCATGTACGGCCTCACCGACGAGTGGTCGCTGCGCGGCGACTGGCGCATGCTCCTCACGTCGGACAACACCGAGTTCAACTCGATCATCGACGTCGGCATCGTCTGGCACTGGGGCGCCCGCCAGGAGCCGGCCATCCTCGTGACCGACGGCCCAGTCGATTCCGACGGCGACGGCCTCAGCGACGAGTATGAGCTCCGCATCGGCACCGACCCGCTCAACCCCGACACCGATGGCGACGGCCTCAAGGACGGCGAGGAGGTCCTCACCTACAAGACCGATCCGCTGAACCCCGACTCCGACTACGACCTTCTCACCGACGGCGACGAGGTCCGCAAGTACCGCACCGACCCGCTCGACCCGGATACCGACAAGGGCGGCGTCCGCGACGGCCACGAGGTCCTTGAGGACGGAACCGATCCGCGCAACGGCAACGACGACTTCCTCCGCTTCGAGCTCCACCTCCTCTTCGATTACGACAAGGCCATCATCAACCCGAAGGACTACCCGGATCTCGACAAGGTCGCGGCAATCCTCCTCCGCCATCCGACGGCCACCGCCGTCATCGAAGGCCACGCCGACCGCACCTCGCGTTCGAAGAGGCGCCACAACCTCGACCTCTCCGAGCGCCGCGCCAAGGCCGTCCGCAGCTACATCTCCGCCAAGGGCGTCGCCGAGTCCCGTCTCCGCGCCGTCGGCTATGGCTTCGACCGCCCGCAGTACGAGCCCGACCTTGTGAACGGCACCCCGCTGAACCGCCGCGTCGAGGTCTATGTCAAGGGCGTCACGGACACCGACGTGTCCGACACGCTGAAGAAGCTCCGATAGCGTAGGCAAGCGCCCGCCCCGAAAAGGGCGGGCGCTGCCACATAGATAACAGATAAAAGATACAACGCCCTCCTCATTGGGCCATCCACTTTCCACTATCCACTATCCACTTTCCACTATTCACTATTCACTATCCACTATCCACTATTCACTATCCACTATCCACTATCCACTATCCACTATCTCCTATCTGATGAAGATTCTCCAGCGATACGTCCTCTCAAGCTATGTCTCGGCCTTCATGCTGGGCATGGTTGTCCTGACGTTCGTGCTCTCCATCGGCCTCCTGGTAAAGGCGACGCAACTCGTCATCAAGGGACTCGCGCCAGGGCTTATTCTCAACTTCCTCTTCGTAAGCGTACCGGAATCGTTCTCGTTCACGATACCGCTGTCCGTGCTGGTGAGCGCACTGCTCGTCTTCGGACGGCTGTCCTCCGATGGCGAGACAAGCGCTATGAGGGCGTGCGGTATCAACCTCTGGACGGTGGTGGCGCCGCTTGCGGCATTCGGGGTCGCGCTTGCGGCCGTGTCGATATTCGTCAACTCGTTCGTCGCGCCGCGCGGATACCTCGCGCGTCATCTGATCGCCACTAGCGCAAGGGGCATGAGCGCCGTCAAGCTCCTTGAGCCAGGCCGCTTCATCGACGAGTTCCCCGGCATGACGGTTCGCTTCGCCCGCAAGGAGGGCGACACCCTCTACGACGTGCTCATATACGACCGCTCCGACCCGAACTTCATCCGCGAGATAAGGGCGGAATCGGCTCTGGTCACCATCGCCGAACCCGACATCACGCTGGACATGCGCTCCGTGCGCATAGACCCGTTCTCGGCCACGCAGCCCGGCGCAGCCACGGCCGAGCGCCTCGTCCACACCATCAAGGGCGTGATCGCGCCGGCGCAGTACAAGCCGCGCGTCGGCGGCTTCCTGAACGGCGAGCTCAGCGCGTCCATAGCGAGCACCTCCGACGAAGTGGCCGAGATCGTGGCCGGCCTTGACGGACGCCGTGCGCAGATAGCCGATTCCCACGCGGACCTTGAACGCCTCAGGGGGGTGCTGGCGGAAATGCATGGGCAGGCCGAGGCGATATCGAACCGCCTCGCCGCCGCCGGCTTCGAGCCTGCCGCCATGATGGACGATCCTGCGTACTCCAACGCCATGGCGTCGGTGGCGCAGGCCGCGCAGGAGACGGAAGACAGGCTTTCGACCACATCCTCCTACGAGACCCGCCTCGCGAACGCCGTCAAATCGCAGAAGGAGAAGGAGCGGAAGATATCGGAGATGCGCACGGAGCTCAACCGCCGCTTCGCGCTTGGCGTCGCCCCGATGGTTTTCCTGCTCATAGGCATCCCCCTGGGCATGCGCACGAGCCGGCGCGAATCGAACATCGGCGCCGCGATAAGCCTTGGCATCATGATCCTCTACTACGCGTTCCTGATCCTCGCCAAGAGCGTGGCGAAGAAACCGGAGTTCCACCCGCACATCCTGATCTGGATCCCCTCGGTCGTATGCCTCGTCCTGGCCTTCGTCCTGATCCGCCGCAACAGGTAGGCCACTCATGCTGCTTGACGACGCGAAAGCACTTCTCTCCCACGCCTTCGCAACAGGGCGCCTTGCCCACGCCTATCTTCTGGCCGGACCGCCGCGAGGCGAGGCAATGGACCTCGCCATCCATGCGACCATGATGGTCGCATGCGGCGAGGGCGGCGGGGAACCCTGCGGGAAATGCGAGACGTGCAACCAGGTGGCGGCGCGGACTTGGTGCGACATGCTAGTCGTCGAGCCCATGAAGAAATCGCGCATCATCTCTGTGGACCAGATGCGCGAGGGGCGGGGCGACAACAAGGTCCCACCGCCATATCTCCTCGAATGGCTCTCCGGGACCTCGTTCGCAGGCGGCTGGAAGGTGGCGATCATCGTCTCGGCCGACAGAATGAACGAGGCCGCCGCCAACGCCTTCCTGAAGATCCTCGAGGAGCCGCCGCGGAAGACGCTGATCCTCCTCGTGACGGACGCTCCGCAACAGCTCCTGCCGACGATCCGGTCGCGCTGCCAGCGCATCGACGTCGCCGGGGCCAGGCCATGCCTACCCGAGCCATATCGCGGCCAGGTGCTTGCCACATTGGCCTCCGCCAGGCACTCCGGGCCGCTCGCGGCCTCCACCATGTCGGCGAAGCTATGCGCCGTCATGGCCGCCATGAAGGACGCGGCCGACGCCGAGACGAGGGAGGAGGCGAAGGATGCGCAGGGCGTCGAGGTGGACGACGACGAACTCGACGCACGCGCCAGCGCACGCTATCGCGAATACCGTTCGCTTCTATTCCAGACGATGCAGGATTGGTTCCGCGACATCCTCGTCCTGCGCTCCGGCGGAGACGAGGCGCTTCTGGCCTTTCCGGAATACGCCGGGACGCTCCGCGGCGTCGCGGACGCCATCACGCTCGCCGAGGCAATGGCGAACGTCTCCCAGGTCGAGGATATCGCCCGCATGGCGGAGAAGACGATGCCGGAAGGCCCCGTGCTCGCCTACTGGCTCGACCGCATGAAAATGTGCCCTTGAAAAGGATAGGAACCTATGACCAATGACAAGGCGGAGCTGGCGACTAATCGCGGCGTGCTCGACAACATCGGCGATGTGACGCTGAAGGGGCGCCTTGGCGAAACCCTCGACTCCATGATCGCGCACCACGTCGCCGCGATGGACGCCGACTACATCACGGCGCCATTCATGGAGAAGACCGAGACGAAACAGTGGTGGCAGACGGAGTTCTGGGGCAAGTGGATGCATTCCGCCGTGCCATACCTCCGCTACCACGAGAACGCCACGCTGCGCGCCTCGATCGAGCGCGGTATCGACCGCATCATCGCGTCCCAGGAGGAGTGCGGCTACATAGGCAACTATCCCGACGAGCTCCGCTGCTGCGAAGGCTGGGATGTCTGGGGCATGAAGTACACGATGCTCGGCCTTCTGCATTACCACGATCTCGCCCGCGCCGAGGGGCGCGACTCCCGCGCGGACGAGGCCCTCGCGGCATGCCGTCGGCTTTGCGACTACGTCATCGCCGAAATCGGTCCAAACGGGCGGCGCGGAGTCGAACTATGGCAGACCGGTAACTGGACCGGCTACGCCAGCTCGTCGATCCTGGAGCCGGTCGTCTGGCTGTACCGCCGCACCGGCGACAAGTGCTACCTCGACTTCGCCCTCTTCATCGCGGACGGCATGGAGAAGCCCGAATCCGGTCCCCGCCTCATCGACCTCGCCCTGCGCGGCATCTCGGTCGCCGACCGCAACGGACACGGCAACACCCCGGAGAAGGACGGCGGCTACGTCGGCAAGAACAACCGCTGGAAGGCGTACGAGATGATGAGCTGCTACCAGGGCCTCGTCGAGCTCTGGGAGGAGACCGGACGCCGCGAACTTCTCGACGCCGCCATCGCCGCGGCAAAGGACATCGCTTGCGAGGAGGTCAACCTTGCCGGCGGATGCGCTTCTAGCGAAGCCTGGTTCCACGGCGCCCACAAGCAGCATATCCCGTACGTCCACCTCCAGGAGACGTGCGTGACCACGACCTGGATGCGCCTTTGCGAAAAGCTCCTCGTCGTGACTGGCGATCCGATGTGGGCCGACTGCATCGAGCGCACCTTCTACAACGCCTATCTCGGCGCGCTCAAACCCGATGGCTCGGAGTTCGCCGGCTATACCCCGCTCTCTGGATCGCGCTTCCATGGCCAGCACCACTGCTTCATGCACATAGACTGCTGCAACGCCAACGGTCCGCGCGGCTTCCTCTGCTTCCTGAAGAAGCTCTTCCGCGCGGACGGCGAAGGGGTCGTCTTCGACTTCTACGCCTCCGCCCTCGTCAAAGCCGCGCTGCCCGACGGACGCATGGCGGCCTTCGACATGTACTCACTTTACCCGCGCAGCGGCTTCGTCCGCATCGTGAGCCACTTCGAGGGGCGCCTCGCCACCCGCTTCCGCGTCCCTGGCTGGTGCCGCAAGGCGACGTTCCGCCTGAACGGCAAGGAGCTTCCAGGCTCCGGCGATGCGGCAGGATACTTCACAATCGAGCGCGACTGGCGGCTAGGCGACATTGTCGAGATGGATTTCGCCATGCCCGTCGTGGCGCATGTCGCGAAAGGTCATGTCGCCTTCACCCGCGGTCCCGTCCTTTTGGCTCGCGACAGCCGCTTCGCGGACGGCGACATGATGGAGCCTTTCCGCATGTGGACGCTTCAGGACGGGCAGGAGGTCGCCTCGTTCGCCGAAGTCCGAGCGCCGTCCGACGACATCTGGATGGCGTGGTCGGCCGCCCTCCCCATCGGCCAGCACCACGCCAACCCCGAGGGACGCCTGGAATCGACGGTCTTCTTCTGCGACTACGCCTCCGCCGGCAACGAATGGCGTCGCGGCAACTTCTACCGCACCTGGTTCCCATTCGAGCACGGCCCGTGGGAGGATCTATAGCCGAAGTACCGCCTGGGCGTGACTTTCACGCCCAGGTTTGGTACAATCCTAGATGATTACTCACGGAAGGGTTTTCTGCAAATGGACAGAACTGAACTTATCAAGCAAGGCGTCGTGCTTCTCATCTCCGGCATGGGGATCGTGTATTTCTTCCTGGCGGTGCTCGTGGCCGTCACGACGCTGTCCGCCAAGATCATCCCGCGCTTCAACCACATCCTCCCCGACGAGGCGCCCAAGAAAAAGCCGGCGCCCAAGGCCGCCTCCAACGACGACGAGGCGATAGCGATCGCCATAGCCGTGGCGCGTAGCCGTTAGTGCGCGTAGCCGCTGGCGAGGCAGATAGCAGATAGCAGATAATAGATAATAGATAACAGATAACAGATAACAGATAACAAGTAATAGAAAACAGATAACAGATAACAAGTAATAGATAACAGATTGCAATGTTGATATGAGTGTTGTCGTCCGCGCCCTGTCGCGGACACCCCCGCCGCCCCCCCCCGCAACTTCCCAACTTCCCGACTTCTCAACTTTCCAACTCAGGATCACACCATGGCAAAGAAAAACATCAAGTTCATGTGCACGGCGTTCCGCGACGGCTTCCAGTCCGTCATCGGCGCCCGCGTTCTATCCAAGGACTTCCTCCCCGCCGTGGAGGCCGCGTACGACGCCGGCATCCGGTGGTTCGAGGCCGGCGGCGGCGCCCGCTTCCAATCGTGCTACTTCTATTGCCAGGAGGACGCCTTCGATGTCATGGACAAGTTCCGCAAGGCGGCGCCGGAGGCTGACCTCCAGACGCTCTCGCGCGGCGTGAACGTCGTCGGCCTCGAGTCGCAGCCCTCGGACATGATCAAGCTCCATGCCGACATGTTCAAGAAGCACGGCATGTCCTCGATCCGCAACTTCGACGCCCTCAACGACGTCGACAACCTCAAGTGGTCCGGCCAGTGCATCCACGACGCCGGCCTCAACCACGAGGTCGTCGTCACCATGATGGGCCTGCCCCCCGGCATCGACAACCAGGGTACTCACACCCCCGAGTTCTACGCGGGCCGCCTGAAACGCATCATCGACGCCGGCATCCCGTTCGACCGCGTCTGCTTCAAGGACGCCTCCGGCACCTCTACGCCGGCCACTGTCTTCAAGACCATGCAGCTCGCGCGCAAGCTCCTCGGCGAGAAGATCCATATCCAGTTCCATTCCCATGAGACGGCCGGCAACGGCATCGTGTGCTACCTCGCCGCCCTGCGCGGCGGCGCCGACGGCCTCGACCTCTCCATGGCGCCCATGTCCGGCGGCACCTGCCAGCCCGACATCATCACGCTCTGGCACGCCCTCGACGGCGACGACGACTTCGCGCTCGACGTGGACATCGAGAAGATCCGCAAGGCTGAGGCGGTCTTCAAGGACTGCATGAAGGACTACTTCCTCCCGCCGGAGGCGATGAACGTCTCGCCCGCCATCATCTGGAGCCCGATGCCCGGCGGCGCCCTCACCGCCAACACGCAGATGCTCCGCGACAACAACATGATGGACAAGTACGACGACATGATCGCCGAGATGTACGACTGCGTGCGCCTCGGCGGCTTCGGCACGTCCGTCACGCCCGTCTCGCAGTTCTACGCCCAGCAGGCGATCCAGAACGTCATGTTCGGGAAGTTCAAGAAGTTCTCCCCCGGCTACGCCCAGATGGTCTGCGGATACTTCGGCAAGACGCCGGTCGCCCCCGACCCCGAGATCGTCAAGCTCGCCTCCGCCTTCCTCAACAAGGAGCCGACGACCAAGACCGTCCTCGAGATCAACAACGCCGACCCGGCCAAGGGCCGCGCCGCCGCCGAGAAGATGCTCAAGGACGCCGGACTTCCGATCACGGACGAAAACGTCTTCATCGCCGCCGCATGCAAGGAGAAGGGCATCCTCTTCCTCAAGGATCCGGCCAAGGCCCCCATGGGCTGCCGCTTCAACAAGGACGTCGCCCCCAAGGCGGCCGCGACCGGCCCCTGCACCGTCACGGTCAACGGCAAGGCCTACGGCATCGAGCTCAAGGGCGACAAGGCCGTAGTCAACGGCAAGGAGATCGCCTTCAAGGTCGAGGACGGCATCAAGGCCGCCCCTGCAGCAGGCGGTGCCTCCGCCGGCGCCGGCACAGAGGTCAAGGCCAGCGTCCCCGGCTCGATCCTCCGCATCACCGCGCAGCCCGGAACGACGGTCGCCAAGGGCGACGAGCTCCTCGTCATGGACGTCATGAAGATGGAGCAGTCCGTCACCTCGCCTTGCGATGGCACGGTCCGTTCCGTCCTCGTCGCGCAGACGGACAAGGTCAACACCGGCGACACGCTGGTCGTCATCGGCTAACCATAGCCGAGGGTTTATCGTCACCGACGCAGGAAGGGAGTGCCTAGCCCCTTCCTGCGTTTTGCCACACCTACCCCCTGAAGGAGAATCGGCAATGCCCGGCACAACGATTTCGGAAAAGGACACCCTTGCCGCCATGGCGGCATCCGGTCTTAGACTTGTCGGCTTCACGCGCGGGAACCCGATCGAATACCGCGTCGGCGACGAGATCGACTTCGTATTTGTCCTCATGGACCCGGCCGGAGTGGCGTCGGGGACCGATCTTAAGCTCGTCTGGCGCCTGGAAGGCGATGACGGCACGGTCGCGGCGGACGCCTGCCCGATATCCCTTTGCCATCCAGCCACGGTCCGCACATCGCTGAAACGCGCCGGGTTTGTCCATGTCATGGCATCGGTGTCGCTTTCAGTGGAAAAGACGGAGGTGCCGGAAGCGCTGTCTTTCGAGGGCGGGGCCGGAGCGGACATAGGCGAGATCCGTCCGGCCATAACGAAGCCCGACGATTTCGACGCCTACTGGGCGCGGCAGCGCGCGCTTCTCGACGCTGTCCCGCTCGAGGTTGAACGGCACCACTACATCGGCGCATTCTTCCCTGACGGCACACGCATTCCCGACTCGCTCCGGATATACACCGTGAAGATCGCCTGCGCAGGTCCTAATCCCGTGACCGGCTTTCTGGCGGTGCCGAAGGGAGAGGGCGGATACCCGGCTCGCGTCATATTCGACGGCTACAGCAAGGAGCCGAAGATCTGCCACCGCATGATGACCCCGGGCGTGATAACGTTCCATGTCAACGCGCACGGCTACGAGCTGTTCCGCGACGAGGAATACTACGCCGGCTTTTTCGCGCAGTTCGAGAAGCTCGACATGTACGGCGTGTCGCCCGTGGAGAACGCCGATCCCGACACCGCCTATTTCCGCAGCATGGCCTTAAGGGCGATGCGCGCGTTCGACTATCTCAGGACGCTGCCGGAATGGAACGGGCGCGATCTGATCGCGACGGGCGGCAGCCAGGGCGGACTTCAGGCCATCTGGTCGGCATCGCTGGTGCCGGAGATCAACCGGTGCGAACCTTCGATCACATGGTGCTGCAATCTTGCTGGCGCCGAGATTGACGGCCGTCTGCCAGGATGGCATCCCGTCCATGTGCGCGGGCTCGATTATTTCGACCCCGTATTCCATGCGGCGCGCATAGGCGGAGGATGCTTCGTCGACATGCAGCGCATCGGGCTTGGCGACTACACATGTCCGCCGTCGGGCATCACGGCGGCATACAACTCGATCAGCGCCCCGAAGCGCGCCGCCTACTATCAGAACTCCACCCACATGTACGTCCCGCCGGAACCTGGCATATTCATGAGGTTCTGACGGCGGTGTGCCGGCCTACATATCGTGCGCGGCCATGGCCGCCTTCACCGCCGGCACGATGATCTCCTTGTACGCCTGGGGGCTCGGGTGCAGGAAATGGCCGTTGCCGTCCAGCATCTTCTCGGTGTACATCTCGGTCCTGAAGGAGCCGTCAGCGTTCAGGAACTTGTCGCGGACATCGACTAGTAAGACCTCCTTGTTGTCCGTGAAAAAGCCGACGCCGATATTCCGTTCGATGGTCTTCATGGAGGTCATTCGCTTCGACGCGGTTCGCGGCCTACTCGCCCTGCCGGTTCGTCCACACCCACGCGCCATGGGCAACGATTATATCGAATCTGCTATAATCCCCGACGAGAAGTGCTGGCCATGTGCATCCATAACCATCATCCGAGACTTGCGGCCGTCATCGCCGGAGCCATAGCCATGGCATCGGCGTTGTTCGGCGAAATGGCCGCAGCCTCCACGAACTATGCGGTCTGCGTCGGCATCAACCAGTACAGCACGGCATACATTCGGCGATCCCAATGGCTGAGCGGTTGCGTTCCGGACGCATGCCATATCTGCACCAACATCACCGAGCGCGGCGAATGGAAGCCTGAAAACGTCACCCTCCTCCTGAACTCCGGTGCCAACAAGACAAGCATCCGCTCCGCCATCACCCGCGTCGCGGCGAAGGCCGTCCCCGGCGACGTCTTCCTCTACTACCACTCATCGCATGGCGGCAACACGAGCAGCGCCAACGACAGCCTCGACGTTTTCCTTTGCACATACAACGCTAACTACACCGATGCCGAACTCGCGGCCGACCTAGCCAAGTTCCAGAGCGGGGTGAAGGTCGTCGTCATGGTTGACGCATGCAACTCTGGCGGGCTGTTCAAGAGCCAGGACGGCGACGAAGACGCCATATCCGCAACAGGGGCGCGGGGAAGCGCGACCCTTACCGACCTTCAGGACCCTCCAGAACGTTCAGGATCCTCCAGGGCCATCGACAACGACGCCGTCGCCACGTCATTCGGACTGGCAGGGCGCGTAAGCGCCGCGATCGACGCCATCAGGGCTGGCGAATCGCGCCGACGCGGCGCGGCGCGCGGAATCGACTCCTCGGAGATCGGCTGGATAACAGCCGCCGACTACAACCAGTATAGCTGGGATAACGACGCAGGGACCGGCGGCGTGTTCACGGACGCCGCGCTTGCAGGATGGACATACGGCTACTGCGACGACCGCGACTACGGCGACGAGGACTGCTACGCGGACTTCTACGAACTCTGGAACTTCGCCAAGGACTTCGCCACGGGGAAGGCGCAGTCCGGTGAGGACCACACCGACGCCCAATGCGCCAACGCGGACGTGCTCCGCTCCGTTCGCGCAGGATGGGTCGGCGACCGCGAAACCGCGCCCGAAGATCCGCCGCGCTTCCGCCCGATCGGAACCATCGAGCCGGATGTCGGCCAGCTGGTGTCTGGCTATGTCCGGGTGTACACGCCGACGAACGCCCCCGCCACAATTTCGATAGAGTCAGGCCATCCTTCTGCCACGCTCGTTGATGGCGTCTTCACATTCACGCCGCCAGCCGTCGATGACTACGAATTCACCCTCGCCGCGACGAACGCCAATGGCAGCACAAACATGACATTCGTAGTATCCGCCTATCCATGTAGGCCGGAAAACCCGCATGTGACGAATGTCTCGAGCAACTCCTTCACCGTGTGCTGGTCGCCCGCTGCGGGCGCCGAAGGATACTGGCTGGAGGTCGACAGTGGCCGAGGCGGCACCTGGAGCAGTAACCTCGCTTTTTTTGACAACGACGTTGGCGACGCGACGAACGTCGTCGTCACGGGGCTCATGCCCGATACATACTACACATTCTGGATCTGGGCTTACTCTGGCAACAGGGGGTCATACGCATCAATCAGGAAAACCGTCAGGACGGACAAAATCCATTCGC
>JAFSZJ010000081.1 GCA_017458965.1 Kiritimatiellia bacterium | reverse complement strand
GACTGCTCCAAGGCGTACCGCAACCCGACATCCGGTCCGTGACCGTAGCGCGCCGAGCAACGGAGGCGCATCGTGCCAAGCGTGTATACGCCGTCGCATGGGTAGGTCACGGACGGCGGGACACCGGCCTCCAACGCGGCGAGGGCTACGCACGGTTTGAAGACGCTTCCAGGCGGATAGGCACCGGAGATGGCGCGGTCGAGAAGCGGACGGTATGGGTTCGCGTTGAGCTGCCGCCAAAGCGGCGCCGGAATGGACGGCGACAGGTCGTTGGGGTCGAAGGACGGAGCGCTTACGAGAGCCAGGATGTCGCCGTTCCCGGGGTTCACCGCAACGGCGGCCCCTCGATGGTCGGCAAACAGGCGTTCCAGCGTCTCCTGCAGACGTATGTCGATCGTAAGGCGCACGTCATGGCCCGGAACGGCCGGACGGTTGGTCTCGCTATGCCGGTAGCCGGAGACATCGACCGTGATAAGACGTCCACCAGGCTTGCCGGCAAGGACGCCGTCCATCGACGACTCTATTCCAGCGCGGCCCTTCATGCCCATGACGTCGTAGTGGAAGAAGTCTCCGCCCGGCGGGGTCTGCGGACGGTCGCGACCTACATAGCCGAGGACGTGCGCGGCGGCGGCCCCATGCGGATATACGCGTTCCGGCTGGACGTAGATGTCAAGACCCGGCTCGTCGGCGAAGCGCTCCGCGAAACGCGCGAGCGTCGCATCATCGAGATCGCGCCATGCGAGAAGGGGCAACGGAAGGCGGCGCAAAACATGGCGCGCGATCTCGTCGCGGGATATCTGGCGTGCAATGCCAAGCTCACCGGCCAAGGCATCGATGCGGGCATCCACCGCGTTGACGGTGTTCGACCACGCCCCGGGGCGGCGAAGCTCCTCGACATATACGGCGATGCAGTAGGACGGGCGGTTGTCCGCGAGGATGATCCCGTTGCGATCGAGGATGCGTCCACGGGGCGCCGGGAGCAGGACGCGCCTAAGACTCTGACGGACCTGAGTCGAGGCGTACGCCGGGGACTCGTCGATCTGGATCGTGCGCAACCGCCTGGCAAGTGTCCAAAGCAGCGACACCGACACCAAGGCCAGGACGACAAGCCGCCAGCGTGGCATGGACTCGTTCAGGACGTTCATTTCCCCTCGACCTCCTTCCTTGGCTTGACGTTGCCGGCGGCGAGGTCGATACGCGAAAGGCAGAAGGCTATGAGCGGCGTGGCCACGAATGACAGCGGGAGAATTGTCGCAAGGGGACGCAGGATGAGATACGGCGGTGCGCGGAACGGGGTGCGTGTCCTCAACGCGCAGTACTGAACCACAACAAGCAAAAGGACAGTGACCATGCCGACGAGCCCCGACACAGTGACGGAGGCCTCCGGCATGTACTGCTTAAGCGACATCACGGCGGCCGCGACGATTACAAGCGTCACGGACGACGTCCCGGCCGGCACCGCGCCTGTGGCGTCTAGCAGGATGCCCGCCCAGAGGGCGGCGAAGATGCCAAGCGGCATCTGTCTTTGAAGAACGTAGTAGAGCGCGACCGCAGGGAGGATCGGCAACTTCAACGCCAACGCCGAGCCGTGAAGTGGCGGGAGGAGCGACTGCAAAGCCGCAGCCAAAAGGAGCGCCGCAGCCATGACCGGGAAGTCGAGTTTCATCGGCCACCTCCCTGCGATGTCAGGACGAACACGGATGACAGATCCGCGAAGTCGACCGCCGGCAGCACCTGGCCCATGCGGTACAGGCCATCGGGGTCCACCCCCTCGGAGACGAGCCACCCGACCATTATGCCGCCCGGGATCGTCTCGCTCAGGCCCGACGTTTTCACAAGCGTCCGCGCGGAGGTCCGTTGGTCCGTTGGTCCGTTGGTCCGTTGGTCCGTTGGCCCGTTGGTCCGTTGGTCCGTTGGCCCGTTGGTGTCGGAATATCTATTATCTGTTATCTGATATCTGTTATCTATTATCTGCGCATCGACTACCTTCCGCTCGGCGGAATCGCCAAGTGGAAGGTAGTCGACACGCAACGGCTCCGCTACATAGAGGAATTCGGCGATGTCCTCGTTCCCGCGCGAGTTCCAGCCGCACCCTTGCAGTATGCCCCTGGCCGGAGCGCCCCCTGCTTCGTCGAGGACGCATGAAATCCGGCAGGAGGGATCGGTGAGAAGACGGACGTCGGACGAGGTGTCCGTGACCGAGGCGACATAACCGACAAGCCCTTCAGGGGCTACGACGGCGTCGCCTGGACGTATTCCGCTGAAACGCCCCTTGCCCAGGCGTATGGAGCGCCACCAGCCGCCGCTTCCGCCGCGCGATATGACCACGCACCGTTCGGCGTGAAGACGCGAGCGCGGCGGGATCGCCGCCTCCTCGCGCAGGGCGGTGTTCTCGACCGCCACCTCCTCCATCAGCGAGGCGTCGACGCGAAGGCGGGCCATTTCATCGCGAAGACGGCGGTTCTCGTCGATGACCGCCTGTGCGCGGAACAGCGCCGTCATGCGTGGGACGATGCGGCTCGAAGTCCACGCGACGAAGGTCTCAAGCGGCTTCACCCCCTCGGATGCGGTCCGGTGCAACCACAGACGCGAGAACAGGAGCATGACAAGCGTCAGCCCAAGACCCACGTACCAGATTTTCGAAACCTTCTCCAAGACCCGTTGCTTCCGCAGGAGGCACGGGGAGGAAACAGGATCACCTTATGCTCGCGCGCTTTATGACGTGGAACTCGTTCAACACCTCTCCGGTGCCGAGGGCCACGGCCTTGAGCGGATCCTCCGCAAGGATCGCGGGGAGGCGGGTCTCGTCGGCTATCAGCCGGTCGAGACCATGCAGGAGGGCGCCGCCTCCCGCGAGGACCATGCCCTTGTCCACGAGGTCGGCCGAGAGTTCCGGCGGGCACTTCTCCAGAGCGATACGCACAGCATCGACTATCGCTGAAATGGGTTCCTGGAGGGCTTCGCGGATCTCCTCGGATGTGACCGTCAGAGTCTTGGGGAGTCCCGCGACAAGGTCGCGCCCCTTGACCTCCATGGTCTTCTCCTTGGGAAGAGGGTAGGCAGAGCCGATGGTGATCTTGATTTCTTCCGCCGTGCGTTCACCGATCATAAGATTGTAAACGCGCTGCATGTATCGGACGATGCACTCGTCCATTGCATCCCCGCCTGTGCGGACGCTCTTCGAATAGACGACTCCTCCGAGCGAGATCACGGCCACGTCGCAAGTTCCGCCGCCGACGTCGACGATCATGTTCGCCGTCGGCTCGATCACTGGCAACCCGACCCCGATGGCGGCAGCCATCGGCTCCTCTATCAGATGCACTTCGCGGGCGCCCGCATGGCGGGTGGCTTCCTCGACGGCCCTCTTCTCTACCTCGGTGATGTCGCCGGGGACGGCGATTATCACGCGGGGCTTTATGAGCCGGTTGGAACGGACGCGCCGTATGAAGTGGCGGATCATCGCCTCGGTGACGTCGAAGTCCGCGATGACGCCGGACTTCATGGGACGCTGCGCGACGATGTTGCCGGGCGTTCGCCCGAGCATCCGCTTGGCCTCCTCGCCGACCGCGAGGATGCGCTTGGTGCCGCTCTGGATGGCCACCACCGAAGGCTCGTTCAGCACGACGCCCTTACCCTTGACATAAACAAGGGTATTGGCAGTGCCGAGGTCAATGCCTATGTCGCTTGAGAGGAAATTGCAGATCTTCTTCCACATGGCCTAAAGCGATCCTTCGGTGGTGATGGAGGATGTGACAATGAGACGCATAGTGAATAGAATGACGGAAACGAACGGGAATGTCAACCGAAAACGCAAAAAAGTTCGGTACGCTTTCTGCTACGCTATATTGGCATGGATGTGCGGCATGACAGCGCTGTTTTCGGCCGGTGGCGGAGGAGTCGCCGTCTGGGTCCGCAAAAAGGCTTCACATTGCTGGAGCTCATCATATCTTGCGCGATACTGGTGTCGGTCTTCGCCATAGCCGCATCATCGCTGACGCGCATCCACCGCGTCCGTTCCCAATCCAAGGCCCGAAGCCGACTCCTCACCCAAGGCGAGGAGATCATGGGCTTCATGGCAGACGCCTTCGCGCATGTCGCCGGGACGAACATCCTGGCGAAAGGCAACGGCGGCTCGCTCACGCTGGACATGGTCCGCTTCGAGGACCTCCCTCCGTCCGCGACGCGGTCCTCAGCCGCCGGCACTCTTCCGTTCAGGAGGGTCGCCCTCCGGCTCGAAAGGTCGGACGACGGCATATTCACAGCGACGCGCTCCACCTCCAGGCGTGAGCATGTCGGCACTGAGACAACGGCGGCCAACAATGGCGAAGTGGCAAGATACCAGCTCGTCCAGGACGGGGACGGCGTCCGCACGAACGCCGTGGCCAAGGAAGGCCATGGGACGCGCCTTCTCCCGGCGGACAAGGGCGACACGATCCTCGTGCCGGTCACAACCACCTCCACAGCAGGCATATACCACGAAACATACGGGCACGGCGGACGCGTTGACATAGTCCCTTCGTACGACGAGTCCACAAACATCATTTTCGCCACGGTCGTTTTCACCAACTTCATATCCGCGACCGCGACGCGCTCGATCCAGAAGCCGGTCGCAATGGCATGGCCGGAACCGTCCGAAACGCAGTCCAGGCTATTGGCCGCTGCATACGCGCTGGCCGGCGGCGTCGCCACCAACGACATGACGTCCGTGACGAACGGTCTTGCGAACCCGGCGCTCGAATCATGGTCCATGACCTATACCAACATGCCGATGACCGAGACGGTCTTCGAGGGCGCTGAGACAAACGGCGCTTCGACGACATACCTGGCCGTCACGATGGATGCGGCGATGCGTAGGGGGCTGGATGATTTCTCCCAAGTGTCGTCAAACGATCTCGCGTATGGGGCGATCATATACTCGGCGGCCACGAACGGCGCAAGGGAGCGGATCGACTTGGCGGACTACATATGGGATCTCTTCGCGCCGGACATGCCACCCGGACTGGCCACGAACCTCCTCTCCGAAATGCCATGCGGACCCGCTGCAGAGGATGTGTTCGCCCCCGCCGTCACAAACGGCGTGTCGCCGCCCTTCTACATTTATCAGCGCCTCGCCACCTCCGCCATGGGCGGCGTCGCGGCTTTCAACGTCGAGTTCGACCTGTCCGCCACCGCAGCATCGGCCTACGCCGACTTCCCGCCGATCACCAGCCACGGATACCGTCGGCTCCTATCGCTTGGCACCACCACCACCATCACGGCCACAAACGCGACATCGGACATCGCGTTCGAGGCGACCACGATATCCGCGTTCGAGTTGCGCGTCCCGGTCCCGGCCTCGACATATCCCACCAACACCTACCTGTACGGCGGCTCATGGACTAACATCATGCAGGACGGGACATCAACGGACACGGATGTCGATTGGACGGAGTACGTGCTGGACGAGGACTTCGAAGGGGCCGACCTCACGCTACCCGGCATCTGGCTCGAGGAGGATGGCGATGTACGACGGAGCCATCTGAGACATTACACGAACATCGTGGCGGATGTGACGGCAGAGCCGTTTGCGGCGGACGAACTGCCAACGTACGGCGACCATGACGAGCAGTTGTTCTGGGGGGCTGTCCATTCGATCACGATCCGTCTTCTCGCGTTCCCCGAGACAGATGGCGGACGCCTCGACCTCGTCCCATGGGATCCAGGCAGAACCACGGATCCCGTTTGCGCCGACATCCATCTCGAACTGCTTTCGCAGGACGACCTCAGACGCGCCAGCGCCATCGCCGACGAGACAAGTCGCCGTCTCTACATCGCCCATAGGCTGATCCGCATGGACAGGCGCGCGCAGATCGGCACACGAAGGAGCCTGCCGGAATGAGGTCGCCTGGCATAGGACGACGCATACCAAAAGGACCGCGATCAGGAAGCGCGCTGATCGTTGTCCTAGGGGTCATAGCGGTCCTGACGATCCTTGTCTTCGCCTATTCGTTCGCTGCGCGCGTCGAGCGGATCGCGGCGCGGAGCGTCTCCGATTCCTCCATAGCCGAGGAGCACATAGACTCCATCGTCGCGGCGATAATGTCGACCGAGGTGCCGATGCGGCTCCTAGGCATATATTCCACCGGCGGTTCGCTTGCCCCGTTCTCCGGGCGCGTCGATTTCTCGTCGCTCGCCCCGGTCATGGGCGATCACACGAACCACTTCAGCCGATACGCCTTCACCTCCCTCGCGTCGGTGTACGGCTACAAGCCCTACGGGACCTGCGAGTCCTTCCTCAACAACGCATCGACCAACTTCATGCCATCAGCCCTGCATGACATGATCACCTCGCTCGACGCGGACTGGCTGAACATCGAAACGGTCGCCGACGGGGATTACGACGGCGATCGGCCGACCATCTACACCAACACGCTCTATGCGTTCGCCGTGGTTGACCTCTCTGGCTTCCTCGACGCCACGACTATGACGTCCAACGAGGTGGCCTACTTGAAGTCCGTCGGCGACATTATGTCGGCATCCGATTTTCTTGAGGACCGTGCCCGCGCCCTTGCGCCATCCGACCCCGCGCTGTCGGGCTACGCCTCCTACCGCGACATGGCGCTGCGCAACTGCGGTCTTGCGGAACCCTCAGGGCACATCCTCCACTTCTCATACGACCCAGCGCCGGACGTCACCATCACCAACGGCGAGGTCTATGCCGATCTGCTCTCGGATAACTTCGACGCCATCCTGACGCCGAAGCTTGACCTCAACGCTTGGACCAACGGCTTCTCCGGCGATCTCTCATCCCCGGCGGATCTTGAGGAGCACTACCATACCGATGCATTCCGCGAGTGGTTCGCGGACGTCACTAACCGCCTCTCCTTCTGCGGCCTAGCCGAACCGGAGTCGATAGCGTGGAACCTGGTCAACTTCCTGGATGGCGACCGCATCCCGCAAGGGCCGGGGCCGGCCCCTTGGCGCGACGACTGGCCGCAGGAGGACGTGCCACTCATCAACGAGATCGCCGTCGCGCAGGTTCCCTACTCCTTCGGGGTCACCAACCACTACGCGACGGCCATAGAGCTGTGGTATCCGTTCTCACCGCGATCGATCACGCCGGACGACGACGCGCAGCTCGTGGTGGCCGTCTATACCAACTGGCCGGCGTTCGCCTCATCGCACTCCAACTCCACGTACCACGCCCACGCATCGTGGACGAACGACATCGTCCTGCTCCCTTCGGGGAGTCCATACGGCTTCACCGTCACGAACGCGATAGAGCGCATGGAGTTCGGAACATCGACGGAGTTCGCGGTCTTCGCCTCGCAACCTTCGCAGTACGTCTCCTTCCCGGTGACCATAACGGACTTCGTCCGCTCCGGCGAAGAGGTCGACAAGGTCCGCAAGGAAACCGACGGCACATGGCGCCATGACGCATCCGGGACGAACATCCTCTACCGCCACGTCGAGCACCTGCCGATCGGTATCCAGAAGTACCACTCGTATGCCAGGACCGACGACGGCGAGGATGACGGCCACGCCGTGTGGGAGAGGCGCGAGATGACCGTGACGAACGAGATCCGCCTCCTCGTCCGCGTGAGGCTTGGCGAACGATGGGTCGACGAGGCCATGGCCTACGACCCCGACCCAGATTCGCCGTACCATGTCGCGCCCTATCGCTACACGGCCCCCTGCGGATGGCAGGTCAACGATCCCAGGCGGAATGGTTTCAGACATGACTGGAAACCGTACGACGGCGTGGAGTTCACCGCCGATGGCGATGCCCTATGCACGCTTTCCGGCACGACCAATACCCTGTGCAAGCCATTCGGTCGATACGGTCAGGGTCTGCCGATCGTCCATTACGACGGGCCGGCAAGACGCGCCGGCGACATCGGCTACATCTACCAGCCCTACTCCTTCAGCGACGACGTCTCGGACTACGGATACCTATCCGCGCTCGACGTCTCCGACGCCTCAGGGCTTCGCATCTCGACAAACGCATGGCAGTCAATATGCCTTTGCGACGACCGCGCGTACGCCTCGCACGGCAACTTCACATACTCGCCCGGCTCCGTCATGGAGTTCTTCACCGCGCGTTGCGCGACGAATCGCTCCGTCCGTGGCCTCGTCAGCGCCTGGACATGGCATCAGGATGTGATCGGGGCGCTCCTCGCGGACATGGAGATCGGCAGCGGCCTCCGTTCAGGACGGCTCAATGACTCGGCCATCGAATGGATGAAGACGGTTTACACGAACGTCCAGGAGAAGATGTATGGCGAGGATTCGCGGCCCATAGGCGTCGGCGACATATGCATGGCTTTCGGAGGAGTCGACGACTATCGCGACATCCCCGGCGAATACCTTGACTCCTACGAGCCCTGGAATTGGGATGGAAGCCTTGGAAACGACAGCAAGGAGGACATCGTGCGCGAGCTCTGCGAGAGGCTTTCTTTCAGACAGCAGATCTTCGCGATTGTCGTCGACGCCAGAGTGATGTCGCCGGCGATGACCCTCCGCGCGGAACGAAGGGCTGTCGTGATCGTCGTCCGCGACGCCTACACCGGAGCATGGCGCATAGTCGAACGCCACTTCCTGTAGCGCCGCCTTAGGCTGCGCAGATAATAGATAGTAGATAACAGATAGCAGATAATAGATGTGGCGGGGAGCCACTAGCGACGCAGAAGGGAGCGCCGCTGCGGGGCAGCGGCGCAGATAGTAGATAATAGATAATAGATAGCAGATAATAGATGTGGCAGGTAGTTACTAGCGGCAAACTTAGGAACCCGAAACCAGAAACCCGAAACCTGGAACCTGAAACCAGGAACTAGAAACCCGATACCCGAAACCCGAAACCTGGAACTAGAAACCAGAAACCAGGAACCTGGAACTAGAAACCAGAAACTTCCCAAACTTCCTAAACTTCCTGACCTTGCCGACCTTCCGGACCTTTCCGACTTTCAGGACCTTCTAGACTTTCAAGACCGCGCCGAAGGCGCATGCGGCGCATGCGGCGCATAAAAACAATGGCGCCAGCCGCGGACTGTGCCGGGGCTGGCGCCATGCTATGCGGTTGCGTCAGACTACCGCTTTGAAAACACGGCCTTCATGCCGCAGAGCACCGCTATCATCAGGACGACGGAGATCGGAAGGGCGATCTGCCACTTCACCACAACCGCCGCTATGATGTAGGCGACGAAGGAGACGACCGCCACGGTGATCGCGTACGGGAGCTGCGTGTTGACATGCTCCACGTGATTGCACTGGGCGCCGGCCGAGGCCATGATCGTCGTGTCGGAGATCGGCGAGCAGTGGTCGCCGCAGACGGCGCCGGCCATGCAGGCGGAGACGGCGATGATCGTGAGCGGGCCGCCAGGGACGGCAGCGAGGACGATCGGGATGAGGATGCCGAAGGTGCCCCACGAGGTGCCGGACGCGAAGGCGAGGAAGCACGCGACGAGGAAGATGATCGCCGGGAGGAAGAGCTTGAGGGCGGCGGCCGAGCCGTTGATGAGGTCGGAGATGAAGACCTTCGCGCCGAGCGAGTCGGTCATGGCCTTCAGCGTCCAGGCGCAGCAGAGGATCATGATGGCCGGGACCATCGCCTTGAAGCCCTCGGGGAAGGCGTCCAGGCAGTCCTTGAAGGAGATGACGCGGCGGCAGAGATAGAAGACCACCGAGAAGACAAGGGCGAATATCGAGCCATAGACGAGTCCGACGGAGGCGTCTGAATCGGAGAAGGCCTGGATGAAGCCGGGCTTGTCCTCGCCGAAGTAGCCACCGGAGTAGATCATGCCGACGACGCACGCGGCGACGAGGACGACGACCGGAATGACGAGGTCGTACACGCGGCCGCGATCATTCTTGGAAAGGGCGTCCGTCGCATTCTCGAGGGCGGCGAGGTCGTGGCCGTCGAGGGCCGCCTCCTCGTGCTTCTTCATCGCGCCGAAGTCGAAGCCGGTGATGGCGAGGAAGAACATCATCACGATCGTGAGGATCGCGTAGAAGTTGTAGGGGATGGCGTTGATGAAGAGCGAGAAGCCGCTCTCCGCGCCCGCGCCGGCGGCGAAGCCTGCGACTGCGGCGGCCCAGGAGGAGATCGGGGCGATAATGCAGATCGGCGCCGCCGTGGCGTCGATGAGGTAGGCGAGCTTGGCGCTCGAGACCTTCTTGGCGCTCGTGACGGGCTTCATGACGGAACCGACCGTGAGGCAGTTGAAGTAGTCGTCCACGAAGATGAGCATGCCGAGGATGATCGTGGCGATCTGGGCGCCGACGCGGCTCTTGATGTGGCTCTGCGCCCAGCGGCCGAAGGCGGCCGAGGCGCCGGTCTTGTTCATCATGGCGACAAGCGCGCCAAGGAGGACGAGGAAGATGAGGATGCCCACATTGTAGCTGTCGGCTATCGATGAGATGAAGCCGTCGGACATGACGTGGACGAAGGTCCCCTCGAAGGAGAACTTGGAGTAGATCATGCCGCCAGCGACGATGCCGATGAAGAGCGACGAATAGACCTCCTTGGTGATGAGGGCGAGTATGATTGCCAGGAGCGGCGGGAAGATCGCCCAGAAGGTGCCGTAGGCGGGGTTGTCCTGACGGATCGTAGCAAGGGCCTTCTTCTCGTTGGACTTGAACTCGGGATCGGACTGGACGTTGTCGGCGTAGGCGTCGATATATGCCTTCGCGGCGTCCATGTCGGACAGATCTGGCGCTTCGGCTTCGGCCGCTTCCGCCTCGGCCACCTCTTCCGCGGCGTCCTGCGCCGCAGCCACTGCTTCCACTGGCTCTACATCTTCGCCAGCGGTTGCGAATCCAGGGATGATCGTGAGGCCGATGCCTATCAAGGCGGCCGCCGCGATGCGCGATGTGATGTTCATGCCTTGTCCTTGCTTGTTGTGGTGGGGAATCGCCCGACGAGCGCAGAACATTGTCCGTCCGTGTCTCTATCGGCGGGATTCGATGTTGGATAGTGTAGTGATTTAGCCCCGGATGGTCAATAAAGAATTGAAAACCGCCATCCCATCGGCTAGAATGGTTAGGTGTTTTCAAGTGCGCCTGTAGCTCAATTGGACAGAGCGTCAGCCTCCGGAGCTGAAGGTTGTGGGTTCGATCCCCGCCAGGCGCACCAATGATTCCCGCCAATTGCCGCGGCGACCAAGCCTATTCGACTGTGGGGCTCTCCTTGGTGTGCAGCAGCAGCTTGTCGCCGGCCTGGAGGCGGGTCGAGCCCTTGGGTATGAGAGTGCGGTTCCCGCGCTTGACCATGACGATTATCGTCTGGCGCGAGAGATCGATGTCGCGTATAAGCTGCCCGTTCCAAGGGTTCTTCTCCAGCAGCACGACCTCCTTAAGGTCGATCTTCGTGCTGTCCAGGACCGGCTCGGCCCCAAGCACCACGGTGTCGCCCGGCTGTAGCACAAGGCTGCCGTTTGGCACCAGCACCTCGTGTCCGCGATGGATCGCGGTGAGGATCACGTCGTGGGGGAGCCGCAGGGAGGCGATATCGCGTCCTGCCCAGTCGTCCTTGTCGTCGAGGCGGAACTTGATGAAGAGGATGTCCTGTTCGCGCGCCCGGTCGATGCTGGCCTGTATGCGGGCGTACTGCTCGACGAAGCCCGCGCTGATGATGCCCGTGGGTATGGCGACCATGCCGACGCCGAGGAATGTGAGTATGGCGCCCAGCAACTTGCCCAGGGTGGTCGTCGGGACGATGTCGCCGTAGCCGACCGTGAGCAGGGTGGAGACCGCCCACCAGATGCCGGAGAAGGCGTTCGTGAACCCGGACCCCTCCACGTCGCACTCTACGCTGTACATGCAGAGGCTGGAGGCGAGGATGAGCACAAGGAGGATGAACACCGAGGAGAGCAGTTGCTGCCTTTTGCTCCCGATGACCTCGGCAATCGCGTTGAGCGAGTCGTAGTAGGCCGTGATGCGGAAGAGGCGGAAGATGCGGACCACCCGGAAGAGCCTGAACGCGACGGCGCCGGCCGGGAAGAAGACCGGCAGGTAGTTCGGCAGGAAGCTCAGCAGATCGACAAGACCGCCGAAGGAGAAGACGTATGCGGCCACCGACCGAGCCTCCCCGCCGCGGGGATGGGTGAACCTGGCTGCGACGATGCGGAGGACATAGTCGATCAGAAAGCACGCTGCCGTCACGGCTTCGATGCCGTCAAGCAGGCGTGTGTGCTCCGCATGGACGCTCGGGAATGTCGCGAGCACGACCGCGATCAGGTTCACGAGGATCACTCCCGTGATCAGGAAGTCGTATCCGCGGCTGAGGAGATCGTTCGACGCGCCGATCTCCACCATCCGAGCCAGCGCCTTGCGAAAAGATGTGAATGATGACTTGTTCATGGTTGTCATTGAAAGCTCCTGTTCTGGGACATCTGGGACTTATGCGACATCTGCGACTATCTCAATTGTCCCAGAGGTCCCAGTTGTCCTAGTCGTCCCATTTGTTGTGGTTGTCCTAGTTGTCCCATTATTCCCAGCCCTTCCTTCGCTTGATGCTTGCCATTGCCCGGGTGACGGCGCTTCTTATCTCCGCCGCCCGCGCGGCCAGTTCTTCGGCGGTTTTTGCACCGTCAAGGCGCGAGTAAAGGCACTTGTCCCACTCCTCGGCACGGGCGGCGGTGCGCGCGGCGTGCATTCTCTCGCGGACGCCACCGAACTTCTTGTGGTCCGCCTCCTGCCGCGCAAGCATCTTGTCGAGCATGTAGCGCGTCTGGTAGCAAAGCGTCAGCATGAGGTTGGCGAGCGTTTCGGGAGGGCGGTTCTCGAAAAGCGGCTTCCAGACTTCCCATTCGGCGTTTTTGATCGCGAAGTCCCGCGCCGCCTTCGCCTTTTCGTCGGAGGCCGGCCAGACCGCGGCATTGTGCGACTTCAGCCAGTCGCGGTAGTCCTCGATGAGTTCGTCGAGCGTGGCCCGTGCGACGCCGGTCAGTTTGATTTCGGTCTCCTTCGAGGTGCCGCTCGCCGCGCTGCCCTCGGCGATGTTCTGCTTGCAGCTCCGGGCCGCCTGAACCATCTGGTCAACGGTGCGGTCGCCATGCGCCGGGAGGAAGCGTCGGCAGAACATGACCGTGCCCTCGTAGATCACATCGCTCTTCTTGTACACGATGAGATTGCGG
>JAFSZJ010000080.1 GCA_017458965.1 Kiritimatiellia bacterium | reverse complement strand
TCTGTTCTCTATTATCTGTTATCTGTTATCTGTTATCTGCTATCTACTATCCACTATCTGCTATCTGCCCTGTCGGCGGCGCGGAAATCATAGACCTCGCTTTTCCAGCCGTAGCGGCGGGCAGCCTCGACATTGGCAGGGATGTCATCCAGAAAGAGCAGCCGCGACGGCGGTATCCCCATCGCCTTGGAGCATGCATCGTATATCTCCCGTCCTGGCTTCGTCATGAGCAGTTTGGCGGAGATGGTCTCCACATCTATGATCGCGTGGACGTGCGCGGCCTTCACCAGGTAGTAGTTGTCGTAGAAGAAAATCGACATGTTCGAGAGGAGGCCGAGTTTCTTACCAAGGGCCTTGAGCTCGCGCATCAGCTCGTATGTGGCGGGGACGAGGTGCGTCCAGCCTTCGGCATCGATAGCCGCGGCTTCCGCGCAGAAGCCTTCGTATGGCTCCACTGCGCCGTTCTCCGCAAGTATGCGTCGGTACATCTCCTCGAAGGATATCCACCCTCCGTCGGCATCGTTGCGGTGCATGGCGTTGCCGCGCTTCACGGCCTCCATCGACACCCCGGCCTTCGCCATTAAGGCGTATAGCGGCCAGTCGTCACCGGGAGCCTCGGCCACGACGCCGCCGAAGTCGAACACCACCCCATCGACCGAATCCAGATGCCTTGCAACAAAATCGAACATGATTTAAAGGTAGCAGATATCCCCCATACGCGCCGCGTATTTGTATAATCAGACCATGAGCAAGAAGATGATGGACAGCGAACGGGTCGACGAGAATGCGGCGGAGGAAGCCGACGACCCCGTGAACATTTTCTGGGACAAGAACCTTTCAGAGACCCCCAAGACCTCGTTCCCGACGAAGAAGGCGTCCATCAAGGATGGTCGTGTCTTCATGCCAAGGCGCGAGACGACCATCATCCGCGAATGCGACGTGCTCGTCGTCGGCGGCGGCATCGCCGGATGGGCTGCGGCCACGGCCGCCGCCCGCGCCGGCGCGAAGACGATTCTCGCGGAACGCGACGATTCACTTGGCGGACTTTGGTCCAACGGCGGGGTGTTGGTCCTACTTGGCACGGGCTACATGGCCGATGGACGCTACCACCAAACCACGCGCGGTCTGACGGACGACCTCATCGCCCGTCTTGAGAAGATGGGCCATGCCGTCACGCCCCGCGGCGGCGATGACCACATGTACTATCCCGTCGCCGATCCCGAGGCGCTGAAGGTGGCCCTTGAGTCGTTGCTTACGGAGTCCGGCGCGGAGGTCCTCTACCGTTGCCAGGCGTCCGACGCCATAATGGATCGCAAGGCGATTCGCGGCATGATCTTCGAGACGCGCGGTGGACGGGCCGCCATCCTCGCGAAGCAGGTCGTGGACGCCTCCGGCGAGGGCGTGGCCGTGTACGCCTCCGGCGCGTCATACAGGCAGTACCGCCATGGCGTGGGCTTCACATACCGCATAGGCGGCTTCGACCGTTTCACGCCGGAGGCCTGGGAGGCCGCGAAGGCGGCCGGACTCTGGTCTGGCGGCGGCGAGCCTGTCTCCGACAACCGCTGGTACGCGTGCTTCGGCGATCCGACCGACCCGTTCGACGTCGCGGCGATGTCGCGCCTCGCCATGAAGCATCGCGCCGAGGCGTGGAAGTCCGCGGCCGATTTCCGCAAGGTCGCCGGATGCGAAAGCGCACACCTAATCTGGGCTGCTACGCAGATGGGCATCCGCGGAGCACGGACGCTGTGCGGCGTGAAGTCGATCAGCCGCGCCTGGGCGAAGTCGAACGTGGACGAAGGCGACACCGTGGCATGGATGGGCGCCGACGGCCGTTCCCGCCGCGGATCGCGCGTCCCATACGGGTGCCTCGTCGCCAAGGACGTCGACAACCTCCTCGTCGCTGGCCGCGTCGCCTCATGCGAGACGGACATGATCGACCTCTTCCGCCTTATCGCCCCATGCCTGGTCACGGGCCAGGCCGCAGGCGCCGCCGCATCCGTTGCGGCGGACATGGGCGTGTCGCCACGCAAGGCCCCCATCAAGAAGATACAGGCGCTGCTGCTCAAGCAGGGCGCGTACCTTGGAAGATAGGAGATAGCAGATAATAGATAACAGATAACAGGTAATAGATAACAGATAACAGGTAAGAGATAATAGGTAAGAGATAATAGGTAATAGATGATAGATAATAGATAACAGATGATAGATAACAGGTAATAGATGGCGGATTGCAGATAATAGGTGGCGGATAGGAGTTTTGTCGTCCGCGCCCTGTCGCGGGCAATCAACTTTTCAACTTTCCATGAAAACAAAACCATTCATCGCTCTTCGCCCGGCGCCAGAGGCGGCCGAGAAGCTGGCCTCCGTGCCGTATGACGTCGTAGATACCGCCGAAGCGCGCGCGCTCGCCGCCGGCAATCCGGTGAGCTTCCTCCATGTGTCGCGTCCGGAGATCGACCTCCCGGACGGCACCGACATCTATTCCGACGCCGTCTATGCGCAGGGCGCGAAGGCCCTCCACGACCTGATCGCGGGCGGCGCGCTTGTCCGCGACGCCGACCCGGCCTACTACGCCTACCGACAGGTCATGGGCGACCATTCGCAGACCGGCATCGTCGCATGCTGCCATATCGACGACTACGCCTCGGATGTCATCCGCAAGCATGAGAAGACGCGGCAGGACAAGGAGGACGACCGCACACGCCATGTCCTCACCCTTCAGGCGAATTCCGGCCCGGTCTTCCTCACCTACCGCGACGAAGCCGCGATCGACGCCATCGTCGCACGCGCCATGACCTCCGCGCCGCTCTACGACTTCACCGCCGCCGACTCCATCCGCCACACCGTATGGAAACTCTCGGATGCGGACTGCGCCCTCGTCCGCTCGGCTTTCGACGCCGTGCCGCTCGCGTACGTCGCGGACGGACACCACCGCGCCAAGGCGGCCTTCCGCGCCGGAAGCGAACTCCGCGCCGCCAATCCGGCGCACACCGGCGACGAGGAGTACAACTGGTTCCTCGCAGTGCTCTTCCCGGCGTCGCAGCTCGCCATTCTCCCTTACAACAGGCTCGTCGCCGACCTGAACGGCCTTTCGGAAGAGGCGTTCCTTGCGAAGGTGCGCGCCATCTTCAACGTGACGGACGGTGCCGCGCCATCGCCCGACAAGCCGCGCAACGTCTCGATGTACCTCGGAGGCCGGTGGTATGGCCTTTCGTGGCCCGAGTTCGAGGCCGACCCCGTAGGCGCCCTCGACGTGAGCGTGCTGCAGGACAGACTGCTTGGCCCGGTGCTGGGCATTGGCGACCCGCGCACGGATGGGCGCATATCCTTCATGGGCGGCATACGCGGCACGGGCGAGCTCGCGTCCCGCGTCGATTCCGGGCGCGCGGCCGTCGCTTTCTCGATGCATCCCGTGACCGTGGCGCAGATGATGGCCATCGCGGACGCCGGCCAGATAATGCCGCCGAAGAGCACGTGGTTCGAGCCGAAGCTCCGCTCGGGACTCCTTGTCCATGAGATACGATGAGGCGCCTGGAACTCGCATGAGAGACCTTCACGAGATACTCAACCCAGAGCAGTACGAGGCCGCCACCGCAAAGGAAAGGACGCTCCTCGTCCTCGCCGCCGCCGGCACCGGCAAGACGCAGACGCTCGTATATCGCGTCGCGCATCTGATCGACAGCGGCATCCCCGCGGACGCCATCCTGCTCCTCACGTTCACCAACCGCGCGGCGACGGAGATGCTCGAACGCGCGGTCTCCGTCGCCGGGACCGAGGCCGGATACGTCTGGGGAGGCACCTTCCACAGCATCTGCAACCGCTTCCTGCGCTCACACGCCGAGAAGGTCGGGTTCTCGCGGGACTTCACGATCGCCGACCGCGACGACAGCCGCAAGCTGATCGAGAAGTCGATGGAGGCGCTCGAGCTCGGCGGGAAGGACTTCCCCAAGAAGGAGGTGCTCTCCTCGCTCTTCGGCTACGCCGCCAACAGCGGCAAGCCACTTGAGCAGGTCCTCGAGGAGCGCATGGACGGCACATTGGTCGATCCAGCCGACGTCATCCGTGTGCACGACAGGTACGAGCGCACGAAGAGGGAACTCGGAGTGATGGACTTCGACGACCTTCTGCTCAACGGCCTCCGCCTTCTTGAGGAGAACGAGGATGTGCGCTCCTACTATCACCGCCGCTTCGCGCATGTCCTGGTTGACGAATACCAGGACACGAACGTCGTCCAGTCGCGCTTCGTGGATGCGATAGTAGGCAACGACGGCAACCTGATGGCCGTCGGCGACGACTTCCAGTGCATCTACACCTGGCGCGGGGCCGACGTGAACAATATCCTCCGCTTCCCGGAGCGCTACCCCGACGCCCGCATCATCAAGCTCGAGCGCAACTACCGCAGCACCCCGCAGATCCTGGCCGTGGCCAACGTGTGCGTCGCAAACAGCGCCAACCAGTTCCAGAAGACCCTTACGGCGACGCGCAACGGTGGCGACCGGCCGTTCCTGTTCCGCGTCCGCGACGGCATCGAGCAGAGCCGCACAGTCGCCACGCTCATACGGCAGCATGTCGCGGCCGGGCGCGACGCCGGCGATATCGCGGTGCTGTACCGCGCCCACTTCCATTCGATCGAGCTTCAGATGGCGCTGGGCCGCTCCGGCGTGCCGTATGTCGTCACGTCGGGGCAGGGCGTCTTCGAGCAGGCCCATGTCAGGGACATGCTCTCGCTGCTGCGCGTCGTTGACAATCCGTCGGACCGGCTAGCCTTCGACCGCCTCGTCTCGCTGCTTCCCGGCATTGGGCCGAAATCGGCGGAGGCCATGTGGAACCGCCTCGGCGGGCGGTGCGACCTCTCCACGGAGGACGGTCGCTGCGCCTTCATGGCCTTGCTCAAGCCGGCGCCGCGACAGGTCTGGATGGGGACGTCGAACGCCCTTCGCTCCTATTTCGACCCCAACGACATAGCGCACGAGGATGTCGTGGCGCTGGTCGACGCCTTCCTCGACACCTTCTACGCCGCATTCCTCACGAAGAAGTACGAGGACTCCGGCGACAGGATCGACGATGTCCGCGAGGTGGCCGCGCAGGTGGCGAACTCGGGGACGCTCTCCGCGTTCCTGCAGGAGGTGGCGCTTCTCACCAACGCCGAGGCGGCGTACGAAAGCAAGGAGGACATGCGCCGCCACTCGGTCCGGCTCAGCACCATCCACCAGGCGAAGGGCCTCGAATGGCCGATCGTCATCATACTGTGGGCGGTGGAGGGCATGTTCCCGTCGTCCAAGACCCTTGTGGACGACGAGGGCGAGGCCGAGGAGCGCAGGCTTTTCTACGTGGCCGTCACGCGCGCCCGCAACCAGCTGGCGATCTTCACTCCAGAATGGCGCGAGGTCTCCGGCGGCGGGGTATTCACCTGCAAGCCGTCGCGCTATGTGGCGGAGATCCCGCAGTCGCTGCTCCAGATACGGCACACCTCCTACTACTAGTCCGTGAAACTGCTATCATCCTAATCACAATGAAGAACCTCGAGAAGTACATCTACAGCATCCCCGACTTCCCGAAGCCGGGCATCCTCTTCCGAGACATAACAGGCGTCCTCGATTCGGGCGAAGGGCTTCAGCTCGCCGTCGATGCGCTCACGAGCCACCTCGCCCCGCGCGACTTCGACGTGGTCGCCGGCATCGAGTCCCGCGGCTTCATCTTCGGCGCGCCCGTGGCCTACAAGTTCGGCACGAGCTTCGCGCCTGTACGCAAGCCCGGCAAGCTCCCGCGCGCCACCATCCGCCAGGAATACAAGCTCGAGTACGGCGAGGCGACGATCGAGATGCACGCAGACGCCGTGAAACCGGGGCAGAAGGTCGTCATCGTCGATGATCTGCTCGCCACCGGCGGCACTGCCGAGGCCGCCGCGAAGCTCGTCGAGAGGCTCGGCGGCAAGGTGGTGAAGATGATCTTCCTCATCGAGCTATACGATCTCGGCGGCAGGGAAAGACTCTCCAAGTACAACGTCGAGTCGCTGGTCAGGTTCCCGGGGCACTAGGGCCGCGCCCGGTGGGGCCGCGCCACGGCGCGGCAGATAATAGATAGCAGATAATAGATAATAGATATTAGATAATAGATATTAGATAATAGATAAGAGATAAGAGATAGGAGATGTGAGATAGGAGATGTGAGATATGAGATAACAGATGAGATGGGGTCTGGATATGAGTGTTGTCGTCCGCGCCCTGTCGCGGACGGGATGGGCGTCCCCACTCTGTGAGATTTGAGATCTGAAATATGAAATCCGCCGCTTGCTATGCAAGTGGTTCTTTGTGGTAGAATCTAAACCCATGACACAAGACTCACTAGAACTTTCCGTCCTTGTCCACAAGTTCGCGATCAAGGGCCGTCTAGTCACCGTGTTCCCGGTCGGCGGCGGGAACATCAACGATACCTATATCGCGATCTTCCGCAACACCTTCGAGGAGCAGCAGGTCATACTCCAGCGCATCAACGCGAACGTCTTCGCGAATCCGCGCAAGATAATGGAGAACCTGCACTACATCACCCAGCACTCCCACGAGAAGCTTGAGCGAGAGGCCGATGGCGCCGACCGCGTCTGGCAGATGCCGAAGATCATCCAGACATGGGAGGGCGAGGACTTCTACACCGGCATCGACGGCTCCTGCTGGCGCGTGATCACCAAGATCCCGTCCGCGACGGCCTTCGACAAGCCCCAGGGACCCGAGCACGCCGGCGAGTGCGGCGCCGCACTCGCCCATTTCCATTCGCTGCTTTCGGATCTTGACATCTCCCGTCTCCACGATCCGCTTCCAGGCTTCCACATCACCCCAGGCTACCTTGAGAAATACGACGCCACAGTCGATTCCGAGGCCGGCCGACGCCGCCTCAACGCCTCCATGGAGGCCCGCCGCCTGGCGAAGATCATCGACGACCGCCGCGACTTCGTGCCCGTTCTCCAGAAGGCCATAGCGGACGGCTCCCTCAAGAAGCGCGTCATGCACGGCGATCCCAAGATCAACAACATAATGATCGACGACTTCACGGGAAAGGGCACCGCGATGATCGACCTCGACACCGTCAGCCCGGGTCTCGTACAGTACGACTTCGGCGATGCCGTCCGCTCCATCTGCAACCCGGCCGGCGAAGAGGAGCTGAACCTCAACCGCGTGGTCTTCGACATGGACCTCTTCGAGGCGTTTGCGCGCGGCTACCTCGCCCAGGCACGCGACTTCCTCACCGAGACCGACCGCCACTACCTCTTCCCGGCCGTCCGCCTCATCACCTTCGAGCTCGGCCTTCGCTTCTTCCAGGACTACCTCGCCGGAAGCGTCTATTTCAAGACGCGTTCCGCCGAGCAGAACCTCAACCGCGCACGTGTCCAGTTCAGACTCTGCGAGTCGATCGAGTCCCGCGAGCGCATGATCCGCGCCGTGCTGGAGAAGCACGACTAGCCGTCCGGAGACCCGTAAATGCGGAACAGAAACGCCTGGTTGCTTTTCTCCATCCTTGTCGTGGCTATGGGGAGCTTCCTCGTCTGGCCGCTATTCAAGGTCGTGGGCGGCGGCTGCTTCGTCGATGGGCGCTTCACCGCCGAATACATCCTTGGCGTCTTCCGCAACCCGATATACGCGGAAGGGCTTCTCAACAGTCTGGGCATCGCGGCCGGCACGACGCTCCTCGCGTCATGCCTCGCGATCCCGCTGGCATGGCTCTCCAACCGGTTCGTCTTCCCCGGGCAGAAGGTCTTCAGCGCGCTTGTCCTCGTGCCGCTGATCCTCCCCCCGTTCGTCGGCGCGATAGGCATCTCGCAGATGCTTGGGCCGTACGGGATGCTCAACGCCATCCTCGGCTGCGGGCCGATAGACTGGCTCGGGCAGTCGCGCTACCTCGGCGTGATCCTCATACAGGCGCTTGCGCTCTACCCGATAATCTTCCTCAACGTCAGCGCAGCGCTCGCCAACATCGATCCCGCAATGGAGGAGGCGGCCGCCAATCTGGGATGCCGCGGATGGCGCATCTTCCGCCGCATAACGCTCCCGCTCATAATGCCCGGCCTCTTCGCCGGCGGAACGCTGGTCTTCATCGCATCCTTCACGGAACTCGGCACACCGCTCATGCTCAACTACACGCGCTGCGCGGCATGCCAGATATACGACGAAATCAAGGAGATCAGCGCAAGCCCCTTCCCGTACGCGCTCGTCAGCGTGGTCCTGGCTTTCAGCGTCATCCTCTACACGACGATGCGCAGGCTCCTTGGCGGACATTCCCACGCCATGCAGGGCAAGGCCACTGTCGCGACGGTCACGCGTACGGTCACCGGATGGCGCGGCTTCCTCGTGATGCTGCCGTTCCTCGTCGTGGCGCTGCTCGCGCTCACCCCGCACATGGGAGTGCTGCTTACGAGCGTGAGCGTCCCGGGAACATGGTATCGCACCGTGCTGCCGGGGGCTATGACCGGCGCGAACTTCGTCGAGGCCGTTGGCCACGACATGACGCTCAACGCCGTCCGCAACAGCCTTGTCTTCTCGGCCATGGCCGTGCTGGTGAACATCGCCCTCGGCGTCGCGATCGCATGGGTGGTCGTCCGCTCCACCATCAAGGGGCGCGGGCTTCTGGACGCCCTCTCGATGATACCGCTGGCGGTTCCGGGCCTGGTCATGGCATTCGGCTACCTTGCGATAAGCAACTGGGCCTGCAACCGCGAGAGCGTCCGCTCGATACCTGCGCTGATGTCATTGCTGGACGTCAAATCCAACCCCACGCTTTTCCTCGTCGTGGCCTACGCCACCCGCCGACTCCCGTACATGGTGCGCGCGGCCGTCGCCGGACTTCAGCAGACATCCGTGACGCTTGAGGAGGCGGCCGCCAACCTCGGTGCCTCGCCGGCGAGGGTCGTCTCGCGCATAACCGCGCCGCTCATCGCCGCGAACCTCATCGCGGGCGTGCTGCTCGCCTTCTCGTTCTCCATGCTCGAGGTCTCAGACAGCCTCATCCTTGCGCAGAAGATCGAGTACTATCCGATCACCAAGACCATCTTCGAGCTCTTCCAGCTGATTGGCGTCGGGCGCCACCTTGCGGCGGCCCTAGGCCTCTGGGCGATGGGCTTCCTCACGGTCGCCATCGCCGGATCGAGCATCCTGCTTGGC
>JAFSZJ010000079.1 GCA_017458965.1 Kiritimatiellia bacterium | reverse complement strand
TCGGACTACCTCTATCTCGCCTCCGACCTCGCGACGCTTCCCGGCGGACGCTACCAGCCCAAGCGCAACCATGTCCGCCGCTTCAAGGCCGCCGGCGACTGGCGGCTTGACGAACTGGATGGGGACGGCATCGACGATTGCCGCGCCCTGCTTGGCGAATGGCTCGAGGAGAAAAGACTCTCGAACCCTGAGGAGGCCGAGGATCTGGAGAACGAGACCATGGCGATGCGCCGCGCATTCGACGACTTTGGGCCTGCCGGGCTGATTGGCGCCATTCTGCGGAAAGGAGAAAGGCCTGTCGCCCTCGCGATAGGCGAGGCGCTAAGCCCGACGCTGGCCGTCGTCCACTTCGAAAAGGCCCTGCCATCTGTCGAGGGCGCCTCCCAGACGATCAACCAGGAGTTCTCCCGTTTGCTTCAGGCGCGCGGATTCGAATATGTGAACCGCGAGGAGGACATGGGGATTCCGAATCTCCGCAAGGCGAAGATGTCCTACCAGCCGCTCCGCCTCGTCAGGAAATACGCGGCACACCTTTCGGATGTGGCGAGCGCGACGGACGCCGACCGCACGGACATCGAAAGGCTCTGGGGCGAAACCTTCGGCGATCCCCCCGAATACATCTCGCGCTTCCTCGACGCGCATGCGGATGCAGGTGCGTTCCTTGTCATCCGCCGAGACGGCGAACTCGCGGCCATGTGCGCCCTCATCGAAGCCGAAATCGTTGCGTCCGGCGAGGTCGCTAGCGTACGCTACGTCTATGCGCTTGCGACCGCTCCTAAATGGCGGCGGAGTGGCCTTGCGACGCGCATACTCGACGCTGCGCTCGAGCATGGCCGCACTCCGCTCGTCCTCCTTCCTGGAGACAACGCCGCAAGGGACTTCTACCGTAAGCGCGGCTTCACCGACGCCTTCATCGGCGAGACATGGCGCGTGGGCTGCGGGGATACGGCGCCGGACGCGACTTTCCGGCCTGCCGACACGCATCTTCTCCTCCGACGCCGCGAGTCCATGCTTGAAGGGCGCGACCATGTCAAATGGGATGAGGCGGCCATTGGATTCGCCATCTCCGATTGCGAAGCCCTTGGTGGCGGTGCGCTCGAAACGGATCGCGGCGAGACGGTTCTCTACTATCGGGAAGGTGGGCGGAAGCTCCGTATAGTCGAAACGAGCGCTTTGCCTGAACGGCGCGGCCCCGTCCTCGCCGCTCTTATGGAAACCGCTGGCGCGGATGAGGCCGTCTATTGCAACGCCGGCGGGATGATCCGCTATCCCGACGAATACGAGGGTCCGCGCATAACGGACGGATACCTGAACCTCGCACTCGACTAGGCGGATCTGCAATGGCGGACGGTTGCGACAACGCGAAGGAGATCGTACATGTCGACATGGACGCCTTTTTCGCGTCAGTGGAGCAGCGCGACCATCCCGAATGGCGGGGTAAGCCGGTGATCGTCGGTGCCCCGCCCGACAAGCGCGGCGTGGTCTCAACCTGCTCCTACGAGGCGCGGAAGTTCGGAGTCCGCTCGGCGATGCCGTCGCGGACGGCATATCGGCTCTGCCCGCACGGCATCTTCGTTCCTGGCGACCATGCCCGCTACGAGGCCGTCTCGCGGGAGGTGATGGGAATTTTCGACCGCTTCACCCCGATCGTCGAGCAGGTGTCGATAGACGAGGCGTACCTTGATGTGACCGGTTCGCGCCGGCTCTTCGGCGACGGAATGGCGATCGGAACCGCCATCCGCAAGGCGATCCGCGAGGAGCTGAGCCTTACGGCATCGGTCGGCGTAGGTCCTAACAAGTTCCTTGCCAAGATATGCAGCGAGCTCGCCAAGCCTGACGGCATCAAGGCCGCCCCTTCTGGATCCGAAGCGATCGCGGAGTTCCTCGCGCCGCTTCCGGTTGGCAGCCTTTACGGTGTCGGCAAGGTGGCCGTGTCGCGCCTTGGGGGATACGGGATTAAGACCGTCCGCGACCTCCAGCGCATGCCATTGCCGACACTGGAGACCCTTTTTGGCAAGGCATACGCCGCCGAGCTCTTCGCGATATCGCGTGGGGTGGGGGACGACGAGGTGGCAACGGAGCGCGAGGAGAAGAGCATCTCCCGCGAACATACCTTCGGCGAGGACTGCAGCGATAGGGAGTTCGTCCGCGGCACGCTCCGCGACCTTGTGGACGATGTCGGTCGGCGCCTTCGCGCGGCATCTCGCTGGGCTACGGTCGCCAAGCTCAAACTGCGCTGGTCGGACTTCACCACGATCACCCGCCAGATGTCGTTCCCGCATCCTGTCCGCGATGACTTCACGCTTTGGGAGACCGCCCTTGCGCTCTTTGAAAAGGAGAGGCTCGTGAAACCGGTGCGCCTCATAGGCTTCGGCGTCGGCGGACTTGCCGAAAGCGGCGAGGTTGTGCAGGGGGATCTCTTCGAGGATGTCCATGGCGCATCGCCGGAGGTCGCCCGCCGAAAGGAACGTCTCAGCGACGCCATAGACGCCATCCGCTCACGCCTCGGCGACGACGCGGTCCGCCGCGGATAGAAGCCGCGGCCTGCGCAGCGAAGTACGAAGTACGAATGACGAGTGATGCGCCGCTGCCTTGGCCGCGAGTGACGAACTACGGACTACGAGTGACGAATCCTCGGAGGTGCGGCATCTTGCCGCGCAAAGGTTGGGTGTGGATTCGCGCGGCGGGACGCCGCACCTCCTAAATGAAGCATAAAACAACATGAACAACTTGAGACAACCTTGGGACGCGGCAACATGCGCGGCAACATGCGGGCGAGTTGGCCCGCATGTAAATGTTGTTTCCTGTTGTCCGGGTTGTCTTACTACACATGCTCCGAGTGCGCGGCGGGACGCCGCACCTCCAGATGTGTGCGCACCGTGTTCTTTCTCTCCGCGTCTCAGCTTTAAAACCGCTGGTTCTACCCAACTACCCAACCACCTAACTATCCAACTACCCAACTACCCAACTATCCAACTCCCCAACTCCCCATCTCTTCTGCTGTATAATCCCTTTCGTTTTCAAGTTTCGCCACAAGCATGAATTCAGCACCCAAAGTATGCCTGACGCTGACGGCGCGGACCCTTGGCGAGGACATCGCGCTCGCCAGGAAGTACGCGCCGCTCGTGGACCTCGTCGAGCTGCGGGCCGATTGCATCGACGCCGATGGGCGAGGGGACATCGCCTCGTTCCCAGCCTCCGTCCCCGTCCCGGCGATCCTCACCGTGCGCCGCAAGGTTGATGGCGGCTCCTTTGACGGTACTGAGGATGCGCGGTTGGCCCTGCTTGCGGCCCTTCCGTCTTTCGACTTCGTCGATCTTGAAAGCGACTTGGATGCCCCAGCCCTTACGAAACTCGCTAACGATTCGGCTACGAGGATAATTCGCAGCCTCCATGTCTTCGATGGATGCTCGGGGGACATAGCGCTGTCGGCCGACGGACTTTGCAAGGGCCCTGGCGAGATCCCCAAGATAGCCTTCATGCCAAGGACGCTTGGCGATGTGGCCGACCTCTTCCGTGCCACTGCGTTGCTGCCGCGCCGCGACCGCATATTCTGCGCCATGGGTCCTATGGGGCTGCCGACACGCGTGCTCGCCCACTTCTCCGGGTCGTTCCTGACATTCGTCTCGCCGACGGAGCTTTCTTGCAATACGGCGTCCATAGGTCACATGTCCCCTGAACGGCTGCTTGACGTCTATGGCTTTCGCGCCGTCGGCGACGCGACGCACCTCTGTGGCGTGACGGGGTGGCCGCTAAAGGTCACGTCAAGCCCGGAGGTACACCGCGCCCTGTGCCGCAGGGACGGCGTGGATTCCGTGATGGTGCCGTTGCCGTGCGAAGATGTCGCGGACGCGATACGCCTTGCCGAAACGCTCTCCTTCAAAGGGCTGGCGGTCACGATACCGCACAAGGAGGCGCTTCTCGCGCACCTGGACTGGACGGATGACGCCGTCAAGGCCATCGGCGCCGCAAACACCGTCGTCTTCCGCGACGGACGCCGTCTCGGCTACAACACGGACGCAGCCGGCTTCGCCAATGCGCTGCGGACATTCCTCGGACGCGGAAATCTTTCAGGAATGCGCGTCGCAATCCTTGGAGCGGGAGGCGCCGCGCGCGCGATCGCATACGCTGTGCATGGCCTCGGCGCGAGCGGGGCGGTCTTCGCCCGCGATCCATCCAAGGCGAAAAACATCGCCGAGCCGTACGGCTTCGAGGCGCTTGCCATGACGGATCTGCGCTCGGACTTCGCCCCCGACCTCATTGTGCAGTGCACTTCGGTCGGCCATGGATCGACCGATCCGAACGACGATCCTGTGCCAGGATACGCTTTTTCAGGCAAGGAGGCTGTTTACGATCTGGTCTATCAGCCGTCCGTGACGCCGATCATGCGGCGTGCCGCAACGGCCGGATGCCGGACCGAAAGCGGCATGACGATGCTCAAGGCGCAGGGCGAACTCCAGCACCGGCTGTTTCACGCCGAGGCGTAGACCTTAGATGCTCTTGGCGGCGGCGACGAGGTCGTCGAGCTTGCCGTCGCGGAAAACGACGTCGTGCTTGCCCTTGCGTATCGTGCCGATCAGATAGGCGGTGGTCCGCGCCTCCTCGAGGGCTGCGAGGGTCTTCTTGGCGTCTTTGGCTGAGACGATGATGACGAACCCGACGCCCATGTTGAAGACGCGGTACATCTCGTCATGATCGACGCGCCCCATCTTCTCCATGAACGTGAAGATCGGCGGCGCCTGCCAGGCGAGGCGGTCGATGGCCGCTCCGCAGCCTTTGGGAAGAACACGCGGGATGTTGTCCTGGAAGCCGCCGCCCGTTATGTGCGCCATGCCGTGGATCTTGACCTTGCGCATGACCGCCTGGACCGGCCGCAGGAAACTGCGGTGGGTGGCGAGGAGCGCGTCGGAGATGCGCAGGCGGGTTCCGGGGATGAAGTCGTTGATCGTCAACCCGCACTGGTCGAAGAGTATCTTGCGGGCCAGCGTGAAGCCGTTGGTCTGGAGACCGCCGGAGGCGAGGCCGATGATCATGTCGCCCGGCTGTATCGCGTCGCCGGTGATGAGCTTCTTCCGCTGGACGGCGCCCACGATGGTGCCGACGAGGTCGTATTCGCCCTTGGGGTAGAGTCCTGGGAGTTCGGCGGTCTCGCCGCCGAGAAGCGCGCATCCATTTGCGCGGCACGCGCGGCAGAGACCGGAGACGACATCCTTGAAGATGCGCTCGTCAAAGTGGGATGTGCCTACGTAGTCCAGGAAGAAGAGCGGTTCGGCGCCTTGGACGAGAATGTCGTTCACGCAGTGGTTGACAAGGTCCTCGCCGACCGTGGTGTGGCGCTTCGCCATGCTGGCGACCTTCAGCTTCGTGCCGACGCCGTCGGTGCTGCCGATCAGGAGCGTGTCTTTGCCGGGGGAGGAGAAGAGACCGCCGAAATGGCCTATGCCGCCGATGGATCCGGCCGTGGCCGTCGCGGCCACCATGGACTTGATCGACTGGAGTCCGGTCATCTTGGCGTCGATGTCGACTCCGGACGACGCATATGCGGACTTTTTCTTCTCAGGCTGCTGTTGCTGGTTCCGTGTCTGGGCCTGTGCGTTCCTGGCTGGGAGCATCGCTGGACCTTCCTTGTGTGGGGATCGCCTTTGACTTACTACCGCTTTCCGGCGCGCTAGGCGCTGAGGACGCGGTCGGTGTACTCGCCCGTGCGTGTATCGACACGGATGATGTCGCCCTCGTTGACGAAGAGGGGGACGGGCAGCTCATAGCCGCCGTCGAGCGTGGCGGGCTTGGTGACCTTGCCGCTGGCGGTATTGCCGCGGACGCCGGGGTCGCACTTGACGACCTTGCGCTCGACGAAGTTGGGGAGCGTCACCTCGATGACGGTCCCGCGGAAGACGAGCGCCTCGCACTCCATGTCGTCGAGAAGGAAGAAGCGGTTCTGGCCGAGGGTGTCGGCAGAAACGCGCACTTCCTCGTAGTTCTCGTCCGTGAAGACGTATGTCTCGCCTTCGTCATAGGAGAAGTGGAGGATCTTGTTCTCGAGCTCAGGCTTGTCGAAGCGGTCGCCGCTGCGGTAGCTGCGGCTCATCGTCGAGCCGTTGAGCATGTTCTTCAGTTTGCAGTTGTAGATCGCCTGCCCTTTGCCGGGCTTTGAGAAGTCGAATTCCGTGATGATCCAGGGCTGTTCGTCGATGAGGAGCTTGAGCCCCTTGCGCAGATCGGATGATGTATACATGATGCATGATATTTTATCAGAGAGGCGGTCCCCATGCAAGCCAGATGTAGCAACTGTTTTCAAGATTTTCCAACTACGGTGTGTTTGCAGTGCCGATGTGCTATCATATTCGAATGCTGAAAGGAGCATATATGTCCCCTTACGAATTCGCCCACGATCTTGACACCCCCGTCCATCCCATCAGCGCGCTCGACTACATGCCGCGCGAGCAGATGGAGGCCCTCCAGCTCCACCGCCTCAAGGCGACCGTGAAACTATGCTACGAGCGCGTCCCGCTGACGCGCCGCCGCATGGACGAGCGCGGTGTCCGCCCCGAGCACATCAAGACGCTGAAAGACATAGCGCTTCTGCCGTTCATGATCAAGCATGACCTCCGCGACGAGTACCCGCTGGGCCTCAACGCCGCGGACATGAGCGAGGTCGCCCGCTTCCACTGCTCGTCCGGAACCACCGGCAAGCCGATCGTCATAACGAACACGCTCAACGACATCGAGGTCTGGCGCAACGGCGCGATGCGCGCCTTCGCGATGTTCGGCCTCCGCGCCCACGACGTGCTCCAGGTCTCGTACGGCTATGGCCTCTTCACTGGCGGCCTCGGCGCGCACTACGCCGGTGAAGGCATCGGATGCGCGGTCCTTCCGACCTCCGGCGGCAACACCGAGCGCCAGCTCATGCTCATGCGCGACCTCGGAGTCACCGCCATCGCCTGCACGCCCAGCTACTTCCTTCACCTCATCGATGAAGGCATAAAGGCCGGCATGGACTTCCGGCGCGACACCCGCCTGAAGCACGGCATCTTCGGCGCCGAGCCGTGGACGAACGCCATGCGCGAGAAGATCGAGGATCTCACCGGCATCTGCGCCCATGACATCTACGGACTTACGGAGATATCCGGCCCCGGCGTCGCCGGCGATTGCCAGTACCGTTGCGGTCTCCATGTCTTCGAGGACCACTTCTACCCCGAGATCGTCGATCCGGAGACGCTTGAGCCGCTTCCGGACGGCGAGGAGGGCGAGCTCGTCTTCACGACGCTGGACCGTACCGGCACCCCGATGCTCCGCTACCGCACACGTGACATCTCGCGCATCATGACCGGCGTATGCAAGTGCGGGCGCACGATCCGCCGCATAGCCCGCGTAAGCGCGCGCAGCGACGACATGCTGATCATACGCGGCGTCAACGTCTTCCCGTCACAGATCGAGACGGGCCTTCTCGCGGTGGACAAGGTCCTCCCGCACTACCAGATCGTGGTGGACCGCAAGGGCGACCTCGACAGCCTCGAGGTCAAGGTCGAGGTCATGCCAGAGGCGTTCGGCGACGACATCAAGTCGCTCGAGTCCCTCAAGAGACGCATCGGTGCCTCGATCCAGCACATCATCAACATCAACGTCGCTGTCACGCTTGCCGAACCTAACTCGCTGCCGCGCAGCGAGGGCAAGATCAAGCGCGTCATCGACAACCGCCCGAAGGAATAGCCAGGACCGTGCTCCCTGCGTCCGCGTCGTGTATGCGGACGCAGGTGCGCAAACGCGCCGCTTTCCGGCGCCGGACACAAAAATGGCGGAGAGGGTGGGATTTGAAGCCGAGTGGGGCGTCAGCCCTTTTGCCCTTTCAGAATATCCGCAAAAGAACATTCTGAAAAACCATTCAAAACTGCGTTGAACCCTTAAAAGTGCGCCGTTTTTTCAAGTTTTCTGCCAAAAATCGTACCAAATTCGGTACGGATGGTCAATAGTTTTATTTGAGCGGAAAGTCGCCCCGCCCCAGTGGCGCCGGGACGCTTCCCTTCACGCAAAATCCGCACTCGCAGAGAAACGATGGGAAGGAACCCACTTCCTCCGCCATTTTTGACGACTTCCGTTCTACTGCCCTTCGGCCTCGCGCATGATGGCGTATATCTGCTCTGACAGTTGCGCCTGACGGGCCACCATGCTGGCGTTCATGTGCCCTGCCGCAGCGGCCTTCTTGTTCATGTCGGCGACCTTCTTGTACTGGCCGGCGAGATTCGTCAGCCGGACGCGGTATTGAGGCTTTAGCCAGTCGTAACGGTTCATGAGCGCGCGGAGCCTCGCGTCCTCGCCGTTCTTGGCAAACTCCTTGTAGGCCTTGAGCGAAGCGTTGAAGTTGCGCACGGCCGTGTCGCGCTTCACGTGCCCGTAAGACCAGGATGAAAGGCCGACAAGGTTCATGAAAGACAGCGCGGCGCCGGTCGGGATGCCGTTCTCCGCGAACGCCTCTACGGAATCGTGCAGCGACAGCGGATAGACGGTGTTCTGCACGACGTATCGCAATATCTGGCCAGGCGTCTCAAGCGTTTCAAATCTCGCCTTGCGATTAATTGCCGCCGCCACAAGCTGCATCGTCGGCGATAGCTTATTCCAAACAAACGTTGTCATAAGTTCGTCGGTCGCCTCGCCATTTTGGTATCCGTCAAATTCCTTGAAGCGCCCATAGCGGTCCGTCTTGCCGCCGGCGATTACCCGGGCGATCGTGCGGATGTATATCTCCATGCCGCCGAGCGCGGAGATGTAGTGTCCGGCGATGTTGAACTTGAGGAATTTGGCCGAGGTCGGAACGAAGAACTCGTCGCCGACAATGCGCTTGTCGTCGTCGTCGTCATCCCAAATGAGGTGCGAGAGGGCGTAGAGGATTGCCGTGAGTAGCATGTAGTTCCGCAACGACTTTCCGTAAATCTGCCAGAACATGTTCCGGCGTACGCCAATGTCAATGTTCCTGAACTTCTGCGTGGCCACGTTCTCGCTGATCGAGGACAGGCCGAGGTTGATCATGTTCTGGATTGACTGAAGCGCTCCGGATACGCGCCCAGGAGCCCAAAGAACTCGCTTGAGTATGCCACTCTTGAACAATTTCAAGTCGCCCGCACCAGTGGCGTAGTTGATGAGCTGCGCGAGCGTCTGGCGCTCCTCCTTGCCGAGCATGCGCCCGTTCTTCTGGCAGGCGTCCAATGCGGCCGCATAGGTCGTGGCGCGGATGATGTTGATCGGCGTGTCGAAACCACGCGCCGACGCCTCAAGCCACATGTCGCCAAGCCTGCGGAGCTTGTTATCCGGCGGCAAGAACTTGTTGATGATCGGATTGCTGTCGCGGGCAAACATTTCCGATTCAGCAGCCGTGCCGACGGCATGAATTTCAAGGCCGTCTTCTTTGAACCGATCAAGGTCGTATTGCCGCCTGAGGTCGTTAATGATCTTCTCGCCCTGCTTGCCGGAGAAGAGCGAACGAAGGCCGTCGCGGATTGCGGGAATGTTCAACTTCGGATTGCCAAGCATCATCCAGCCGCATTGGGTCCAAATGGCCGACAAGTCGCCGGACGCGACGAGCGACTTCGTGAGGTCGAAGAAGTCCGCCACGGTCTTTTTGGACTTGTCCCATGCATCCATGGAATCCCATTTCCGCTTTGCCTCCCAATCGAGGTATTCCCTCTTCTTTTCGGCGAGCTGGCGCTTGAGGTCGTCAAGGCGCGGGTCGTTGGAATAGTCCCTCTTCGGCTCGTTCTGCGCCTGCTCGCTTCCCTCCATCTTGTTCTGCAGGTTCTCAATGGAGCGCTGAATGGCGCGCTGCCGCGCACGGATCGCCCGTTCCTCGGCAAGCTGCTCGCCGGGGAATTGCGCATCGAGAAGCGTGCGGTAGGCGTGGCGAAGTTCCGCGACACGCTGGACAAGCGCCGTTTCCTCGGCGGACATTGCGCGGCGCTTCTTCATCTTCGGCATGTCGTTCTGGAAGAAGCCCTCCTGCGCGTCAAGGATCTGCTTTTCGAGATCCGCGACCTTTTGCCGCAGGCGCTCGATTCGCTTCTGCTCCTGGTTTGCGACATTCTGCTCGCCGCGCTGCCGCGCCGTGCGCTCTTCGCGTTCCGCGTCACGCAACTCACGTTCGGCATCATCCAGTTCCGGCACCGTGGACGGCGGTAGCGTCGCCTTGCCCTCGTGCGTCTTGTCAATGACGTTTTGCAGCCTAGACTGGCCGCGGGCAAGGCTGTCACGGACATACTCACGGATCCGCGCGTCGCGCGTTTCCCCGGCGCCATTCACAATCTCGGCACGGAGCGCGCGGAGACGTTCAAGGCGGGCCCTGCCGCCATCCGCGACTTTATCCTTCGCCAAACGCACATCGTCAGGGAGTCGTGGCGATGCGAGATTGTCGCCGATGGCGAATGACACCGATTCCGGCGACACGCCAAGTTTCGCCTCCAGTTCCGCGATCTCATCATCGAGCATGGCAAGGATTGCGGCGTTCTGCGCATCGACAATGGCCTGTCCCTCGCGGATGGCAATGCCGAGCTTGCGGCAGACGCGGTGCATTTCCTTCACGTCGCCGTTTTGCAGCGCCTCTTCCAAGGCAACGGCCTTGGCGACCTGCTTCTGCAGGCGGTTCGCAAGCTTGCGCGCCTCGTTCCGGTCGTATATGTTCGCGCGGCCTGCGAAATACTCGCGGACTTGCGCGTCGTCAAGTTCGACACCGGACGCATCGAGGAAGTCTCTCACGGCGCCAAGAAGCACATCCACATCGCGGAAGCGCGAATCGAGAGCGACGTATTCCGCCGCGACCTTCTTGACGAGCTTCTCAATCTGGTAGTCGGAAAGCTCGCCCTGGGCGTCCACAAGGTCCTGCGCCTGGGTCATGATCGCATTGAGACGCGTAACGGGATCCTTCTTCGGACGGTTGCGGAGGTTGCGGAGAATTTCGCCCATCTGCGCGGCCTCGGCGTCCTTCCGCACCAGTTCGCCTTGCGCGGTTTCCAAATCCTGGCGAATTCGCTTGTACTCCCGCGCGAAACGCTCCAACTCATCCATGAAGCCCGCCGGCATCGCATCAACATGGAAATCGGCCATCTGCTTCTTCATGCGGCGGACCATCCATCCGGCGGTCATTTCGGCGTTCTGGATAAGGTTGCGGAAAGCGAGTGCCTGTCCGGCCTTTGTTCCGGCGTAGTCAAACGCGGCGTAGATCGTCTGGACGGCGCCGCCAAGAACGGCGATCTCATTGTCGAGCGTCGCGAGCTCTTCCGTCGGCGTTCCGGGAGTCTTCTCAAGTTCGTTCTGCCTTTGCGTGAGCGCGTCAAGACGGGCCTCGTAGGAAGCGAGGTGACGCACCATCGCGGCATGTTCGTATGGCGTGAGGACGCGGGGCTTCTTGACGATCTCGGCCACGAGCGCCGGCGCGTCAATGCCG
>JAFSZJ010000011.1 GCA_017458965.1 Kiritimatiellia bacterium | reverse complement strand
GCCGCGCAGATCGTGAGCGGCATCGGCTTCATCGGCGCCGGCGCGATCATGGTGCAGAAGCACTACGTCCTCGGCCTCACGACCGCCGCGGGCCTCTGGGTCGTCGCCGGCATCGGCATGGCCACGGGCGGGGGGCTTTACACCCTCGCCATCGCCGGCACGATCTTCGCCCTGATAGGCCTCGAACTCTTCCGCTTCATCGTCAAGATGGTCCGGCTGACCAACGTCAACGTCACCTTCGCCGCCGACAAGCCGTCCGACATCCCGCGCATCCTCTCGCGTCTCCGCGATTCCGGCTTCCACGTCTTCAACTACAAGGTCGAAAGCGTCTCCAGCAGCGGCTACCGCATCGTCGCCTCCATGCGCGAGAAGAGCAAGGGCGACAGCAAGCTGGCGCTCATCCGCATCTTCAACCACGAAGAGGGCGTCTCCCTCAAATCCATCGAATAACCCCAACCACCGCCAACAGCCAAAAGCCAACGACTAACGATCCATCATGGCAGACAAGAAAACCAACGAACCCCCAAGCCTTTTCGATCTCTTCACGCTTCCCGTCGAGCCGCCGCCAGAGGATGGCTCAACAGGAGAGAAAACAGGGAACGGCAAACAGGAAACCGAGGACAGCCGTCAAACCGCCAAACCCAAAACCGCCAAACCCGAGGACGAGGAACCCGAGGAGTCCGAGGCGGACGACAACGGTCAAACGGTTCAACGGTCAAACGGTTCAACGCCTCCGATGGCGCCTCCTCCACGAGCTGATCGACGACAACTTCCTCCAGTTCGCCTCCTACACGATCTGCAACCGCGCGATCCCGACCGTCGAGGACGGCCTCAAGCCCGTCCAGCGCCGCATCATGCACGCCCTCTGGGAGGCCGACGACGGCCGCTTCAACAAGGTCGCGGGCATCGTCGGCGACACGATGCACTACCACCCCCACGGCGACGCCTCCATCTACGAGGCCGTCGTGAACCTGGTGAACATGCGCTACCTCGTCGAGGGCCAGGGCAACTACGGCAACCTCTTCACCGGCGACCCCGCCGCCGCGCCCCGCTACATCGAGTGCCGCCTCACCGAACTCGCCCGCAAGGAGGTCTTCAACCCCAAGATCACCTCCTACATCCCGAGCTACGACGGCCGCAGCAAGGAGCCCGTCCTCCTCCCCGCGAAGCTGCCGCTCCTCCTCCTCATGGGCGCCAAGGGCATCGCCGTCGGCCTCTCCACGGAGATCTTCCCGCACAACTTCAACGAGCTCATCGAGGCCCAGATCGCCATCATCCAGAAGAAGCCCTTCACCCTCTATCCGGACTTCCAGACGGGCGGCCTCGTCGACGCCTCCGAATACGCCGACGGCACCGGCAAGATCAAGATCCGCTCCACCATCGAGAAGCGCGACAAGAACAAGCTCGCCATCACCTCCCTCCCCTGGGGGCAGACCACCGAGTCGCTCATCGGCAGCATCGAGGACGCCATCAAGAAGAAGAAGGTCATGGTCCGCGAGATCACCGACCTCACCGCCGAGAAGGTCGAAATCGAACTCGTCCTCTCGACCGGCGCCACGCAGGAGAAGGCCATCCAGTCGCTCTACGCCTTCACGAACTGCGAGACGACCCTCTCCAGCCGCCCCGTCGTCCTCTACCGGAACCGCCCCTGCGAGATGACGCTCTCGGAGATTCTCCGGGCCAACACCGATATCCTCCTCGACATCCTCAAGCGCGAACTTGAGGTCCGCGCCGACGAACTCGACAAGGCCTTCCACATGAAGACCCTCGAGCAGATCTTCATCGAGGAGCGCATCTACAAGCGCATCGAGGAGCAGGAGACCTACGAGGCCGTCCAGCAGGCCGTTCTCGACGGCTTCAAGCCCTTCCGCCCGCGCCTCCGGCGCGACGTCACGCTCGACGACGTCGAGCAGCTCCTCCAGATCAAGATCCGGCGCATCTCGCGCTTCGACATCGAGAAGAACCGCCAGGAAATCGAGGGCATCCTCAACGAGGAGGCCGAGGTCGCGGACAACCTCGCCCACCTCCGCGCCTACGCCACCCGCTACCTCAAGGGCCTCATCAAGACCTACGGCAAGAAGTACCCGCGCCTGAGCCAGATCGCCGACGCCCCCTTCGGCGCCATCGAGCTCCGCTCGCTCACCGCCTCCGAGCTCTCCATCAAGATCGACCGCGAAAACGGCTACATCGGCACCGACCTTCGCGGCGGCGAGGAGCTCTTCAAGTGCTCCTCGCTCGACAAGCTCATCGTCGTCTGGAACGACGGGCAGTACCGCCTGATCAACCCGCCCGACAAGTTCTTCACCGACAAGCACATGGTCTACTGCGCGATCCACGACCGCGAGAAGGTCTTCACCGCCGTCTACACCGAGCCGAAATACGGCTTCACATACTACAAGCGCTTCGCCTTCGGCGGCTGCATCCTCAACAAGGAATACGCCTTCGCGCCCGAGAAGAGCAAGGTCATCTACTTCGGCGAGGGGACGCCCGAGACGCTCTACGTCAAGTACAAGCCCGCCAAGAGCCAGCGCGTGAACCAGCAGGCCTTCAACCCCTCCGACGTGCAGGTGAAGGGCGTCTCCGCCCACGGCAAGCAGATGACCTGCAAGCCCATCAAGTCCATCTCCGCCGAGAAGCCGCGCGGCTGGGAGGACGAGGCGGACAAGAGCCTCCTCCTCTAAGTCGGGCGGGCTTCCCGTACGCCATCCCGCCTCACGCAATCCGCGTCTTCCAGCGGATGCACTCGCGGTCGGGTTCGAGGTCGTTGAGGAAGATGAGGGTGTAGGCCCCTTCGGCCTTCGGGTCGGGTTCGGGCGAGAGCGTGATTTCGATCCAGGAGTAGAACGGGATGCCGAGCGCGGCGATGACGCTCCCGGCCGCGGAAGTTGAGTCGTTCTTTCATGATGCCTCCTTCATTGCGGCGTAAGCCGCCCCGTCATTGCGCCGCAGGCGCCGGCATGGGCATCGGGACGCGCCAGTAGAAGAGCACCTCGCCGCTGGAGTGGTTGCCGAGACGCTTGAACCCGCAGGCGGAGTAGAGCATCTGGGCGCGGATGTTGGCCTGGTGCGTGATGAGCATGATGCCGCCGCGTCCGTGCGCCTTGCACCAGTCCTGGCCCGTGGCGATCAGCTGGCGGCCGAGGTGGCGCCCCTTGGCATATTCGGCGACGGCGATGCCCAGCCACGGGATACCCGTGTCGCACTGGGTGAGGAAGACATAGCCCGCCACCTTTCCGCCGTCATCCGCTATCCAGTGGACGGACTCTTCGTTGCAGGAGCCGTCCATGTACGACTCCATGAAGCGGCGGTTCCCGTCGCCATGGTTGAAGAAGGCGCGGGCCTCGAAGCCCATCTGGTCGAAGAAGGCCTCCATGAGCGCCTTGTCGCCG
>JAFSZJ010000078.1 GCA_017458965.1 Kiritimatiellia bacterium | reverse complement strand
GGATCTCGAAGGCCTTGACCGTGGAGGTAGCCTGCCCGAGCGGGAAGCCGGCCACGGTGCATACGGCGACCGGCGATCCGGCAAGAAGCGATACGCACCGCTCGATCTCGCACGGCTGGACGCATACCGCGCCGAACCCCCACTCAACGGCTTCCGCGCAAAGCCGCTCGATATCCTCGGGCGTGCCATACGCCTTGAGGAACGTGTGGTCTATCATCCGCGCGAGTTCGATGCTGTTCGGTGCCATGTCGGCATATTCTCCTTCATCGTGTGCGCCACGCTTAATCGTGGCGGCATTTCCGGAATTATAAACAAATAATCCTGAACTTGTGTCCCAATGGCCGAGATGCGAGCATCCGGTTTTTTTGGGAGAATAGACCTGCGAGGTAGAGGATGAACATCGTCAAGGTCGATATTGTTGGTGAAGCGGCGGCCGCCAAAGCAGCCGCCGACATGCTGTTGCGCGGCGGCGTGGCCGTCTTCCCTACCGACACCGTCTATGGCCTCGCATGCCATCCCGACTTCCCGGAGGCTCTTGCCCGCGTATGCGCCATAAAGGGTCGCGACCCGTCCAAGCCGATAGCCTTTCTGGCGTCGGACGCCGCCGCGCCAGGCGCGCGCGGGGCGGTTCTTTCCGAAAGGGCGACGGCCCTAACGTCGCGTTACTGGCCCGGGGCGCTCACGATAGTCGCGGACTGCTGCGGGGTCAATGAGGGCTTCCGCGTCCCCGACTGCGCGCTCGCCCGGAGGATCATCGCTCTTTGCGGCGGCCTTCTCCGCGTGACGAGCGCCAATCCGTCCGGCATGGATGCGGCGACATCGGCCGATGATCCGTCGATGCTGGCCATAGCCGGCAAATGCGACATCATAATCGACGGCGGTCCATGCGACGGCGGCGTCGCGAGCACGGTTGTCCAGGACGAACCATGGCGCATCATCCGCGAGGGCGCGATACCGGCTGCCGAGCTCTAGCGCCGACGGGGTTTTGCGTCAGGCCATCCTGACGCGGGGATCGAATGCCGCGTAGAGCAGGTCCGTGACCAGATGCACGATCTGGTAGAGCAACGAGCCAAGGACGACTATTGCGCGTACGGTCGCCATGTCGGATGAATTGACCGCGTTGAGGCTGACGCCGCCAAGCCCGGGAATCCCGAAGAAGCTTTCGAGAAGAAGCGATCCGGTGAAAAGGTAGGGGATGGATAGGCTCACGTATGTCGTCACCGGTATGAGCGCGTTGGGCAGGACATGGCCGCAAAGCACCCTGCGGCGCTCAAGCCCCTTCGACATCGCGGTGCGGACATATGGGCGTCCAAGCTCGTCCAGGAACACGGTGCGGAAAAAGCGGATGTCGCGCCCGAGTCCGCTGGCGATGCCTATCAGCGCCGGTAGGATGACATACGCCACGCCCTTGAAGCCCCATATCGGGAAGAGCCGCAGTTTGTACGAGAGGAAGAACTGCCCCGCGAGGATCCACACGACGTAGTTGACGCTCATGAGGAGCGTCGAACCTAGCAGTATGGCGCGATCAGGCCATTTGCCGCGCCATGCGGCGGCTACAAGCGCCAGCATGATCGCCAGCGCGGTGCCGCCGATGAGTATCGGCACGGTGATTGTCAGCGACGGCCCCACGCCCTGCTTGAGTACCTCGGCCACGCGCATTCCGTAGGAGGTGGAATAGCCCAGGTCGCCGCGCAGTAGCGTCGAGACGTAGAAGAAGAACTGCGAGTCGAGGCGATGGCCCGCCGGACCGATCAGAAGCGGCTTGTCATATCCGAAGCGGGCGTTGAAGTCCGCGATCGCCTCCGGGGTGGCATGCTGCCCCAGGACGACGTCGGCGGGCGAACCGCCGACGACATGGAAGAGGAGGAAGGTTAGAAGAAGGACACCGGCGGTCGTCGGCACCAGCGCAAGAACTCGGCGTATGACGTAGCGAAGCAATGGTTGATGGAGCGTTGAAGGAGCGGCCGCACCGCCATTGAAGGCATTGAAACTTTTTCAACAAGCCGCGAAGCGGCGCTTCGACGACATTCAACGAGTCGGCCTTGCCGGCGCTTCAACGAACTACTCTTCGCTGTCGGCGGCCGGCGGGCGACCCTTGATTGCCGCGGCGGCGGGCATGACTTCCTTGATCTTGTCGATGATGCGGTTGCAGAGGTCCGGGTTGGCGCGGAGGTATTCCGTGGTGTTTGTCTGCCCCTGGGCTAGCTGCTCGTTGCCGAAGACGAACCAGGAGCCCTTCTTCGTGATGACGCCGTTCGCGACGGCCGCATCGATGATGGAGCCCTCCCACGAGATGCCGCGGGCGTAGAGGATGTCGAATTCGGCCTCGGTGAATGGCGCGGAGACCTTGTTCTTGACCACCTTGACGCGGGTGCGGTTGCCTATGACCGCGCCGGCGGTGTCCTTGAGCTGGCCGATGCGCTGGACGTTCAGGCGCACGGAGGCGTAGAACTTGAGGGCGCGGCCGCCGGGCGTCGTCTCGGGGTTGCCGAACATCACGCCGATCTTCTCGCGGATCTGGTTGGTGAAGATGCAAAGGGTCTTCGTCTGGGCGATGGCGGAGGTGAGCTTGCGCATGGCCTGCGACATCAGGCGGGCCTGGAGGCCGACATGCGAATCGCCCATGTTGCCGTCGATCTCGGCCTGCGGGGTGAGGGCGGCGACGGAGTCGAGGACGACGACGTCGAGGGCGCCGGACTTAACCAGCTGCTCCATGATGGTGAGGGCCTCCTCGCCGGAATTCGGCTGGCTGACGAGAAGATTGTCGAGATCTACGCCGATCTTGCGCGCGTAGGCCGGGTCGAGCGCATGCTCCGCATCGACGAAGGCGGCCATGCCGCCGGCGCGCTGCGCGTTGGCGATGACATGGAGGGCGAGGGTCGTCTTGCCGGATGACTCGGAGCCGAACAGCTCTATGATGCGTCCGCGCGGGAGGCCGCCGACGCCCAGAGCGAGGTCGAGCGAGAAGGACCCGGTGCTGACGACAGGCACGTTCTGAGCCGCCGAGGTGTCGCCAAGGCGCATGATCGCCGTCTCTCCGAATTCCTTCCTGATCTGCGCGAGAACCGCATCGAGCTGTGTGGCTGGCGCCGTCTTCTTGTCTGCCATGTCTTCGTTCCTGATTGTTGATGCCTAAGATGATGTCGCGAAAGCCAAATCGCCCCGCGAGGTGGATAGATTACCCTTATCCGAGCCGCGCTGGCAAGCATTATCCATTAGCCGCCTATCGTCCGCTGAGCCGGCGGCCGTGCATAAGCACGCGCCCGGCGCAGACGACTGTATCGACGCACGAGGTGTCGGCCGCATAGACGAGGTTGGCGGCGAGATGTCCGGGTGGGTTGAGTTGCGGCGAAGCCGGGTCGAGGAGGATCGCGTCGCCAAGCCATCCCTCAGCTATGAGGCCGGCGTGCAGGCCGAAGGCCTCTGCGCCGCCGCGCGTCGCGATGGCGAGGATGTCGTCGGCCTTCCCGCACTCGGGGTCGCCCGACCGTATCTTAGCGTTGAGGGCGGCGAGCTTCATCTCGTCGAAGAAGGAGAGGCTGTTGTTCGAGGCGCAGCCGTCCGTGCCGAGGGCGACGCGGCATCCACCCTCCTCGTACACGGCGCGGAAGTCGAACTGCCCTGAGCATAGCTTGTAGTTGGAGCACGGGTTGTGCGCCGCCACCGCCCCGCTGTCGTGGATGCGCCGTATGTCGTCCGGTGTCAGATGCACGCAATGCGCGAGGATCGTGCGCGGACCGAGAAGACCGCATTTGTCGAGCCACGCCACCGGCGTCATGCCATGAGCAGCAAGGCAATCCTCCACCTCCTTGCGCGTCTCGGATGCGTGGACATGGATGAAGCGTCCGTCAGCGGCGGCGCGGCGGGCGGTATCGCGCAGCAGAGCCTCGTCCGTCGAATAGACCGCGTGCGGCGCGTAGGCTAGCGCAAGGCGGTCCTTGTCCCGCACTCGGCCATACGCCTCCTCGAGCTCTTCAAATCGCGTGAACGATGCGAGCGGATTGGATATGAGGCACGGGCCGATCATGGCTCGGACGCCCATTTCGTCGGCGACCTCGAGCGTGATGTCCGGGAACCAGTACATGTCGTTGAAGAAGACCGTGCCGCTGCGTATCATCTCCTCTATGGCCAGGCGCACTCCGCGCCGGATGATGTCCGGCGTGAGTTTGGCCTCGTATGGCCAGATGTGGTCGGACAGCCACGCCTCAAGTCGGATGTCGTCGGCCATCGACCTCATCACGCTCATGGCCGAATGGGTGTGCGCGTTGTAGAAGGCGGGCGCGAGGATCATGCCGCCCGCGTCTATGACCGGAACATCCGGCGGTGCCTCCAAGCCTGGCGCGATCTTCGCGAAGACGCCGTCCGTGATAAGCGCATCCGTGCACTTGCCGGAAAGGTTCGCGTTGCGGATAAGAAGCGAGTTCATTCACATCCCCCCATGTGGATTTTCATCGTGGCTGGTATTCGGAGTCGCCTTCAGATGCCAGCCATGCCTCGGCGGCTGCGGCTTCGGCGAGGCGGCGGCGGCCGGCCGAGCCTTCCGCCGAGCGTCCGCCGAGGGTGACCCGCGCCCGGAACACGGGACAATTGTCGGGACCCTCCCGCGACAGCACTTCGTAGACGGGAAGACCCATCGAGGGGTTTCTGTGGGCGTAGGCCTGTAGGCGCCCCTTGGGATCGCCCTCCCCGGCGTCGCCCCCGAGAACGGCCCCTATGCGCGGCACTACAAGTTTGCCGAAGACCGTCTTCGCGGCCTCGATCCCGCCATCCAGCCACACGGCGCCGAACAAGGCCTCCGTGGCGCATGCGAGCGTGTGCGGGGCTGAACGCAAGGTCGCGTCGGCTCCGCCTTCGTCAGTGCGCAGAAGCGGTCCGAGGCCGATCTCCGCGCCGAGCGATGCGAGCGCCTCGCCGCTGACGGTCTTGGATCGCACAACTGTCAGGAGGCCTTCATCGCCCTCCGGCAGCGAACGATATACATGCTCGGCGGTGAGCAGTCCGAGCACGGCGTCGCCCAGGAACTCCATGCGCTGGTTGTTCTCCACGCGCTCCACGTTGTTGGAATACGTCGGATGCGTCAGCGCGGTCGCAAGGAGCGATCCGTCGCGGAAGCGGTAGCCGATGCGCTCCATGAGGGCTTCGGACGCCGTGCTGGGTGCTACGAGGCTTTCGGCTTTTTGACTCATCTGCGGTTAACGGGCAAGGTCATTGAACCAGTCAATCGTACCAGAATCGCCATCCGCCTTCCAACTCCCCGATCCTCCGCGGATGCAGGACGGGTTTACAACCCGATATGGCGCACGTTCGATGGTAGCAGAGCCAGCGAATAATCTCACGCAAAGGTATTGTCTGATTTGTGACAGTCCGATTGGTCTGCACTCGCCCCATCACCACCTCACCACCTCACCACCGCACCACCGTACCATGCACGGGCGGATTGGACGTGGGCATTCTCAAAGAACCGGACTGAAATGGGTGAGGCGTGGCGAGTGAGCTAAGGTGGAGGCGAAGAGGGCGAGGATGGCGAGCGAAGTCCGAGCCGAGTTGCGGTTTGGGGCGGGCGTCGCAGGCGGCCGAACCGCCGCAAATCGGCCGGAATCCGCCGCCAGGCGCGGCCGCGAGCCGACAACGAGCGGGCGCAGACGCGCCGAGTCCATGGCGCATTGGCCCTGTGGCCCCTTTTCGTTTTACCCGCGGAAATCCCCTCAGCCCCGTCCAAGAGATAAGGATTTCAGGGGAAAACGAAAGCGCATGGCTGGCAAACATCGCAACACCACCTGCGGCTCGCTGACGTCAACTTCGAAACCCCCAAAGACGCGGACAATGAAGTACGATGTGAGGGCGGCACTTGCAAAAGTCATGGATCCGGCACGGCAAATCCTCATCTTCAACGCCCTCATCCTGCGCGGGCGCTGGTCCGGTGTTGAGTGGGCGGTCTGGCAGCGTGCCCGGGAGCTCCGAAGCGAATACGGACGCATCAGATACCTTGTCGCCAAAGGCGTGGATCTTGGAGTGCCGGAAGAGGATTGCATACGGCTTCCTTCGTTTGCGGGCACCCGCATCGGAAGGATAGTATGCGAACTGCTCGTCTTCCCGTTCCTTTTGCGTGGCATCCTTCGAAGGCTCTCGCCGAATGCCGTCCGCGAGGCCCTGTTCGTATCGCCGGCTTATGTGGCCCCGCCGCTGCTTCCATGCCGGTCGATGCTCTGCGTGTACGATCTGCACGTGTTCACGCACCCCCGACTTTGCTCGCTGGTCAATGTCCTGCACTACCGTCTTCGCATTCCGCCGTCAATACGTCGCGCGGACATCATCGAGGTCCCGTCGCGACATGTGGCGGACATCGTCGCCGCCCGCTTCCCCTCCGCTGCCGCAAGGATCGTGATCCGCCCGCTTTCGCTCCGCCCTCCCTTCCGTTCCTCGCCACCCGTCACTCCCAACCCAGGTGTGCGCGGCGGGACGCCGCACCTCCGGAACTTCCCCGCTCCCCCAAAAAAACTCTCAACTCTCAACTCTCAACTCTCAACTTTCCCCTCTCCACTTTCCACTTTCCACTCTTCACTCTCCACTCTTCCCTCTCCACTCTCCACTCTTCCCTCTCCACTTTCCACTTTTCCCCCCTATCTCCTCTTCGTTGGCCATCCGGGGCGGCGGAAGAATCTGCCCCTTGCGCTTGAAGCATGGCGGTTGCTGCGCGAGAGCCATGGCATCGACATGGGCTTCGTGGTCGTTGGCGCGAAGGACGGATGGCTTGCGCCGGAAGGAGTTACAAGCCTCGGCTATGTCCGTGACGATGATATGCCGGCGCTCTATGCCGGTGCGGCAGCGCTGGTGTATCCGTCCGTGGACGAGGGCTTCGGCCTTCCGCTGGTCGAGGCGGCCGCATGCTCATGCCCGGCCATCGCTTGCTACGAGGTCGCCAAGGAGGTCGCGCCGGATGCCATCGTATGCGCCCCGAAGGCCGAGGCCATCGCGGACTCCATCGCTAAGGTTTTGGCTGGCGCGGCGCGGGATCCGCGGACTTCCTTGGATTGCGAAGCGCCTCGATCTCCTTGTCCGTGAGTTCTCGCCAGCCGCCGACAGGCAGGTCGCCAAGCCGAAGGCCGTCTATTGCCACGCGGGTCAGCGACACCACTCCAAGCCCGACCATCGCGCACATGCGGCGGATCTGCCGGTTTCGGCCTTCTCCCAGAACGAAGCGCAATAGCGACAGCTGCCCGGCCCTGCCTACGAGGCGCACCCCGACGGGGCGTATGGTGTAGCCGTCGATCTCCATCGGTTCGCGCAGACGGCGCAGTTCTTCCGCGCCGCACGACCCGGAGACCTCGACGAGGTACTCCTTCCTGTGGCCGTAGCGCGGGTGCGTGATCTTCGCGATGAGGTCGCCGTCGTCCGACATCAGCAGCAGGCCGGCGCTGTCGCGGTCGAGGCGTCCTACCGGCACGAGGCGGGCCGGCACCTCGCGGACGAGCTCCGTAACCAGCCGTCCGCCATGGCCGTCGGATGCCGCGCACAGATAGCCTACGGGCTTGTTGAGCATGACCGTGTGGCGCTTCGAGGGGGCCTTGCGGATCTGGCGCCCGTCAACCACGATGACGTCGGACGCCGGATTGACTTTCGCGCCCATTTCCGCGACAATCCTGCCGTTGACCTCCACGCGGCCGGCTCTGATCAGCTCCTCCGCGTGGCGGCGCGAGCATAAGCCTGACCGCGCGATAGCGAGCTGCAGGCGGATCGCGTCGGATGGTGCTTCTTCGTCAGGGTGCATGATGGGCATTTTCGACAGGGACTACATGAAGGGCGTTTTCAGGCGGCCGAACAGGCCGTCGATATGGGCGCGGCTGCGGTTCGCGATATGGCTGCTGCTGCGAAGGCGCAGGTAGCCCGCAGAAAACTCTTGAAATCACAGGGGGGATTCCGGTATGCTCTTACGCGGCGGGTGCGCGAAGAGCAGCGCCCGTGTCCGTAGCAGCGGAGAGGTGGCCGAGTGGCTGAAGGCAACGGTTTGCTAAACCGTCGTGCTGGGTTTACTGGCACCGGGGGTTCGAATCCCCCCCTCTCCGCCATTTTCATGCCCTGAACGCGCCTACTCGATGTCGAGATGGACGAAATGGTCGTTGATGTAGGCGATGGCCGCGTCGATGTCCGGCAGTATCTTGGTGCAGTAGCGGACCATCCAGGGCGAGCATTCCTTGTATGGGTACGGCGAGAACGCCACTATGAACTTGCCAAGGTCGTGCGCGGCGTAGAAGACCTCCATCGAGGTGCCGATCGAGACCTTGCTGTAGTTGACGAGGAGGATGTCGGCGTCACGTACGTCCTGCAGGTCGAACTCGGTGATCTCGTTGGCCGAATCGACCTCGCGGTCCTTGAAGTTGCGGCGCATCGGGTCAAGGATGATGAACTGGTCGCGCAAGGCGAGCGTGGCCTTCTCGCGCCACGTCTTCGCGGCATCGACATGCTCGTCCATGATCGGGCCGCTAAGGTAGATTTTCTTTTTCATTCCGCTTACCTGGGGGTGTCTTGTTTATCGGGGTCAGGCTACCGAGAGGTCCTCCCAGTCGAAGTAGAGCAGGGCCAGCATCACGATGAAGGATATCAGCGCGATGATCGCGAAGATCCCGGCCACGGTGTAGTTGGCCGCCGGCTTGGAGGCCGACGCCTGCGCGGCGCCTGGGTCGCGTAGCCGTTCCGATATGTACGCCCCGCCATCGACCGGGGTCATCTCAACCGGCTCCATCGTCACATCTTCTTCTTCCTTCGCCATGCCGGACCTCCTGGGTTGCCTTTGTATTCGGCGAAGAGGATACCCGATAACGCCCCCGAATGCAACCATCTTCCGCGTTCGGTGGTATAATCGGCGCAAGGTTCAGAACGAAAGGACAACCACAATGGCACTTCCAATCTCCGTGCAGCTCTACTCCGTCCGCGACTATATCGCGCGCGACGGCTTCGCGCCAGTTCTCAAGCGCATCGCCGACATCGGCTACAAGGGCGTCGAACCCGCCGGCTTCTTCAACCTCCGCCCGTCGGAACTGAAGAAGATGACGGCGGACCTCGGTCTCGAGATCTACTCGTCCCATTCCCCGTGGGCGCACAACGCCGGCGGCCTCCCCGAGCAGCTCGACATCGCCTCGATCCTCGGTCTCGACACCATAGTCTGCGGCTACGGCCCCGACAACTTCAAGGACCTCGACTCCATCAAGAAGACGGCGGACAACACGAACGCCATGGTCGATTTCTGCTCGAAGAACGGCTTCACGCTCTTCCAGCACAACCACTACTGGGAGTTCGAGCGCATCGACGGCCGTCTGAAATACGACATCTACCGCGAGCTTTGCCCCGGCGTCAAGTACCAGATCGACTCCTTCTGGTCCACCAACAAGGGGACCGAGGACGCCGTCGCCATGCTCAAGGAGTTCGCGAAGGACACGATCCTCATCCACATGAAGGACGGCGTCTGCCGCCAGGAGGCCAAGAACGACGGAATGAAGGACGGTCTTCTCGACATGAAGATCGACCTCCTCCCGCTCGGCACCGGCACGCTCCCGATCAAGGACATCATCGCCGCGGCCCCGGCACAGGTCAAGACCGTCGTCGTCGAACTCGACTACTGCGAGTCGTGCGAGATGTTCAAGGCTCTTGAGATCAGCTACAAGTTCATGACCGAGAACGGCATCGCCGCCGGCAACAAGTAGCGTCAAGCCCCGAGTCAGGCCTGGGCG
>JAFSZJ010000077.1 GCA_017458965.1 Kiritimatiellia bacterium | reverse complement strand
TCAACCGTAGGCTACTTGGCCCAGTAGTCGTAGCTGACCGAGCTGTCGCCAAGGCCCATGAGCTGGGACTCGGTGAAGTACTTGCGGCGGGCGTCGAACGTTCCACCACCGCGGGTCACCCACACGGCACGCTTCTCGTTGAAGGGCTTGATGTCGGCATCAAGATCAAGAGCTGCGGTGGTCGCGGCGTCCTGCTGGGAGAGGCTCGTCTGGCCATTGAAGTTACGGCTGATGATGAAGGGGACTTCCGACGGGCTGCTGTCCTTGATTTTGACGACGCCCCAGGCGATGTTGTCTTCGGTAAGGGCATCGCCAGCCGTCGCGGCGGTGACACCGCTCGCGATGAGGGCATCGGGAGTAAGATCGCCGACAACGCGCACATCCGCGTCATCAGTGGACTTCGTCTTGTCGGTGCCATCCGAGAGGAGGAAGTTGAAGTAGGCGACCGCGTTCTCGCTGATCTGCTCCTTGTCAACTGCCTCGGACGGCCAGATGACGCCGAGGTTCAGGGGCTCGCGCTCCATGTTGGCCGAGGTGACGGCTACCCAAATGCCGCGTCCCTTGGTCTTGAGAGCCGTAGCCTGAGCAGAGCTCATGGCGTTCTGGATCGCGGGGAACAGGGCGGCCGCGAGAATGGAGATGATGGCGATGACGACCAGCATCTCGACGAGGGTGAAACCCTTGCTAGCTTTTCTGATGTTCATGTTGAGAACTCCTTGTTGTGTTGTCCGGGACCGCCCCGGTTCAAGTCCTGCTCCGCCTCACGGACACCGTGCCCGTTCCTGCGAAGCGAGGAAGATTGTCTCACACGCCAGCAATGGCGTCAACTTTTTTTTCAAGCATCCAGGCGTGGTTCATCGGACCCCGTCCATGGCCAAGGTCGAGCATCGCGGCAAGCGCACCTGAAAGGTACTCCTTCGCCCGCGCCACGGCCTCGTCAAGCGATACGCCTTTGGCAAGGTTTGCGGCCATGGCGCTCGAAAGCGTGCATCCGGTGCCATGGGTGTTTGGGTTGTCAATGCGCCGGCCACGGAACCACCTGACCTCGCCGTCGCGCCATAGCACGTCGTCGGCGTCGCTTACGCTGTGTCCGCCTTTGCAAAGCACGGCGCAGCCAAGCCTTTCGCCTATCGCGCCGGCCGCAGTCTCCATGTCATCCGCCGAATGGATGGCCATGCCGGAAAGGACTTCGGCCTCGGGGATGTTGGGCGTGATGACTGTCGCGAGCGGCATCAGCTCTTGGCACAGCGCGCCGATGGCATCCTCCGATATGAGCCTCGCACCGCTCGTCGCCACCATGACGGGATCGACGACGACTCTCTCCGCGCCATATTCCTTTAGCTTGGCCGCTATTGTCCGGATCAGCGGGGAGGACGCGACCATTCCGACCTTGACGGCATCAGGTCTTATGTCCGTGAACACCGCGTCAAGCTGGAGCGCGAGGAACTCAGGCGCGACCTCCATGATGCCCGTGACGCCAAGCGTGTTTTGCGCGGTAAGCGCCGTTATCGCGCTCATGGCGAATACGCCGTTCATCGTCATCGCCTTGATGTCGGCCTGGATACCGGCCCCGCCGCTCGAGTCGCTGCCTGCGATTGTAAGTGCTGTGTGCATGGGTTGGGGGGTTGAGGAGTTGTATGGTTACGGTCCAACGGTTCAACGATCCAACGATCTTACGACCATTCTGCTCTCCGCCGCAAGCGCGGACGAGGCGGCACGGATGTCCTCTTGCGCGAAGATGGCGCTTATGACCGCGACGCCGCAGATGCCTGTGCCTGAAAGCGAAGGAAGGTTTTCGAGCGTGATGCCGCCTATGGCCACTACCGGTATGCTCACAGCGGCGCAGATGGCGCGGAGGGTATCGAGCGACACCGCATCCGCATCGTCCTTGGAGCCGGTCGGAAAGACCGCGCCTACGCCGAGGTAGTCGGCGCCGCATTTCTCCGCTGCGACCGCCTGCTCGACGGTCTGGGCGGATACGCCCAGGATCATTCGGTCACCAATCAAGGCACGGACATCATGCGCTTCCATGTCGGACTGTCCGACATGCACCCCGTCCGCCCCGCACTCCATCGCGATGGAGACGTCGTCGTTCACGACGAAAGGCACATTGCGCGTCGCGCATAGCGCCTTGAGTTCGCGCGCCTCGGCGACGAAGGCGTCGCGGTCAAAGTGCTTCTCGCGTAGCTGCACAAAGGTCGCCCCGCCGTCGATAGCCTCCGACACCTTGTCCGCAAGGCGCTCTCCTGGGGCAAGCCACTTACGGTCCGTGACGGCGTAGAGAAGGAGCGCTTCCCTAGAGCAGTTCATATTTCGCGCCCCTTTCGAGAGTGGCGCCATCCATCAGCGAGATGGCGTCGATGATCCGGTCGCTGTATGTGGAGTTGCCGTCGCCCGGCTGCATCCGCGATTCGGCGATCTCGCCGGCAAGGCCCATCGCGCAGACTGCGGCAAGGGCCGCCCCAAGCGGGCTTTCGCGGTTAGCGACGAGGAAAGCCGTCATCATGCCGGAGAGCTGGCATCCGGATCCGGTGATCGACGCCATGCGCGGCGTGCCGTTGCGGACGGCGTAGCATCGCGTGGCGTCCGCGACGAGGTCGATTGCGCCGGTAATGGCGATTACGGCATCCGTCTCCGCCGCGAACGCCTTGGCGAAGTCGGCCTTTGCTTGAAGGTTGGCTTCCGTCACGGCGTCGGCCAGCGATGCGTCCACGCCACGAGTGGAGCTGCCGCCAGACGCAAGTGCAAGGATCTCGGAGATGTTCCCGCGGATCGTCGTGAAGCGGAAGTCGGCGATAAGCCTCTTGGCCGTTTCGGTGCGGAGGCGGCTGGCACCGGCGCCGACAGGGTCGAGGAGCATCGCGTGTCCTAACGACGCCGCCTTGCGGCCTGCGATGAACATAGCCTCAATGGAGCGCTTGTTCAGTGTGCCGATGTTGATGTTGAGTCCGCCGCAGATGGACGTTATGTCCTCGACGTCGTCCGGCTCGTCCGTCATGATCGGGCTGCCGCCGCAAGCGAGCAGGATGTTGGCCACATCATGGACAGTGACGTAGTTGGTGATGTTGTGCACGAGCGGGGTTGTCGCGCGGACGTTGTCAAGATAGGTTCCGATGTTCATTTTGTTAAAGGGTTGAAGGGGTGAAGGGTGAAAGGTTGAAGGGTTGAAAGGTTAAAGGGTTGAAGGGTTGAAAGGTTGAAGGGTTGAAGGAAGAGGGATTAGTGTTTGGTGGTTAGACGAGCCAGGGCGGTGATCGCGGCGGCCGAGATCATCGACGGCAACGTGGCACCGACGGGGCATCCCTTGGCCAGCGCGACATGGTACACGGCAAGGCCTACAAGCCATGCGATGAAATTGATCGCCACCTGTCCTGTGCTCCGGGCGCCAGCCCGGAGTCCCCAATCGACGACCTGCACCGCCGCCATCGGCGCGAAGACGGAGGCGATGAGGTAGAGGAAGTCGAGGTATCGGTCCATGCCGACGAATATGGCCACCAGCGTACCGGCGGCAGTCACTGCCACGGCGAAAAGCTTGGGCGGCACCTTGGCATGGATGCTCCTGGCGCTCTCGCCAGCCGAATAGGCGTCGAGGAAGGTCGTCGTTACGGTCGAGAAGACGACCACGAAGATGCCGGCAGCGCCGGCTCCGCATGCGAGTATAGCCTGGGCGAAGCCTTCGCCCGCGAAATGCCTGCCGACGGAAACGCCGATCGCGAACATCCAGCATGAAACAAGCGTGTAGACCGCGGCGGAGACGGCGGGGGCAAGGCGTGGGCGGCGGGCGTCCTTCGTGTAGTCGGCGACAAGCGGAAGCCATGAGAGCGGCATCGCTGCGGACAATTCGAATATGGGCCAGAACGAGGTCGCGCTTTCACCAGCCGCCGCCTTCACATCCGGCGTGAACAGGTTGAATGTGAGATACAGAGTAAGAATGAACAGAAGCGCCATCGCGACTGCGTTGATCCTCGAAACGCCACCCAGTCCTATGAACACCCATGCGGCGACGAGAACGCCTATAATGGCCGATGCCGCAGGAAATGCGAGACGGGGAACGAGCGCGGACGCCGCCTCGGCACCCTGCGCGATCATCACAGCAGTCCAACCGAGGAGCTGGACAATGTTCAAAGCCGCGAGAAGCCCTGCTCCGGCACGGCCGAATGGCAGTTTGACGCAGTCCATCGCGCTTGCGCGGAGCCTTGCCCCTATGCACCCCACGGCGAAGAGGAGAAGACCGCCCAGAAGATGTCCGGCGATTATCGCCCATGCCGCCGTCGCGACGTCTATGCCGCTTCCGCCGCCACCTGCGGCGATGTCGATGCCGGTCTGGATCTCGGCGATTGATACGGCCGCGCCGAACCACACAAGGCCGTTCTGGAAAATGGACGTTCCGCGTCCAGCGTTCATGATGCGCTCCCTACGTTGGAATTACCCAAGTCAGGTCCAAAGGGTCGGGGCGTTGGCGCCCCCTCTCAGCCCGCCCGGCGAGCTCCCCCGAACTATGGGAAGATGATACGCCAACGCCGCCCCAAGGGTCAAGCGGCAAATACTTCTTTCCGCTCGTGTGTCCGCCGCCAGACGATGGCGTTGCCCACGCCCGCCTGGAGCCAGGTCAGCATGTACAACGCCACTGGCGACGCAGGGCTTCCATGACACCGGCAAGTGCTATGGTCGCCGACCATGGCATCTCCTGACATTCGACGCGCCCCTCTGAGATCGCCTTTGCAACGGCACGGACCTCGTACTCGTAACCGTTGAAGTCGAACGGGCATTCGACGCGGCGCTCGTTCCCCGACGGGACGCTCCTAACGATGAAGCCCTCGCATCGCGTCAGCGCCGGGACCTCGATGCATCCGAGAGTTCCGGCGATGCGGCCGTATGCGCCCATCCCAGCCGTGATGGATGTGGAAAGGCTCGCAATGCGACCGTCGCCGTAGTCAAAAGTAATTGTGGACTGGTCATCGACTCCTGTTTCAAGAAGCGTCGCCGCAGATGTCATGGCTTCCGTCCTGGACATGTCAGGCAAACCGAAGTGCATCGCAGCGAAGTTCAGCGGGTAGATGCCAAGATCCAGCAGGGCGCCGCCCCCGAGTTCTGGGCGGACGACGCGCTCCTTGCCGGAGATCGCAAGTCCGAAAGTGGCCTGGAGGTAGCGCGGAGTGCCGATCTCCCCGGAGGCTATGACGTCGTCGATGAGACGAGCCGCAGGATGGAAGCGCGTCCACATCGCCTCCATGACGAACAGACCCCGCTTCTTCGCCTCGTCGAAGACTCTGCGCGCATCGTCCGCCGTGAGTGCGAAAGGCTTCTCGCAAAGGACATGTTTGCCATGCACGAGGCAGGCAAGCGCATGCTCGACATGGAGATTGTTCGGCGTCGCGACATAGACGACATCGATTGCGTCGTCCGCCAGCATCTCCTCGTACGAGCCGTATGCCTTTTCGAAGCCAGATTCGTCGGCTATCGCCCTTGCTCGGCCGATATCCCGCGACGCGACGGCGTAAGGCCTAACCTCGTTTCGCAGAAAGGCAAGAGTGCGGGCCATCTTGCCCGCTATGTGCCCTGCGCCAAGTATCGCAAACCTCAATTCACCCATCGTCCACCACCTTTCCTCAACAGTATAGCCGATTTCCCGTGCGGACAAGCGGTGTCGCCTCCACCCGTTCTGCTACAATCGGAAAACCATGCCAGACATCTCTATTTCCGCCACTTCCACTGAAGGTCTCTCACCTGAAGAGATACGGACGGCGATCCTGAAGGCGCTCGAAGGCCGTTCGCTTAGTAGCGTCCTTATCATCCCGCCAGACTTCACCCGCTATCATTCAAACGCCGGCTTCATCACGAACACCCTGTGGCATGCGTTGCGCGACAAGGGCGTCGATGTTGATGTGATGCCCGCCCTCGGCACACATGTGCCGGTGACGGAAACGCAATGGGGCGCGATGTTCGGCGACATCCCCTACTCCGCCATGATCGTCCATGACTGGCGTGGAGGCGTCGTCAAAATCGGGGAGATTCCCTCCGAAGTCGTCGCGGACATCAGTGGCGGTCTATGGAAGGAGCCGCTACCGGTGGAGCTGAACCGCAGACTCGTGGATGGTTCATACGATCTCATCATATCCCCGGGGCAAGTGGTCCCCCACGAGGTCATAGGCATGGCCAACCACGCCAAGAACCTATTCGTCGGCGTCGGCGGCAGCGAGATGATAAACAAGAGCCACATGATAGGCGCAGTATGCGGCATGGAACAGGCGATGGGACGCGATCACGCCCCCGTGCGCCGTCTCTTCGACTGGGTCATGGAGCGCTTCGTCTATGGGCGCATACCCGTTCTTTTCATACTTACGGTCACGACGGCCCCGGGCGGACGCATAAGGCAGCATGGCCTGTTCATCGGCGAGGGGCGCGAATGCCTAACGGCGGCGGTAGCGCTTGCGCAGGAGAGGAACATCGACTATGTGGAAAGGCCGCTGCGCAAATGCGTCGTCTATCTCGATCCCTCCGAGTTCACCAGCACATGGGTCGGCAACAAGGCCATCTACCGTACTCGCATGGCCATGGCCGACGGAGGCGAGCTGCTAATACTGGCGCCGGGCATAGACCGCTTCGGCGAGGACCCCGCACAGCAGACGCTCATCCGCAAATACGGATACAAGGGACGCCTCCACACGCTCGAGCTATTCGAAAAGCCCGAGAACGACGATCTGCGCGCCAACATGGGCGTAGCGGCCCACCTGATCCATGGATCCTCAGACGGACGCTTCTCGATCACGTACGCAGTCAAACGCATCGACAAGGCCGAGATCGAGGCAGTCGGCTTCAACGCGGCCGACTACGACGCTGTCGCGGCCAAATACGATCCGGCACGCCTCGCCTACGGCTGGAACGATGTCGATGGCGAGGAGGTCTATTTCATCCCCAATCCCGCCCTCGGCCTCTGGATCGATCGCGCCAGGCTCAGTTGATAAGCGAATTCTACTGAATTTCCCCGAATGTAGCCATTTCTGGTAGAATATTGAGCTGTAACACGCCCTGACGAACATGGCCAAGATCAAGAACACAAAGACCGAGCTAAAGGCGCAGACAGACGCGCTCAAGCGCTACCAGCGCTTCCTCCCCATGCTGCAGCTGAAGAAGCAGCAGCTCCAGGTGGAGATCGCGTCGATCACCGGCGCCATCGACCTCCTCACCGAGAAGGAAACCGCATGGCGCAAATCCCTTGCGCCGTGGATGGCCCTTTTCTCGTCGCCTGAGCTACCGGGCGACCTTGTCCGGCGCAAGGCCGTGCTCACGGACGCCGGCAACATAGCCGGCGTGGCGATCCCGATCTATCGCGGCATCGAGACGGAACGGGCCGATCTTGACCTCGAGTCCTCGCCGTCCTGGCTGGACGACGCCGGCGACGCCATAGTCAAGGCACTCGAACTCGGGGCCGAAAAGGAGGTCCTCGCCGAGCAGCGGCGTCTCGTCACTGAGGAACTGCGCACGACGACGCAGCGCGTGAACCTCTTTGAAAAGGTGAAGATCCCTGAGTGCAAGGAGAACATCCGCGTAATCGGCATACACCTCGGCGACGAGCGCACAGCGGCCGTCGCACGCGGCAAGATAGCCAAGCGGCGCGGCGCGCAGACCGCCACGGCGGACGAGAGCGAGGAGGAGACGGTATGATCGTCCCGATGAAGCGGGTCGCGGTTCTTTGCACCGCGTCCTCGGAGAACGAGACGCTTGACGCCCTCCAATCCCTTGGCGTCCTCCATGTCGACTCGGCGAACCGCAACGAGACCGCCAGCCTGAAGGACGCGCAGTCATCGTTCGACGCGGCCGCAAAGGCCCTCTCCATACTGAAGGACTCCGGATGCGCCGCGAACGGGAAGTCAGTCTCGCCTGAGGAGGTCCTGGCCACAAAGGCGCGGATCGACGATCTCGCCGCCCGCATCGCGGACGGCGAACATGCCGTGGCCACCTACGCCCCGTTCGGCGAATTCTCGCCAAACGATCTCCGCGCACTGGCGGCGCAGGGTCTGGAAATCTCGCTCTTCCGCGCCCCGGCGGACGCCATCCCCGCATCAGGCGAAGGGCTCGTTATCCGCGTCCTGGCCGAGGACGCAAAGGAGAAGCTCGCATACGGCGTAGCGATCGGTCAATTCGAGTCGGCGCAGGGTGTGGAGCTCCTGCCCATACCGGACAAGCCGGCTTCAGGGATCCGCGCCGAAGTCGCCTCCCTCGCCGCGTCGCTCGACGCAGAACGCAAGACGCTCGCCGGAATGGGAACGGAGTCGATCGCTGCCGAGGTCGCGCAGCGCACCTCCGTCCGCGACTTCATGGCGGCGGCGGCCTCGATGGGCGCCGAGTCAGGCGTCAAGTGGCTTGAAGGCTACCTCCCCGAACCCCGTCTGCAAGCCCTTGCCGATGCCGCGAAGAAGCATGGCTGGGGCATAGCCGTCCGCGACCCGGCGGAGGACGAGATCCCGCCGACGCTGGTGGAGCCACCCAAGGCGTTCCGCCCGATCCTGCCGCTATTCTCGATGCTCGGTGTTCTGCCTGGCTACCGCGAAACCGATGTAAGCGTCGTCTTCTACTCTTTCTTCACGCTCTTCTTCGCGATGCTGATCGGCGACGCCGGCTACGGTCTCCTGATCCTGGCGCTCACGCTATTTGCGAGGCGCAAGCTCCCGAAGGCTCCGCGCGAGCCCTTCATCCTTATGGGCGTGCTCGCCTGCGCCACGATCGGCTGGGGCGTATTGACCGCCAACTACTTCGGCATCCTGCCGGAAGCCCTTCCCGGCTGGATGAAGCCGCGCACGGTTGAGTGGCTGGCGAACCAGTCCAACATCATGCAGCTCTGCTTCATCATAGGCGCCGTCCATCTGACCATCGCCCGCCTATGGAACGCGATCCTGCTGTATCCGTCGCGCAAGGCGCTGGCCGAGCTTGGATGGGTAGGCGTCATATGGACGATGTTCTGCGTGGCGTCGCTGGTCATAGTCGAGGGCTTCGTCTTCCCCCGCTTCATGTTCTACGTCGCCGGCGCATCCGTCCTGTTGATCGCGCTGTTCATGCTAGACAAGTCCGAGCTTAAGACGAACGGCGTCCAGCTTGGAATGCTTCCGCTCAACATCGTCAGCGGACTTGGCGACATCATCTCGTATGTCCGTCTCTACGCTGTCGGACTCTCGTCCGTGATAGTCGCGCAGAACTTCAACACGATGGCGATGGACCTCAATCTGCCGCTCCTCGTCAAGATCCCCTGCGTAATCCTCATCCTCCTTCTCGGCCACGGACTGAACCTGGCGATGGGCGCCCTTTCAATCCTCGTCCATGCCGTTCGCCTCAACACCCTAGAGTTCTCGAACGCGAAGGGCATCACCTGGTCGGGATATGACTACAAACCCTTCCGCAAGTAGGCGCAACGCCGCCTCCCCCACCCCACAACCTTAATCAGGAGACACAACCCATGCTGGACATCAAGCTCATCCGTGAAAAGCCGGACTTCGTCCGCGACGCTCTGAAGAAACGCAACTTCGAAGTCGATTTCACCGAACTGCTCTCGTGGGACGCCGAGCGCCGCGCCATCATCGCTCGCGTCGAGCAGATGAAGAACGAGCGCAACGTAACCTCCAAGAACATCCCGCTCATGAAGAAGCGCGGGGAGGACGTCTCCGGCGAGGTCGCGCGCATGAAGGCCCTCGGCGACGAGATCGCGGCAGCCGACGCAACGCTTGCGGAGACCGAACGCAAGATCACCGACTTCATTCTCGGCCTCCCGAACATCCCTGCCGAAGGCGTCGTCGCGGGCGGCAAGGAGAACAACCAGGTCGATCATGTCTGGGGGACCAAACCGGAGTTCTCCTTCAAGATCAAGAACCACGTCGATCTCTGCACGAGCCTTGGTCTCATCGACTACGAGCGCGGCGTCAAGCTTGCCGGACAGGGATGCTGGCTCTACACCGGCCTCGGCGCGCAGCTCGAGTGGGCGATCCTCAACTACTTCATCCGCACCCACATCAAAGACGGCTACACCTTCATCCTCCCGCCACACATGCTCGGCTACCAGTGCGGCTATGTGGCCGGCCAGTTCCCGAAGTACGTCGCCGAGGACTACTGGATCGACGGCGGACCGGACGAGAAGGGGCGCTTCCTCCTCCCGACGGCGGAGACGGCGCTCGTCAACATCCACCGCGACGAGATCATCCCCGAGGCCGAACTTCCGAAGAGGTATTTCGCCTACACGCCATGCTTCCGGCGCGAGGCCGGCAGCGCCCGCACGGAGGAGCGCGGCATGATCCGCGGCCACCAGTTCAACAAGGTCGAGATGGTCCAGTACGCCCACCCCGACCACAGCGAGGATGCCTTCGCGGAGCTGGTCGCCAAGGCCGAGGCGCTGGTCCAGGGTCTGGGGCTCCACTACAGGCT
>JAFSZJ010000010.1 GCA_017458965.1 Kiritimatiellia bacterium | reverse complement strand
TGGGCGGAGCCTTGGGAGCGGCGCGACGAAGGCTGGGTCATGCGCGTCTCGGGATCGGGGTTCGGCGCGGGTGGCCGCGCCGACGGTCTCATCGACGAGGCAAGACGCATCCCCGTCTCAGGGGCGTTCATCCCGGCGCTGGCCGCCCTTCTCCATGACGTGGGAGGTCTCGGCGAGACGGAGGCGAGGAGCGTCGCGGAGCGTATGACTAACGGCGCGCCGTACGCATGCGTATCCGAACTCGCTTCGTTGGATGGTCTGGGCGATACCGCATACGGCCGCATAAACGGCCTCGTCACCGTTGAGGCGCTGTCCGCCGTGAACATCAACACCTCTCCGCGCCAGGTAGTCGAGGCGCTTCTGCATGGCGTCGAACCGCCGGACCCGCCCGCCGCTCAGAGTCTGGCGGGGCGCATAATGGATTTCAGATCTGCCGGCAACTTCTTCTCGTCGGCCGTGCCGCGCGATGTGGCGAAAGATCTTGGAGGACTGCCCGCAGACGAGACCCGTCTCCTTTCCCGCGCTTCGGAGCGCATCGCGGTCGGGTCGGATGTCTTCTCCGGCGTGGCCGAGGCCGCCGACGCCGCCTCATGGGAGGCCGGACGCCCCACCATCCGTGTGCGCTTCACCATCGACAGGCGCGACTTCTCGCTCCTGCGCTGGGTCGAGGAGTGATCGCGCCATCGAAGAAGGGTTTGCCGCTTCATGGGGTGTTCTGATACGATTAGCGGGAACACACATGGAAAGTCCGATCGACACGCTCGTACGCGCCCTTTCCCGACTTCCAGGCCTAGGCAGGAGGTCGGCGGAACGCGCCGCCTTCGCGCTGGTGCGCGACAGGGGCGGCGTGCTGGAATCACTGCGGGACGCGCTTGAGCGCGCCCGCGAGGAGGTCTGCGTCTGCGAGGAGTGCGGCGGGTTCACTGTAAAGGACGCGAACCCGTGCGCAATATGCTCTGACGCAGGGCGCGACAAGACGATACTTTGCGTCGTCGAGGAGCCTGGCGACATCGTGGCGCTTGAACGCGCCGGAGTGTACCGGGGGCTGTACCACGTCCTTGGCGGCAAGGTGTCGTCGGCGGATTCCCCGGCCGACATGCGCCTCGACTCGCTTGTCCGCCGCGCAAGGAACGGAATCGTGAAGGAGGTCGTCCTGGCCACGGCCACGGACATGGAGGGCGACGCGACCGCCGCCTTCATCGAGGAGACGCTAGGGCACAACGAGGGCCTTGCCGTGACGCGGCTCGCCTTCGGGCTTCCTGTGGACAGCGGCATAGTCTATTCCGATCCGGTCACGCTCAAACGCGCCCTCGCCGGCCGCAGGTAGGCCATGCGCGGCCCTTATCCTTCACAAGCCGAAGCAAAGGACAAAGACATGAACGAAAAGAGGCTCATATCTTTCCTGGCGGCACTGGCCATGCTCTCCGCCGGCGCCTGCTCGAAGCACAAGGACGCCGCAGGCGAGACATACCCGACGCTCGCGACGGCCACGAAGGGATCCGTCGTCCAGACGGTCTCGGCGACAGGCACGATCGAGCCCGAGGAGATCGTCGATATCGGCGCGCAGGTCTCCGGCAAGATACTCCACTTCGGAAAGGGCCTCGGCGGCGAGGAGCTGGACTACTGCTCAATCGTCACGAACGGAATGCTCCTCGCGAAGATCGACGACGTGACATACGTGGCCGACCTCAACGTGGCCCGAGCCCAGCTAAAGCGCTCGGAGGCGTCGGTCATCGTCTCCCAGGCCACGCTGCGCGACGCCGAGGTGCGCCTTGAGAAGGCGAAGCGCGACTGGGAGCGCGCGCAGCGCCTTGGAGTAGGCCTCGTCCTGTCGCAGACGGAGTACGACGACGCCAAAACCGACTTCGACACGGCGGAGGTCGCGGTGTCCATGGCCAAAGCGCAGCTCATGCAGGCCGAGGCCGGAGTGGTCGAGGCGCAGGCCGGCGTGGAGAAGGCGGAACGCAACCTGAGCTACTGCGACATCGTGTCGTCCGTCGACGGCGTGGTGATAGACCGCCGAGTGAACGTCGGCCAGACCGTGGTCTCGTCGATGAGCGCCTCATCCCTCTTCCTGGTGGCGAGCGATCTTAAGAAGGTCCAGATATGGGTCGCCGTGAACGAGGCGGACATCGGGAGCATCAAGGAAGGCGGCGGCGTCACCTTCACTGTGGACACGTTCCCGGGACGCACGTTCCGCGGCGTGGTGCGGCGCATACGGCTCAACGCCACGATCACCTCGAACGTCGTCACCTACACCGTCGAGATCGACACCGACAACTCCGACGGGGCGCTCCTGCCGTTCCTGACGGCCAACGTCCTCTTCGAGACGGCCAGGGCCGACGACGGACTGGTCATCCCGTCCAAGGCGCTCCGTTTCGCGCCGGATGGCAAGTCTGACGGCAAGTCGGTCTTCGTCATGCCGGCGGACGGCAGGATGCGCAAGGTCGAGGTCGAGGTCCTTCTCGACAACGGCCTCGACGCCTCTGTGCGCGGCGCCGGCCTCGCGAACGGCGACAAGGTGGTCACAGGCATCGTCCGCCGCCCGTCCGGGTCCGGCAAGGTGTCTGGCGGCGGACAGGGCGGGGCGTCCGACGGCGAGTCCGCCAGCCCCTTCATGCCAAAGATGCCGAAGCCCCCGAAGAACCGCGGCGGCGGCGGTCCGCCCCCCTGATCCCCGATGACGAAGCCGCTCCAGATAGCCGTTGCCGCCACGCTAATTGCCGCCACCACCGCCGCGTTCGGTGGCGTGCGCATCGACGAGATCATGGCCTCCAACCGCTCGTCGCTCACCACGCGGAACGGCGGCAAGGAGATGGACTGGGTCGAGCTCTTCAACGACGGGGACGCGGACGTCGACGTGGCGGGCTGGTTCCTCTCGGACAAGCCCGACGCGAAGCCCGCGAAATGGAAGAAGATAAACGGGCGATGCATCGTGCCGGCCGGGGGGCGTGCGATAGTCTGGTGCGACAAGGACTACGACGACTTCGCCGAGGACGAGGCGTATGTACGCATGGCCATCTCATCCTCCGGCGAATCGGTCTTCCTCGCCCCACCATCCACGGTCATTCTCGACGTCGTCGAGGTGATCGACCTGCCCGCCCAGGTCAAGGACCGCTCATACGGGCGCTTGGCGGATTGGACATTCGCGTACTTCACGAAGCCGACACCGGGCGAGCCGAACGGCGACGAGTCACAGAAGCCCATGACCCCGGTCGTGGCGTTCGATCCTCCGCACGGCTACATGGGCGCCCCCTTCGATCTGAAGCTCCTCTGCCCGGACGATCCCTCGGCCGAGATCCGCTACACGCTTGACGGGACATCGCCCACGACGAATTCGGCGCTCTACGCCGGCCCGATCCGCATCGAACGCACGACATGCGTCAGGGCCGCAGTTCCACGCGAAGGCGCCGCGTTGCAGCGCGACTCGGCCGCGACATACATCTTCCTAGACGAAGTGCTGCGCCAGCAGAACTCCGCGAAGTCACCCGGCGCGGGCTTCCCTGACGACATGGCCGTCAACGGGCATGCGATGCGCTACGGCCTCATCCAGTCGGTCGTTAACGGCAAGGACCGGGACCGGCTGCTGCGCGGCTTCACGAACTCAATCCCGACCTTGTCCTTCGTAATCGACCCGACGTTCCTCTTCGACAGAAAGAAGGGCATATACGTGAACCCGCGCGACGAGGGACGCGGGAGCGAGCGCATGCTCATAGTCGAGCAGATAGACCCCCGCGACCCGTCTAACGGCTTCACCATCCCAGCGGGTCTCCGCATACGCGGGGCGCACAGCCGCGGAAACAATCGTCCGAAGCACTCGCTGCGCCTTTTCTTCAGAAGCGAATACGGCGAAAGCCGCCTCCGGTTCCCGCTCTTCGGCGACGAGCGCGGCGCGGCGACCGAGTTCGACAAGTTCGACCTGCGCACGTCGCAGAACCATTCGTGGGCCAACGACGGCGACGGCTCCGACACCTACATCCACGAGGTCTTCTCCCGCGATTCGCAGCGCGACATGGGACAGCCGTACACCCGCAGCCGCTTCTGTCACCTCTTCATAAACGGCCAGTACTGGGGCATGTACCAGACGCAGGAGCGGGGCGACGAACACTTCGCGGCCAGCTACCTAGGCGGGGATTCGCTCGACTTCGACTTAGTAAAGACCGCGTTCAACCCGCGAAAATCTCCGCCGTACACCATCGGCGTGAACGAGGGGACGATCGACGCCTGGAGCAACCTCTGGCACACAGCCGTCAAAGAGGGGTTCGGCAAGGGTCACGAGGGGAACCGCCTCCGCCTCCTCGGACGCGACAAGGACGGCAGACGGGACAAGGCGCTCCCCATCCTCCTGAACGAGCGGAACCTGATCGACTACATGCTTATCTTCCATTGGACGGCGGATTGCGACAGCCCGGTGTCGACGTTCAACGGCAGCGACCCGCATTGCAACAACCTCTACGCGCTGTTCAACAGGAGGGGGACGGGGCTGGTCAACGGCTTCGTGTTCCTGCGCCATGACGCAGAGCACTCGCTGGGCAAGTCGTCGATGGATTTCAGGTCGGATCCGACGCTGGTAGGCTCCGAGGTCTGGCCGAAGTGGGCGCATAGCGACTTCATGCGGCGCCTAGACCATTTCAACCCGGCGGAGCTGCACTACCGCCTTTGCGATGACCCGGACTACCGCATGGCGTTCGCTGACGAGTTCTACCGCCAGTGCATCCGTCCCGGCGGCGCGCTCACGGTGGAGAAGGCCACGGAGCGCTTCAGGCGCCGCATGGACGAGATAGACGACGCCATCGTATGCGAGTCGGCCCGCTGGGGTGGCGGCAGGGACGGCAACAGGAACTTCACCCGCGACAAGACATGGCTGCCAGCATGCACCGGGTGCTTCAATTTCATCACGAACCGCACCCAGCATCTGACGACGCACTACCGAAAGCGCGGGTGGTACCCGTCCGTGGAGCCGCCAGTTCCGACAGGCCCCGACGGGGAGAGGCTGCTCGACGGCGCCACGGTCCCGGGCGGCGGTCCCGTAACGCTTTCAGCCGCCGGCCCAGGAAGGGTCCTGTACACGCTCGACGGCTCCGATCCGCGCAGTCCGGGCGGGGCGGTGTCCGCCACCGCAGCAGAGCCTCCGTCCGACGGGATACGACTTCCGAAGGGCCTGACGACCCTCCGCGCCCGCCTCCTTTCCGACAAGGGCGAGTGGAGCGCCTTGGAGGAGGTCGTCCTTTTTGCTACAATTTAAGGACAGTTTTCGGAGGAAATGATGGCTGATACCGAAATCGCTTCGGTGTTCTCGGAGAGCGCGGTCCTATGTGGGACCGACATCACGGAAAGCGGCGAGCTGATGGCGAAGATGGTCGGGATGCTGTCCGACCGCCTCGGCGGCGCCAAGGGGATATTGGAGGCCGTCCTCGAACGCGAGGCCTCCTCGCCTACGTTCATCGCGAAGAACGTGGCGCTGCCGCACGCGAGGCTGGACGACATAGACCGCACGGTTCTGGCGATCGCGACGTCCAGGGAGGGCGTGAGCTTCGGCGGCGTCGGCGGTCCGGCCAACCTCGTGCTGCTCGTCCTGACCCCGAAGTGCGCGCCCATAGCCTACCTGCGCGTGGCGGCGTCAGTCGCCCGCAGCATCAGGGACAAGGGGTTCATGGACCGGATCCTCGCCTGCCGCGACGCGGGCGAGGTCAGGGCGCTCTTCTGCGGCGAGGACCGCGCCTTGACGGGCGAGGTGTGCGCAGCGGACATAATGGAGCGCCCCTCCGCGGTCCTGCGCGAGACGGACAGCGTGAAGGACGCGATCGACATGATCGTACGCTTGGGCCAGACCGAGATCCCGGTAGTCGACAAGGAGGGCGACCTCGTCGGGGAGGCCTCCGCCGACGAGGTGCTGAGCCTATGCATTCCAGACTATCTGCTCTGGATGGAGGACCTCTCCGGCTTCTCCAACTTCGCCCCATTCGCCACGCTCCTCCGGAAGGAGTCGAGCACCTGGCTCGCCGACATAATGAGCGATGACTACGCCAGCGTCTCCGTCGACCAGCCGGCGATCGCGGTCGCCGAGGCGCTCGCCCGCAAGGATGCAGGCGTCTGCTACGTGCTGGACGACGGCAAACTCGTGGGCGTCGTCACGCTTCCGCACTTCCTCAACAAAATCTTCCGGGACTAGTCCGCCATGTCCTCCTCCGCCAATCCCAAGCGCCTTCTCAGGCTCCAGTTCATCGGAATGTTCCTCGTCGCCTGCCTCACGGGCTGGCTCGCCTCGCTCCTCCCGGCGCCGCCGGACATCTCCGCCGTCTACGGCGACCTCGCGGCCGCCGCCGACCCCGGGCGCCTGCTCTCCATACGCCAGATCGCCGCGGTGTCCGTCTTCACGCTCATCATCTGCGCGACGCTGATGTTCGAGGAGCGCCGCCTCGGCGTGGCGTTCGTCGGCATCGCGGCACTGCTCGCGCTCAAGGTCCTAACGCTCTCCGAGTTCGTACACAGCACCGAGCTGCACATCATCCTCCTGCTCGTCGGCATGATGACGCTCGTAGGCGCCCTGAAGGACATGGGCTTCTTCACATGGATCATCCAGTCGATCATCAACGCGAGGAAGATGACCGGCTTCAAGTTCATTGCGATCCTGATGCTCCTCTCAGGCATCATGCCGGGCATCGTAGATGAGGTCACGTCGATCGTCTTCGTGCTGGCGCTCGTCTTCCAGGTATGCGACACACTGAAGCTCCGCCCGACTCCGTTCGTCCTCATGAGCGTGATGGCGACGAACGTCGGATCCACCGGCACGATGCTCGGCAACCCCGTCGGCATCCTCATCGGCACGAAGGCCGAGTACCACTGGAACCCCGGCTCCGGCGAACCGGGCGTCCCGCTCTCGTTCGGCGATTTCATCGTCCACGCCACGCCGATCACGTTCCTTTCGCTCATCGCAATCTTCCTAGTCCTGCTCGTCTACTACCGCAAGGACATCCGGCTTCTGGACCAGCGCCTGGCCGAGCGCCGCGCGAGCAACATCGGCCTTGGCCCGATGGTCGCCATCCCCTACAAGCGGGGGCTTGCGATCCTCATAGGCGCCCTCGTGTTCATAGCGTCGCACCACCCGCTGGAGCACGCGCTCGGGCTCGAGCCCAACACGATGCTCGTCGCCGCCCCGCTCGCCATCGCGGGTCTGCTCATGGTCTTCCGCAGCCACCGTGCGCGGCACTACGTCGAGCAGTCGATCGAGTGGTGGTCGCTTCTCTTCTTCATGATGCTATTCGCCGTGTCCTTCGCGCTCGAGCACTGCGGCGTCACCGACGTCATCGCGAGCGAGATCGCCCCAGCTGACGGCGGCGCGCCCAACCGCTACATCCTCACGCCCTTCATCGTCGTGATCACGGCGGTGGGATCCGCGTTCGTGGACAACATCGTCTTCGTCTCGACCTTCATACCGATCGTGAAGAAGATCGTGGCTGGGTCGCCCGAGATGTCGCCGCTATGGTGGGCGCTCCTCTTCGGCGCCTGCTTCGGAGGCAACATCACCGCGATCGGATCTACGGCGAACCTGGTCGCGATATCGATGCTCGGCAAGCGCTATTCGATCAAGGTCGCATTCCTCGAATGGCTTAAGGTCGGC
>JAFSZJ010000076.1 GCA_017458965.1 Kiritimatiellia bacterium | reverse complement strand
CGAAGTGCGGCGACGAGATCTTCGAGCGTCCGGCGACGCAGCACTTCCTCAAGACCGGCAAGCCCGATCCGAACTACACGCACAACTGCTATCCGGCGAAGATGCATTCCGGACTCATCCTGGGGATGCTCGGCTATGCGACGCGGCGTCCCGACCGCGCAGCGGACGCGCTGAAGCTCGCGCGCAACGCGGCGGACTTCCTCATCTCGATCTCGCAGCCCCAGGGCGCACCGCTCGAGTACTGGCCGCCGACGTACGCGGACAAGCGCGAGGCCGGTGCGTTCCGCTACGGGCAGAACATGCTGATCTACCCGTGCCATGTCGGCACGGCGTACCTCGCGCTCCACGATCGCGTGAAGGACGCGAAGTACCTGGAAGCCGCTAAGCGCATCGCCGACACGTACATCAGGCTGCAGGAGGCTGACGGCACCTGGCCGATACTAATCCGCGAGGAGGACGGCAAGGTGCTAAACGAGAACCGCGTGCAGCCAACGGGCGTGATTTCGTTCCTCGAGCGGCTCTACCGCGCGTGCGGCGAGGAGAAGTACCGCGCGTGCGGGGACAGGGCGTTCGCATGGATCGAGGCGAATCCGCTCAAGGACTGGTTCTGGGAGGGGCAATTCGAGGACGCGCCGCTTTGCGCTAAGTACGAGAACCCTTCGAAGCATCCGGCCTGCGAGCTGGCGCTATATCTGCTCGATCGCTATCCGGGGGACAAGAAGTGGCTGGCCGTCGCGCGCGACATCCTGCGTTATTCCGAGGACCAGTTCGTCTGCTGGGAGAAGCCATGCGCGGCGAACGGCCACGGCGTCAACACGCCGATAGGCGATCCGACCACACAGCAGAACCGCTACGACGACTGGTTCTATCCGTGCGTGCTGGAGCAGTATGTCTACTATGTGCCGATCGACGCCTCTAACGCGAAGCTGATCAGGACTTATCTCGCCCTCTACCGCGCCGAAGGGAATCCACTCGACCTCGCGAAGGCGAGGGCGCTCGGGGACGCGCTTGTCCGCATACAGCGTCCGAGCGGCTACATCCCTACGGAGTATGCGCAAGTCGAGAAGCGCAACGACTCGATGCAGGGATGGCTCAACTGCACATGCTTTACCTTGGCGGTGCTGGCCGAACTTGCCGAGTTTGGCGACAAGTGATCATCGTCCAGGCAAAGAAGCCCGCACGGATCACATACCGTGCACAAGATCGATTACCGTACCGGTAGCCGCGGCGACGACCAGAATGAAGGCGAGCACACGCAGGGCATCGCGCTTGCGCGGGGCCATGCGGCAGAGCACCAGGATGCCTGCGCCGGCGCTAGTGGACAACCCCGCCACCACCGATCCGAACGAAAGCGACCCCTGCACATACATCTCGGTGAGGAACACGGAGGCCGCGCAGCTCGGGACCAGCCCGAAGATGGCCGCGAGAAGCGGCTGGAGACGGTTGCCGCTCATAAGGAAAGCGCGCGTCCGCTCCTCACCCAAAGCGTCAAGACCGATATTGAGCAGCGCCGTGACGACGAAGATGAGTAGCGATATCCTCGCGCTGTGCGCGAGCGCAAGTCCGAAGATGCCTCCATGGCATTCATGATGGTGGCACCCCTCCTCATCATCATCGTGGCCATCTTCATCCGCATGGCCATGGTGGTGGTGGAGTTCCGTGCCCGCCTCCCATGACGGACGCCAAAGACGACCAAGCGCGAAATCGACGAAAAGCCCTGCGATGACTGCGATGACGAACTTTGTGGCGAGAAGCGGGGCGACAAGGCCAAGGCGCGAGGAATCGGCCAGAAGCACGGGCAAGGCCTCGTCCGACGTGGCGATGAATACCGCTATGAGAGTACCCGGGGTGATTATCCTATCAGCATAGAGGTCGGCGGCGGCGACGGAGAACCCACACTGTGGGAAGAGCCCAAGCGCGGCGCCGCCGACGGATCCGAGCCGTCCGAAGCGACGGAGTCCATCTTTGAACGAGTCGCCGGCTCGATGGGCTATCCATTCGATGACAAGACACGCCACGAAGAGATACGGGAACATCTTCAGCGTGTCGATAAATGCCTCAACGATGGGAGCCATGGGGGAAGTGGAGGTTTAGAGGTTCCGAAGTTTCGGGTTCCGGGTTTCTAGTTCCTTGTTCCTTGTTTCTTGTTCCTTGTTTCAATGTTCAATTATTCGTAACTCGTCGTTCGTACTTCGTCGTTGCCACGAAGCGCCAATCTATTATCTGTTATCTGCTATCTATTATCTACTATCTGGATACCAGCCCCGCTACCGGGGCTGGTATCCATCTGGGTGCTCCTTGTGCCACTTCCAAGCCGTTTCCATTATGGAGTCGATCTCGGTAAAGGAGGCCTTCCAGCCAAGGACTTCCTCGGCACGGCCGACGCGGGCGACAAGGCGGTCCGGGTCGCCGCCGCGGCGCGGAGTCACCTCGGCTGGGATGGGATGGCCCGTGATCCGGCGTGCGGATTCCACGATCTCCTTAACCGAGTAGCCGTGGCCGGTGCCGAGATTGAGGGCGCCGGTGAATGAGGACTCTATGGCCCGCAGATGGGCGTCGGCCAAATCGGAAACATGGACGTAGTCGCGAATGCAGGTCCCGTCGGGCGTGGCGTAGTCGTCCCCGAATATCCTCGCCTTGGGCTCCTGCCCGAGTGCGACACGCAGGACGAGCGGGATGACATGCGTTTCACAGGGAACGCGGTGGTCTTCGCCGAGTTCATCTGTCGCGCCGCAGGCGTTGAAGTAGCGGAGGGCGACATAGCCGAGGCCATGGAGCTTAGCGTACCATGCGAGCATCTTCTCGAACATGAGCTTCGACTCGCCGTATGGGTTCGTCGGTTTCTGGGGCGTGGTCTCGTCGATGAGGTCCGTGCCCGGCTCGCCATAGGTGGCGCAGCTCGATGAGAAGACGATGCGGCCTACTCCGCATTCGCGCATCGCCTCAAGAAGGTTTACGCCACCGACGACGTTATTGCCGAAGTAGAGCTCGGGCTGCCGCATGGACTCGCCGACGAGCGCGTATGCGGCGAAATGCATCACGGCGTCCGGCTTGGCCGCCGCCATCGCCGAACGTATCGCCGAAGCGTCTCGGAGGTCGCCTACGACAAGCGGGACTCCTGCGGGAAGCGACTCGCGGTGTCCGCGCTCCACGTTGTCGAACACGCTTATCTCATGACCAGCGGCCATGAGCCTGCGGATCGCGACGCTGCCGATGTAGCCGGTGCCGCCCGTCACAAGTATCTTCATTTCCCGTCCTTCAACTTCCGGATTTCCGCCTCGAGCTCCGTAAGCCGCTTGCGGAGCTTGGACATCTGGGAAGGCAAAAGCGACTGCGCCGCGACCTCGCGGAGGGACGTCGCCGGTGTGCCGATGACATATGCGCCCTTGGGCACGTCGCGGGCCACGCCGCATTGCGGGCCGACCTGTGCACCGTCTTCGACCTTGAGATGGCCGGAGATACCGGCCTGCGCCCAGATGCGGACGCCCGAACCGATCTCTGCGCTTCCGGCGATGCCGCTCTGCGCGATCACGCCGCTGAAGTCGCCGATGCGCACGTTGTGGCCTATCTGCACGAGGTTGTCGATCTTCACGCAGTTGCCGATGCGCGTCTCGCCGAAGCGAGCGCGGTCGATGGTCGTGTTAGCGCCGATCTCCACGTCGTTTCCGATGACGACCACGCCAACCTGCGGGATCTTCTCGATCTTCGGGATGCCACCAGGAAGCATCTCTATCGAGTATCCGAAGCCGTCGCTGCCTATGACCACGCCGCAGTGGGCGATGAACCTCGCGCCTATGCGAACGCGCTCGCGGATGGCGACGCCGGGGTAGAGGTGGGCGTCTGCGCCGATCTCGACGTCCGGACCGATGTAGCACTGCGCCTCGATGACGCTTCCGTCACCGATTCTGGCGCCATCCTCTATCACACAGAGAGGGCCGATATGGACGTTCTTGCCGATTGACGCGCGCGGAGAGACGACCGCAGAGTAATGGACTCCGGGCCAGCGTTCGGGCGGCGGCGGCGCGACGAGGGGCGCGGCGACAGCGAAGGCGCGGTCGGGATTGCGGACGCGGATAAGCGCTCCGGCCGACGACTCACCCTTCCAGTCCTGCGGGACGATCACGGCGGAGGCGCGCGTGGTCGCAAGCTGCGCCGCGTACTTCTTGTTGGCGAAGAATGAGAGATCGCCCTCCTTCGCCTCGGAGAGGCTCGCGAGATGCGTTATCTCCGGCGATCCGTCGCCCTCAAGCACCCCCTGGACCTTGTCCGCGATCTCGCGTACGGTTACGGGCATAGGCTACTCCTTCGCAGCATCCGCTGCGGCATCGGCCGAGGCCGCGGCGGGCGCAGGCTCCTTGGCCGTCTTGTCCTTCTCCGCCTCCTTGGCCGCATCGCCATCCGCGCCAGCGCCCTCTTCCTCATCCTTGGGCTCCTCGATGCCAAGGAGCGCCATGATGGCTGAGGTGATGTCGGCGTCGTCCTTGTTATACACGACGCCCGAACCCGCCCCAAGGCGGGAAGGAAGCTGGAGGACGATGTCGATGTTGTTCCCCTTGGCGTAGGCGGATATCGCGCGCTCGATGATCTGCGACGTGCGGCGAAGCATGCGCATCTCCTGCTCGTTGAGGTCGCGCTGCAGCTCGCGGACCTTTTCCGCGGCATTGCGATCGGCCTCAAGGGCGGCCTGGCGCTTCTCGAGGGCCGTCGCCTCGGCTTTCTGGCGCGCGGAGTCGCTAAGCGCCGGATTGGCGGCCTCGCGGGCCGCCTCCTCGAACGCCTTGCGCGTGGAGACGGCAACGTTCTGGAGCTGCTCCTTCTGCGCGTTGTAGTCCTTGAGCGTGGCCTCGAGCTGGCGCTTGTCGTCCGCCGTGTTCGGATGGAGGCGGACGAGCTTCTCGAAATCGACTACCGCGATCCTCTGCTGGGCGTACGCCGCCGACGCGATCGACAGCGCCAGCGCAGCCGCGAACATTCCGACAGACTTCATGGCCATTGTCCTCCAGCTCCCCGCACCACTACTTCATGTACGCCTTGGCGACCTTCTTGAAGGCGGCGATGTCCGCCTTGATATGCGCAAGCGTGTAGGTCGGATGCGTCCAGAAGGAGATTGTAGAATCGGCGAGCGAATGGGCGACCGGGCAGCTGCACTTGGTGTAGTCGATGCCCTTGCCGAACGCAGGGTCCTTGAAGGGGTACTGGCGGGAGCCGAAGCCCTTCTGCTTGACGAAGGCCTCCTCCTTGTACATCTCGGGCCACAGGACCGAGTAGGCGGCGGCGCCCTCGGCCTGGACCGCGGCCACGAACTGCTTCATCGTTATGCCGTCCTTTAGCTTAGACGTGTCGATGACGAACGGTACGAGCCAGAAGCAGTTCTCGCGCTCCGGCGTGTCAATCGGGAGGTGCTTGATCAGCGGATGGCCGGCGAGACCCTTGATAAGCGCCTTGCCGAGCTTTTTGCGCTGCGGGAGGTTCCACTTGTCGAAGCGCTCGAGTTCGCCGAGCCCGATGGCGGACTGGATCTCAGTCATGCGGAAGTTGTAGCCGACGCGACGGTGGATGTAGAGCTGCTTGCCTTCCATCTTGAGAAGGTTCAGCTTGGCGCGGACGTCATAGCCGTGGTCGCGGACGGAGCGGATCTCCCACGCCAGGTCGTCGTCGTTGCAGCAGACCATGCCGCCTTCGCCGCCGGTCGTGAAGTGCTTGCTCTGGCAGAAGGAGAAGCATCCGACGGTGCCCATCGTGCCGGCCTTCTTGCCCTTGTACTTGCCGCCGAAGCACTGGGCGCAGTCCTCAATGACGTAGAGCTTGTGCTTTTTGGCGATCTTGAGTATCGGGTCCATGTCGCAGACCATGCCGTAGAGGTGGACGACGACGATGGCCTTCGTGCGCTTCGTGATCGCGGCCTCGATCTTCTTCGGATCAATGAGGTGATCCGTCCCGGTATCGACGAAGACCGGAAGGGCGCCCGCCTGGAGTGCGCAGAAGGAAGAGGCGATGAACGAGTAGGAGGTGCAGATGACTTCGTCGCCAGAGCCGACGCCGAGCGCCGCGAGCGCGACGTGGAGGGCGGCCGTGCCGTTGGAGACGGATATCGCGTTCTTGACGCCGAGCCACTTGGCCCATGCGGCTTCGAACTGCATGCCGACGGGTCCGGTCCAGTAGTTGACCTTGCCGCTGTGGAGGATGTCGAGGACCTTCTTGTCGGTTTTCGGATTGAACTGCGGCCACGGCGGGAAACTTTCGGCGAGCACCTTCGGGCCGCCGTCGATGGCGAGCTTATCGGTGTCAACAGCCTTGGGGGCGGTCTTCTTCGTGGTCTTCTTCGTAGTCGTGGCCATGGTATTGTTCTCCTTGATTGTTGGTACGGGAATTGTATCAAAAGTGACAGGGAAGGCAACAAATCTTCAACGCCGACGAACTAAAAGCCCAGTTCGGCGCGACGCGGAATCGACGGTGCGGCGCCCTCATGGGCGACGCACCAGGCGGAGGCGGCAGTAGCCCGCTCCATCGCCTGCACGAGCGAGGCGTTGAGCTGGCGTTCGGCGAGGAAGTAGCCGATGAAGGTGTCACCGGCCGCCGTCGTATCGACGGCAGCCACCTTGCGGGCAGGTACGAAGACATCCGCCCCGTCTGGTTCGCGCGCCATGGCACCATTTGAACCGAGCGTGAGGACGACGGTGGCTTTCGGGAAGCGCCGCCCGAATGCGTCGAGGATCGACGATGGGGAGTCTGAGTCCACTCCGGCGAGTCCGGCGGCCTCCGTCTCGTTCACAAAGAACATATCGACCTTGTCCAACGGGTATCCGGCCACTTCGGCGGTCATGGGGGCTGGATTGAATGCGACCTCCATACCTTTCGCGGACGCCAGGGAGATCATGTCGGGGACGAGGGCGGTCTCGTTCTGGACAAGGACCATGTCGCCGGGACCGAATCCGTCAAGCGCATTGCGGACGTCCTCGGTGGAGAAGCGCCGGTTCGCGCCGCCCTCTATGACGATGCAGTTCTGTCCGGAGTCGTCGACCTGGATGACGGCGTGTCCCGTCGGCGCGTCGTCGGACACGCCCAGGAGAGACACATCCGCGCCATCCGCGGAGAGGGCATCGCGCAGCCACAGCCCGTCGGCGCCTACCTTGCCGAAGTGGCATGCGTCAGCACCCGCCCTTGCGAGGGCGGTACTCTGGTTGAACCCCTTGCCGCCGGCGAAACGCCCGAAGGAACGCGCCGCTATCGTCTCGCCAGGTCTGACGAAATGGTCGACGCGGTACACCATGTCGATGTTGATTGATCCGAAGTTGAGTATTCGCATGGCCAACCCCCGGTCAGATTGTACAACAATTTTACGTTTGCATTCCCCCATGGGTTTTGGGATTATACGATGATGTGCCGCTGGTGGCACCTCCCCGAAAGGAACAGGAAGATGAACGAAACCACCGACCCCTCACCTCCCGTGGAAAACAAGACCGGAGGCAGATTGATGGCTCTCTGCGGTTGTGGCGTCGTCGCCATCATCGCCATCGTGTACCTTCTCACGCTGTCGCACGGCGTATTCCCGGGACAGTCGGCGGCGCTCATAGCCACATACACCGGGCTGGAGCCGGCGACGCTCCCGCGCCACCCGATATGGGGCGCGTGCGTGAAGGCCATAGGCGACCTCGGGATGGACGGCATGGCGCTCCGCCTGAACCTATTCAGTCTCATCATATCCGTGGCATGCGCCTGGCTTTTCTATTCACTCTTCACAAAGGCCATGCTCCGGTTGATCGACAAGGTGAAGGTGCCTGCCGATCGCGCCGCGCGGGCGGCGACGGCAGGCGGCGTGGTGGCGACGCTGGCCCTGGCTTTCAGCGTCCCGTGCTGGATAGCGTCCACCCGCCTGCACTACCAGATCTTCGACCTGCTCCTGCTCCTTTGCCTAGCGCATCTTCTTTTCCTATACATCCGCACAAAGGCCCTTGCCATCATGATGTTGTCGGCGCTTCTCTTCGGCGTCGCCGTGGTGGAGTGCGTCAATATCGGACTCTTCCTTCCGTTGTTCGCCTTCTACGCTATGCAGGCGTGGTTGCGTGACGACGACTTCCGCTCCTACCGCGTGTTCCTCGCCATACTCTTCGGACTTGCGGGCGCGTCCTTCATCCTCCTTGTGGCGCACGGCTTCTTCCTCTCCGAGGACGCGGCGCTCCGCGACTACACGTCGTACTGGATCGTCGTGCGCGACATGCTTCGTGAGTCATACGACTCGCTCCGCGCCGCGATCCCGAACGTAGGCTGGCTGTTCGTGGTCGTTTTCGTCGTGGTGCCCTTCCTAGCCTCCCTTGCCATCGCCCCGCGCGCCCTGTCGGAAACGCGCGACTGGAGCTTCACGTTCTTCCACATCGCCCTTACGGCGGTCGTCATCGCCACGCTGACCAACACCCCGATCTCGCGCTGGGGTCTGGAACTGCATGCGCCAACCGGTGCGCTGCCTGTTTTCCTATATGCCCTCACGGCCATGGTCGCCGGGTACGTGGTCGTGTACTGGTACCTCATCGTCGCCAACCGCTCGTATGTCCCTGAGCAGCTGACGGGGCTCCCCAACATCCGCGCCGGCATCTGGAGCGCGCATGCGTTCGGATGGCTCTCCGTCGCCATAGTGCTGTTCGCGTCGGTGATCAACGGCTTTGAGGCGAGCGGACGACGCGGCGTCTTCGCGGACGAATGCGCAAGGCTGCTGCTCGAAAACCTGAAGGACCGCCCGTGGCTCATTACCGACGGCATGTTCGACAACCATCTGCGCCTTGAGGCCGCGCGCAACGGGCAGCCGCTCAAGCTGATAGCGCTTCAGCACAACGACAACCCGGTCTATCTGCGCCAGCTCAAACGCATGATCGAGACCGATCCGGAGTTCGACGGCCTTGACCGCATCCGCCT
>JAFSZJ010000075.1 GCA_017458965.1 Kiritimatiellia bacterium | reverse complement strand
CGAGAAGATCTCGCCATTGAGGGCGTCCGCGAAGGCGCGCGCCTCCTTGGAACCGCCCTTGACGCCCACGACGACCATGCCGCCGGCGCCGTTCGGCAGGTACTTCGCGGCGAGGTCGGGGTGCGTGAGCGAGGGGTACTTGACCCAGGCGATCTTCGGGTGCTTCTCCAGATGCTTCGCAACCGCGAGCGCGTTCTCGCTGTGCCGCGCGATGCGGAGCGGCAGCGACTCTACGCCCTGGAGGAATATCCAGGCGGCGTCCGGCGCAAGGGTCGGGCCCTGGTTGCGGATGCCGACAGTGAGGAGGCGCAGCGTGAAGGCGACCGGGAGGAGCGGCTCCGGGAGGTCGTGCGCGAAGCGGAGTCCGTGGTACCCGGCGTCCGGCTCGTTGTAGAGGGCAAACTTCGGGTCCTTCCAGTCGAACTTCCCGGCGTCGACCACCACGCCGCCGATGCCGGCGCCGTGTCCGCCGATCCACTTTGAGAGTGAGTGGATTACGAGGTCGGCGCCATGGTCGATGGCGCGCACCAGCGGCGGCGGCGTGAAGGTCGCATCGACGACGAGAGGCAGGTGGTGCTTCTTCGCGATGGCCGCGTAGCCCTCGATGTCCGCGATGTCGAGCGCCGGGTTGCCGACGGTCTCGATGAAAATGAGGCGTGTCTTGTCGTTGATGGCGGCCTCCGTCGCGGCGAAGTCGTTGACCGGCGCGAAGTTCACCTTGATCCCGGCGTTCGGAAGGATGGCGTCGAACTGCGCGAAGGTGCCTCCGTAGAGGTTGTCCGCCGCGACGATCTCGTCACTCGCCTTGGCGATGTTTGTGACGGTGAAGAAGATCGCCGCCGTGCCGGAGGCGAGCGTCTGCGCCGCCGCGCCGCCTTCAAGCGCCGCGAGGCGCTGGGCGAGGACGTCGTTCGTCGGGTTCATGAGACGGGCGTAGATGTTGCCCAGCTCCTTGAGCCCGAAGAGGTCGGCGCCGTGCTTGGAGTCGCGGAAGTTGTAGGCCGTGGTGCGGTACACGGGGACGGCGCGGGCGTATGTCGTCGGGTCGCCGTGCGGGTTCTGTCCGGCATGAATTGCAAGCGTTTCAATGTGGAAATTGCTCATGGGAACCTCCTTTATGTTGAAGGTCAAAGGTCAAAGGTCGAAGGTCGAAGGTCGAACGACCGAACGAGCAAACGAACAAACTATCGATTCGGCACGCTATTGCGCGGCGTCGAACAGCCATGTCGAGAGGTAGCGCTCGCCGGTGTCCGGGAGGAGGGCGACGATGCGCTTGCCTGCAAACTCGGGCTTCTTTGCCAGCTCGAGGGCTGCGTAGAGCGCCGCACCGGAGGAGATGCCGATGAGAAGGCCCTCCTCCTTCGCGGCCGCGCGGGCGGTTGCGCCGGCGTTCTCGGCCGATACCGGGATCACGCCGTCGTAGATCGAGGTGTCGAGCGTTTTCGGGACGAAGCCCGCGCCGATGCCCTGGATCTTGTGGGGCCCAGCATGGCCTTCGGAGAGGACGGGCGAGGTGTCCGGCTCGACCGCGAAGACCTTGACGGCGGGATTCTTCTCCTTCAGCGCCTTGCCGACGCCCGAAAGGGTGCCGCCCGTGCCGACGCCCGCGACGAAGGCATCGACCTTGCCGTCGGTGTCCGCGAGGATCTCCTGACCCGTCGTGCGGTAGTGCTTCTCGGGGTTCGCGGGGTTCTCGAACTGCTGGGGGATGAGCGAGTTCGGCGTCGCCGCATGGAGTTCGTTCGCCTTGGCGATGGCACCCTTCATGCCGTCCTTGCCTGGCGTGAGCACCAGCTCGGCCCCGTAGGCGGCTGCAAGCTTGCGGCGCTCGATGCTCATCGTGTCGGGCATCGTGAGGATCAGGTGATAGCCCTTAACCGCCGCGATGAGCGCAAGGCCTATGCCAGTGTTGCCGCTCGTCGGCTCGATCAGCGTGCCGCCCGGCTTCAGCGTTCCGGCCTTCTCGGCAGCCTCTACCATTGCGAGCGCGATGCGGTCCTTCACCGAGGAGCCAGGATTGAAATACTCCACCTTGACGACGACTTCCGCCGCGCCCTTGTTGAGGCGGTTGATCCGAACGAGCGGCGTATTGCCGACCAATTCGGTAATGTTGTCATGAATGTTAGCCATCTTATCTTTGCCTCCGTTTTCAATGGGCGCAAGCCCATTCCGTTTGAACAAGCCGCCACACTCGCGTCGGCCAATCTCGACCTAATTGGTCGAAATTATGGGAAGGAGTTTACACGAACGTTCGGAGGGTGTCAAGAAGAAAAATTCTCCCATTTTGGTTGACATTCGAAACGCCGTATGGGATACTGTCGACCATGAAGATCACGGCCAAATCCAGATACGCCTTGAGGATGCTTGTGGACATGGCGGTCCACGGTAATGGTGGAACGCGTACGATCCGCGAGATATCCGAATCGCAAGGCCTGTCCGAGAAGTTCATCGGGCGCATAGCGATTTCGCTGAAACGGGCGGGGCTTCTTGTGACGGCGCGGGGCGTGAAGGGTGGGCTGGCGCTCGCGCTCTTCCCGGAGAAGATCACGCTGCTCGACATCGTCACGGCCACGGACGGGCCGCTTGCGCTCGTCCACTGCCTTGCCCGTCCCGGGGCATGCGCCATGCATGGGCGCTGCGCGGCTGAAAAGGCGTGGAGCGGCGTGAACGATGCGCTCGCATCCCACCTGAAGTCCGTTACCCTCGCAAGCGTCGCCGCCGAAGCCCGAGCAATGGCCTCGTCCGGCGAACAGGACTACTGCATCTGAGGCTGGAGCCGTTCAGGAAATTGGGATTGGCGACACTTCCCTACGGGATGAGCACGAGCGAGCCGAAGGCGACGGGCGACCAGGGGTCGAGACCACGGCCCCAGGCGGCGGCACCGCGCGCGGCGCCGTTGTCGGCGTCCGTGAGGCGGAGCGAGAGTCCGAGACGCGTGCCGGGTTGCGGACGAACTCCGCCGGCGTCGGTCCATGGGATGCGGATCTCGTAGCAGGTGTCCTGTCCGTCACGCTTGACGGCGACCTCATAGACGGAGGAGTCCTTGGCAAGCTGTCCGCTCGCGAGACCGGCGGAATGGGCGGCGGGGCGATATACGGTGTGCTTGCCGGATCCGCCGCCGGGGTTGGCAGAGGAGACCTGCCATTCGATGGCGGAGCCTTCGGTGCCGGGGATGCGGTTCGCGGGATGGAGACCTATCTGGAGCGCGTCGCCGGCAAGCGTCGCTTCGCCGGTCTTGGCGGCGTGGACATCGTCGCGGACGCGGGCGGCGATGTAGAGCGACTCGGCATCCCATGCCAGGGCGGCTATGCCGGAGAGGTTGTCGGGCGTCCATTCGTAGCCGCCTTCGGAGACGATCTGGTTTGCGCAAAGGAGCGGGATCGGATCGGCGAAGTCCCAGTCGGAGAGATCGCCATCTATTGTCTTGGTCTTCGCGGCGCGGTGCGCCTCGGCGGCCCAGTCGGTGCCATCGCGGACGACGACGCGGATGTTGTCGTAGAGCGCGGTGCCGTTCTCGCCCCTGGCGACGGGCTGGAACTGGGCCGTCTTTTCGGCGAGGCCGGTGCCGACGGTCTTGATCATCAGCTGCCACGCGCCGTGCGTGTCCTTCGGGGCGCAGAAGACATGCGGGATGTAGAGGTCCCTACCGCCGCCGCTTTCCTTGTAGAGCGAGACATTCGATCCGGCGTACATGTTGTCGGTGCGCATCCAGGCGGTGTAGAGAAGCTCGCGTCCGGGCGCGGGGTTCTTGACGCGCTGGAGGCACTGCATATAGTCCTTGCCGTGGTCTAGCGAGAGCGCATGGCCATCCTCGCCGGGGCGCCCGCCCGGAAGCGCGACGACCTTGCCGCCGCCGTTCCACGACTCCTTGCCGCTCTCGAAGCCGCCGTTCACGATGAGGTTGCCGAGTGTGGCGGGGTCGATTGTGTCAACGCTGAAGGAGCGCGTCGCAAAGTCCGCCTTTGAGGACACGCCGGCCAGCCACGAAATCTTGGCGACGCCCTCCGCCGTTCCTTCCGGCACGGCTTCCGCCGGGACGTCGAAGGATAGGTGGGCGCTTTCGCTGCGGGCGAGCTCAAAGGTCTTGGTGCCGATGGTCTTGCCGCCGATTTCAAATGCGACGCTCCCCTTGACGGGGACGCCAATCGGGTTGCGCACGGCGGCGTGTATCTGCGGGTCCGCTCCCTTGACGAAGCTCACGGACGGCTTTGCGGCGAGCGTTCCCTGGCCTTCGATCGAAAGCGCGCAGCGGACGGCTAGCGGACCGAGTGGAAGCCCTTCATAGATGAGCGGCAGTGAGCCGGTCTTGACGACCAGGACGCCATCGGCGCGGAGCGCCTTTTCGTTGCCCTGGTGATCGGTACGGATGACCGTGGAGCCGGCATTGGCGGGAAGCGGGACATCGACCTTCTCGCCGCTTTCGGAGAAGACGACCGCTAGCGCGGAGTGGGTCTTCTTCTCGAAGACGGCCACACGGGCGCCTTCTTCGGCGCGGTACATGCCGACAGGCCGCGCATCGCCAAGCTTGGCGGAAAGGACGGCGAGCGTCGCGGCGACGGGGCGCGGCGTATGGTCGTCAAGCAGGTACTTCCAGTTGCCGGCGGGGTTCGCCTCGCCGCCGAAGTAGATGATGCCTTCGAGGCCGGCGGCGAGTTGCGCAGGCCAGGCTGACATCACATAGCTTGACTGCAGCACGCTGCGTTCAAGCGCCTCGCGGCCATCCATGCCCCATACCGAGATGCCGGAAGCGCTCTCGTCGTTCCAGACGGAGGCGACACCGCCGGAGCGGGCGTCCGCGATCGCCTCGGCCGCGCCCTCGTAGCTGCCGTAGTGGATCGGGAGGATGTCGATGGACTTGCCGATACCCGCGCCGAGAAGGTCGAGGCGGAAGTTGCGAGGCCACAGGCCGCCGGCGAGGATGGACTTGGCGTCCGGGTTCACCTTGCGCAGCTCCTCCGCGCCGATTGCGCAGAAGCGCTTGTAATCGGCCACGGGGTTTGAGCTCTTGGTGCCGGGGACGATCTCATTGAGCCATTCGATGCCATACACGCGCTTGCCGAAGCGCTCCGAGATCGCGCGGATGCTCTCGCGCCAGCCTTCCTCGTCAAATGGGTATGGCTCATAGCCTGGGGAATGGACGTGCGGCGGGAGCACCCATTCGGGCGCGCCGATGAGCATGAGCCAGGGCTTGATGCCGTGCTTCTCCTGGCGGTCGAACTGGGCGGAGAGCCCGTCGAAGGAATAGTCGCCGCGCCTCGGGACGAGTCCGCCCCAGCCAACGAACATGCGGTTGACGGAGAAGCCGAGCTTCGCCGCCGTCTCGCATTCGAGGTCGGTGTGGAGTTCCGTTGCGCCGAAGGGGGCGCGCTTGCCGCCGAGCGCCTTGTCAACGTCAGGGATCACGCCGAAGAAGGCGTCAACGGACTTGTCGCCGCAGCGACCCTCAGCGAGGAAGCAGCCGAGGCGTCCGCCAACGGCGTCGGAGAGATCGACCTTGGCCGTCTGGCCCGGCGCTGGCATGGCGGCCTTAGTCAGACCGATCTCCTCGATCTTGCCGTCCGCGTCAAGGCCGAGGATGCGGATCGAGACCTCCGCGCCCTCGTCGGCGTCGGGGCCGGCTATGAGGTCGATGACGGGCCGCTCGCGCCCGGCGACGAAGAGGCCGCCGGCGGTCGGCGCGACGATGTCGAGACCGTGGATCGGCCGGACGATACGCGGGGAGCTGCATGTCTTCGTCCAGGGAAAGTCCTTATCATCTCCACCGCGGAAGCGGACGTGGAAGAAGAGCGAGTTGTAGCGGTAGGCCTTCTTGATCGTCTGCTTCACGCGCACGGTGCCCTCCCCTGGCGTGACCGGCCTGAAGGCCCATCCGAGGCCGCTGTAGCCGACATGGTGCTGTCCCTTCTCGTGGACGCCGTCAGGGTTGTCGATCCAAGGGCCGCAGGGGAAGACCACGATGTTGCACTTGTCGTTCCAGTACTCCGAAGGGTCGAGGTAGTAGTCAGCGACGACCTCGAATGGTTCGCCCTCGCGCACCTCGTCGATGCGCTCGTCCGTACCGGGCTTGAAGCAGCCACGCGGCTTCAGCCAGCTCTTCTTGTAGGTGATGCCTTCCGGCGGCTTGCGGCGCGCGGCGGCGGCCTCCGCCTCGGCCTTCTTCTTCGCGGCCTCCTCCGGCGACATAGCCCATTCGATCTTGCCGCAGAAGAGCTTGTGCGTAGCCTTGCCCCAGTCGCCCTTTGGGGCGATGAAGACGAGCGGCCCGAAGTGGCCGATGCCTTCCTTCCACTTGGCAGTGAAGGAGTATGTCTTAGTCTCGCCGTTCTTGATCGTCTGCGGCGGACGCCACTCCCCCGTGTCGAGCCAGCCGCCGTCTGGTTTAAAGCGGTGCATCGCGACGGAGACGTTCTCGTCCGGAGCGAGGTCCTTCTTCAGCGTAACCTTCACCTGGAAGCCGTTGCCAGGCGTCACCTTGTCGGGAGTCACGACCTTCAGGAAATCGTCCTCGTGGACGGCCGCCATGGTGGTAAACGCGATGGCGCATGCCGCAATCAGACCAAGTTTTTTATTCATGTGCGCTCCTT
>JAFSZJ010000074.1 GCA_017458965.1 Kiritimatiellia bacterium | reverse complement strand
TATCCATTATCTATTATCTATTATCTATTATCTGCTATCTGCTATCTGCTATCTACTATCTATCATCTTGCCAGCAGCTTCTGCTTGATGAGGTCGAGGTCGGCGAGGGCCTTCGATACTTGCTCGCGGGCGTGGACGAGCTCGTCCATGGCGTGGTTGATCTCGGCGAGCTGCCAGTCGCGCGCCGATTCGGCGTCGGTGGGGCGGCTCGGCTTGCGGAATGCGACCCTGTCCTTGTCCGAGAGGACGAAATTCGCGGTGTAGTAGAGGCTGTTCATGCAGACGATCTGTAGCGTGAGCGGATCTCCGCCATCGTCTGGGACGAGGGTGATTATGAGCTTGTCCTCCTCCTCCGAGGTCACGCCGTGCTTTATGATGTGCCCGTCGTTGCCGAAATGGTAGGGGACGCCGTCCAGGTACTGCTCGATGAAGGTGTCTCCGGTATCGACTAGGTCGCCGTTCCGCGAATAGACGTAGAAGGAGAGCGGGTTGCCGTCCGGCCTCGGATTGAAGCCGATCACGACACCGTTCTGGTCCATGAAGTTGACCGATCCCTTCCGGATGGTGAGGGCGTTCTGTATGAGCTTGATCATGAGTTTGCTCCTGAAGACTTTACTAGGTATTCCGCGCCAAGGACGCAGAGACCGTATATGGCGGCCGTCTCCGTGCGGAGCACGGTGTCGCCAAGAGAGACGAAGTTGAAGGAGCGGCGGCGCATTTCCGCATATTCCTCGGGCGAGAAGTCGCCTTCGGGGCCGACGAGCCACGCGGCGCGTCTGACGGGGCAGGGGAGGGCGCGGCGGGCGGCGATGGCGTCACGTAACGGGATGGCGTCGGGCTGGAGGGCTCCGGCGAAGATCGCGGTGCCCGGATCGCCGTCGTCTATGCGCGCCATGGCGTCGTCGAAGGACATCGGCTCAGTGATCTCGGGGAGATACGCGGCGGACGACTGTCTCGCGGCGTCGATGGCTATGCGCTCCCAGCGTTCACGCTTGGCCTCGTCGTCCGCGACGCGGACCACCGAGAAGCGGGAGGCTATCGGTATGATCTCCGCCGCGCCAAGCTCCACGGCCTTCTCGATCGTCCAGTCCATCCGCTTCCCCTTGCTGATGCATGCGCCGAGGATTAGCCGGCATTGCGGCGGAGGCGTGAGCCTGGCGTCGCCCTGCCGCTCAAGCGTCATCGAAGAGCGCTCGGATGCCACGATGCGGAACCGCGCCGTCGAACCCTTGCCGTCGAAGAGCTCCACGTCGTCGCCGGCGCCGAGCCGCAGCACTGTCGCGAAGTGACGCGCCTCGGAGCGGTCGAGCGTGATGCGCCCGGCGCTGATTGCGTCCGTTGTGACGAGGTGTCTGTGCACGCTATTTCTTCTGGGCCTCAAGAAGCGCCTTGCGCCGCTCCATGAAGTCCGCGACGTCCTTTTTCATCCGCTTCCCGATCGGGAAGTTGCTTTCGGAGCAGGACTTGCCGAAATGCTCAAGCGCCTTGCGCTGCGACGAGGAAAGGTCCTGGGGAACCTCGATCTCGATCCTGACGAGGAGGTCGCCGACATCCCCGCGAAGGTTGGGTATGCCCTTGCCGCGCAGACGATAGACCTTGCCACCCTGGGTGCCGGGCTGGATCTTGAGCGAAGCCTCGCCATCGGGCGTGGGCACCTGCACAAGGCCGCCAAGCGCTGCGATGTGCGGCGGTACGGCCACCTGGCAGACGAGGTCGGAATCGTTGCGCTCGAAGACGTTGTGGTCGCGGACATGGACGACGACGTACAGGTCGCCCGGCTCGCCGCCGCGCTGGCCCTTCTCGCCCTTGCCAGAAAGGCGCAGCCGCGATCCGGTATCGACGCCCTTGGGGATGGTGAGCGTGATCTTGCGGCGCTTGCGTGTGCGGCCCGTGCCGCCGCACGCATGGCAGGGATTGGTGATCATCGTCCCCTCGCCGTGGCAGACGGGGCAGGTCTGCTGAAGCTGGAAGAAGCCGTTGCTGGTCGTGACGACGCCTCGTCCGCCGCACTGGCGGCAGGTTTCGCGCTTGGTGCCTTTGGCGGCGCCGGTGCCGCCGCACTCCTCGCAATCCTCGCCGATTGGCAGCTCGACATCGCGGCTCGCGCCGAACATCGCCTCCTCTAGGTCGATCTCCATGTCGAAGCGGAGGTCGCCGCCGCGCTGCGGCGCGTTGGGATTCTGGCGCTGGCGCGAACGGCCGAACAAATCCCCGAAGCCGCCGCTGAAGAGCGAGCCCAGGATGTCGGCGAACTCCGCGCCGCCGGTGAAGTCGCGCCCGAAATCGAAGCCGCCAGGACCGAAATTCGTCCCAGCATGGCCGAACTGGTCGTAGCGTTGGCGCTTCTCGGCGTTGGAGAGGACCTCGTATGCCTCGGAGGCCTCCTTGAACTTCTCGGCCGCGTCCTTGTCGCCTTGGTTGCGGTCGGGGTGGTACTTCATCGCGAGTTTGCGATAGGCCTTCTTGATATCGTCGGCCGATGCGTCGCGGGGGACGCCAAGCACCTCGTAGTAGTCGCGTTTCTGCTCGGCCATGGCTACGCCTCCGTCCCGTCCTGCGGCTCGCCTGCTCCGGCCTGGCCGTCGTCGTCCTTGGCGGCGGGGCTGCCGCTCGATACAATCACCGAGGCGGGGCGAATCACGCGCTCGCCCATCCTGTAGCCCCTCTTAGCCTCGAACACCACGCATCCCTCCGCCACTTCGGCGGATGGCTGGTATGCGATGGCGTCATGCAGCGCCGGGTCGAACTTCGCCCCGACCGCCTCTATCGCCGCTACGCCCTGTCTGGACAGAAAGTCCATGAACTGCCCGTGGACCATGCGGACGCCGTCTGCGAACGGATCGGCCTCCGGCGCGCTCGCCATCGCGAGGGCGAAATTGTCTATCACTGGCAGGATATCCTCGATGAGGCTTTCCTTGGCGCGCTCGTATGTCTCGCTCTTCTCGCGCGCGGTGCGGCGGCGGAAGTTGTCGAAGTCCGCGAGAAGGCGGACGTTCCGCTCCTTTTCCGCCTCTATCTCGCCGAGAAGGCGGTCTGTCTCCGAGACCTGCGGTGCCTCTTCTGCACCCTGACCGGCTTCTTTTTTGCCCTCTGTCTTATCCTCCGTGGCCATTTCCTCGTGAAGGCTGTCCTCCGTTGCGGAGGCGGGCGTCTTGTCCGTCTTTTCCTTGTCATCGTCCATATTGCTCATTCCTTTCCCTTTAAAAAAGCGAAGCCCCCGGTCGTGTGGCCGGAGGCTCGAAGATGGTGGTGGGGCTTGGATTCGAACCAAGGAAGGCAATTGCCAGCAGATTTACAGTCTGCCCCGGTTGGCCGCTTCGGTACCCCACCATGCCGCTGGATCCATGATCTCCACGACGAGGAAATATTATCGCAGAAACGCCCCCTCCGTGCAAGAAAAAAGAGAGAGAGAAAAATCCGGGAGCCCTTCAGAAAGCGCGCCGATGTGCTATCATTGCCATATTTCGGTTGGCGCATTCCGCGCAAGGGCGCGGTCGCGCGACCCTAAGGAGACAGATGCCATGGCCAATGAACTGGATGAGATGTCCGGCCCCGTGAACGGCGCTGGACGCGATATCAACGTGATCGAGCGGCAGTTGCCGGTGAAGGTCGGCGTAGGCTCCACGATATTCGAGGTGCTGCTCTGGGTCTGCGGAATACTGCCCGGGCTTATATTCCTCTTCATGAAGATCAACGCCCGCGCCTACTTCAACAAGCTGCAGCAGATGATCCAGGCCGACGCCTCGCGCATCGACAACTACCTTGAGCAGCGCGTCCAGATCCTGCAGAACGTGGCCGGCCTGGTGAACAAGGCCGTCGATCTGGACAAGGACGTGATGAAGGCCGTGGCCGCGTACCGCGGCGGCATCATCCCCGACGAGCAGCGCAACGCCTTCGCCGGCCAGATCGACGGCGCCTTCGCGCGCATGTTCCCGCATGTCGAGGCCTACCCCGACCTCAAGGCCCACGCCGCCATAGCCGACGCCATGCAGCAGAACAGCTATCTCCAGAAGGAGATCACTGCCGCACGCGAGAAGTACAACGACTCCGTCGCGCAGTGGAACGCCGACATCTTCGCGTGGCCCACCAAGATGATCGTGGCCGCCCGCGCCGGCTACACCACGCGCATCCCCTTCACGGCATCGGCCGAGACCAAGTCCAGGGCTAGGGAGACCTTCTTTTGATCGACGGCAACGGCGTCCTTGAGCCACTCCCGCTCTACCGCGACGTCTATCGCGACGCCTTCGCCACCAACGCGGAGAAGTTCTTCGACGATCTGGTGGTGAAGTCAGGCGTCGATGCGGAGGCCAACGGCAAGACCGTCGCGGACATCCGCAAGACCGAGGCGGCGCTCGCGTCCGAGGAGGCCGCCCGCAACGGCTGGGGGTGGGGGATCGGCCTCTCCGCGATCGCGGCGCTGGCAGGCGTCCTAGGCTCCGCCGACGCCTTCACGAAGGGCGGGGAGTCCGCCGTCATCGCAGCTCTTGCCGCCCTTGCCGCCATCGCCTCCGCGCTTCTCTTCGGCGTGTGCATCCCCAGACGGCGCGCCCATGCCAAAGCGGCGGATGAGCTGCGCGCCAGGGTAGAAGGGCAAAAGGCCGAAGCCTGGAGCCAGATGGCGCCGCTCAACACCCTCTTCGACTGGGACGCGCCGGCCCGCATCATCGAGAGGACGGTCCCCCTCATACGCTTCGACCCCTTCTTCACGCAAGGCCGCCTCGGCGAACTCCATGACGCCTTCGGCTGGAGCGACGCCTTCAACGAGAACAAGTCCGTTCTCGGCGCTCATAGCGGCGAGATAAACGGCAACCCCTTCGTATTCGCGCGTCTGCTCCAGATGGAGTGGGGTAGCAAGACCTACAGCGGATCCCGCACCGTTTCCTGGACGGAGACCGAGCGCGATTCGGAGGGCAAGCCGCGAGTCGTCCGCCGCTACCAGACCCTGACGGCCACGGTCACCAAGCCTATACCCGAATACTCGCAGGACATTCTGCTCATATACGGCAACGACGCCGCGCCGAACCTTCGCTTCACCCGCGAACCTACCGGCCTCTCCTCGGCCCCCGACGGGTTCTTCACGCGCATGCGCATGCGCCACGATATCCGCGCGCTTGAGAAGTTCTCGCGCAATCTCGACGACGAGCACGGCTACACCATCATGGGAAACCGCGAGTTCGAGGCTCTCTTCCAGACCAAGGACCGCACCGACGAGGTGGAGTACCGCATGCTCTTCACGCCGCTCGCCCAGAAGCAGATGCTGGCACTGCTCAAGGACCGCGAGATAGGGTACGGCGATGACTTCAGTTTCGTGAAGGCGCACAGGATCAATGTCATCCGAGCCAGCCATCTCGCGCAGAGCGATCTCGACGCCAATCCGGCGAAGTTCACAGACTATGACTTCCAGGCCGTACGCGGGAAGTTCCTCGATTTCTGCGGACGGTTCTTCAAATCGACATGGTTCGCGCTGGCGCCATTGCTCTCGATCCCGCTCTACAGCCAGACCCGCACCCATGAGAACATCTACCGCGACGTCCTCGATCACAGGTCATGCTTCTGGGAGCACGAGGCACTGGCGAACTTCATGGGCGAGGACCGCTTCCGCAATCCGCAGTCTGTCACTCGGAACATCCTCAAGACGAGGGTCGTGGGCCGCGACGGCGAGGTGGCGTCCATCGACGTCACGGCCAGCGGCTTTCGCGTGGAGCACCGCGTCGACACGGTGGTGGTCGTGGCGCGCAACGGCGTTCCGTACAAAGTCGATGTGCCATGGGACGACTACATCGCCGTCAGCAGGACCACGTCGATCAGCGCGAAGGAGCGCGAGGGGCTTACTCTTCCGGAGTTCCGCGACGCGGTCCAGACAAACCGGGAATGGCAGGACTTCTTCAGGAACCTTGGCACCGATGCTGCCGGTGCCGTCTATCGCCGCTCCATTGTCGCGTGCTCTTGATCGTCACGCCCGCTCCGCGCAAGGCTTGTGTGTGGGATGGGTGCGCGGCAAGATGCCGCACCTCCGGATGTGTGCGCGGCAAGATGCCGCACCTCCGGATATGTGCGCGGCGGGACGCCGCACCTCCGGATGTGTGCGCGGCAAGATGCTGCACCTCCGGGTATGTGCGCGGCAAGATGCCGCACCTCCGGATGTGTGCGCGACAATCCGCAAATACGGCTTGCTTCGCAAGGACGGTTCTGGCAAAATATTTAAATACTTTTTTTCAGGAAAAGCGAGCAAGACATGGCAGAGGCATTCCCACTAGACAAGGTCCGCAACATAGGCATCATGGCCCATATCGACGCGGGCAAAACGACATGCTCGGAGCGCATTCTCTACTACAGCGGCGTCAACCACAAGCTCGGCGAGGTCCATGACGGCGCCGCCACGATGGATTCGATGGAGCAGGAGCAGGAGCGCGGCATCACGATCGCCTCCGCAGCTACGGTCGTCCCGTGGAAGGAGCACCGCATCACCCTCATAGACACCCCGGGGCATGTCGATTTCACCGCCGAGGTCGAGCGTTCGCTGCGCGTCCTCGACGGCGCCGTGGCCGTATTCTGCGCCGTCGGCGGCGTGCAGCCGCAGTCGGAGCAGGTCTGGCGCCAATCCGAGAACTACAAGGTTCCCAAGATCTGCTTCGTCAACAAGATGGACCGCATCGGCGCAGACTTCCTCGGGACCGTCGATGAAATCCGCAACATCCTCAAGGCCAACCCCGTGATGATGGTCTATCCGATCGGCGCGTCCGACACGTTCGAGGGCGTCGTTGACCTCATCGAGATGAAGGCCGTGCGCTTCGACGAGGCGACCAACGGCGTGAAGATGATCTACTCCGACATCCCGGCCAACATCAAGGTGGCATGCGAGGAGGCGCGCCAGAAGATGGTGGAGTCCGCCGCCGAGCAGGACGAGGAGCTGATGGAGAAGTTCTTCGCGGACGGAGACCTCTCGAAGGAGGACATCATCCGCGGAATACGCAAAGGATGCGTCGGCCGCAGCCTGGTGCCCGTCTTCTGCGGCACCGCCTTCAAGAACAAGGGCGTCCAGCTCATGATGGACGGCGTCGTGCGCTATCTGCCGTCGCCGCTCGACATCGGCGCGGTCCGTGCCTTCGGCGACAGCGAGGAAACGCGCGATCCCGATGTCGCCGCCCCGTTCGCCGGCCTCGCCTTCAAGATCGTGTCGGACATCCACATGGGCCGCATCATGTACGTGCGCATCTACTCCGGCACGCTGCATGTCGGCGAGGAGGTCCTGAACTCCTCCCTCGGCAAGACCGGTCGCGTCGGCCGCATTTTCCGCATGCACGCGGACAAGCAGGAGGCGCTCGAGGAGGCCCACGCCGGCGACATCGTCGTCGTGGCCGGTCTCAGCAACACCCGCACTGGCGACACCCTCTGCGACAAGGGCCACCCGATCACGCTTGAGACGATAGAGTTCCCGCCGCCGGTCATATCCGTCTCCATCAAGCCGGCGTCCCGCAACGACAACGAGAAGCTCGGCAAGGCGCTCCACGCTCTTGCGGCTGAGGATCCGACGTTCGCCGTGGAGTTCGACCAGGAGACCGAAGAGACGATCATCGCCGGCATGGGCGAGCTTCATCTCGAGGTCCTTGTCGAGCGCGTCCGCCGCGAGTACAAGGTGAACTGCGAGGTCGGCCGCCCCGAGGTCGCCTACCGCGAGTCGATGACGATCCCGAACGAAGGCCAGTACAAGCACGCCAAGCAGACCGGCGGTCGCGGACAGTACGGCCATGTCTATCTGCGCGTCGAGCCGCAGGAGCCCGGTCGCGGCTTCACGTTCGTCAACGACATCCACGGCGGCGCGATCCCGAACGAGTACATCCCGGCGGTCGAGAAGGGCGTCATCAGCGCCCTCGATTCCGGGCCGCTTGCCGGCTATCCGGTCGTCGATGTCAAGGTCACGGTCTTCGACGGCACCTACCACGAGGTCGACTCCAGCGAGTTCGCCTTCGCCGAGGCCGGCCGCCAGTGCTTCCGCCAGTGCTTCATGAAGGGCAACCCGCGCCTTCTCGAGCCGGTGATGAAGGTCGACGTCACGGTTCCCGAGGACTTCATGGGCGCCGCAACCGGGTCGCTCTGCCAGCGTCGCGGACGCGTCGAGGGCATGGAGGACCGCGGCCCGACGAAGATCGTGCACGGATTCGTCCCGCTTTCCGAGATGTTCGGCTACTCCAACACGATCCGCACCCTCACGCAGGGGCGCGGCACCTTCTCGATGTCCTTCGAGAGGTATGAGGCCGTCCCGTTCGAGATGGCGCAGACGATCATCGAGAAGCGCCGCAAGGAAGGCAAGATCCGCGGCATGTCGTCGCTGTAGCCGCATGGCCGGCATCGCCGATCCGGCGACCTTGTACAAGGATGACCTCCTCAGCGCATGGATGATATAGGCGAAGCCGTGTTGGCCAGACGAATGGGCGAGTCGCTCCATGCCAAGCGCAGGCAGGGGGAGCACGACCGCATCGCGGAGGCCTGCCGCTATGTGTCGCCGAAGTTCACCTATCTGAAGATCCATGTATTCCGCCCGATCGAGGTGGCGATGCTGAAGGCGTTCGGCCTGTACCGCCGCGGCCTTCGCAACTTCCTCGATGTCAGGGTGGTTGAGAACGACATCCCCGTCGCCAATCTTCCCGAGGCCCTCGAAGGCTTCTCGATACTCCACCTGAGCGATCTGCACATCGACATCGACCCCGCGATCATCGGAGCCGTGTCGCGTGCCGTCAGTGGCGTGGCATGCGATGTCTGCGTCCTCACGGGCGACTACATGAACCTCACCGTCGGCGACCCAACGAACGCCATCGCGCTGATGTCGGAGCTCCGTCGATCTCTTCCATCCCCGGCCTACGCCGTCCTCGGCAACCACGACACGCTCGACATGGTCGCACCCCTTGAGCGAGCCGACTACAGGATCCTCCTGAACGAACACGACGTCATCCGGCGCGACGACGCGTCCATCGTCATCGCCGGCGTGGACGACCCGTATATCTACCAGACGCACAGCATCGGCCGCGCCATGGCGTCGGCCCCGGACGCGGCGGTGCGGATACTGCTCTCGCATTCGCCGGTCATACATGCCGAGGCCGCAGCCGCCGGCTTTGACGCGATGCTCTGCGGCCACACGCATGGCGGACAGGTCTGCCTTCCCGGCGGCATCCCGATACTCAACAACGACCGCGCATCACGCCGCTTCATCTCCGGACGCTGGACCGACGGCCGTATGCAGGGCTACACCTCGCGCGGCACCGGTGGGTGTGGTCTGCCGGTGCGCTACTTCTGCCCGGCTGAGGTCACGCTCCATCGCCTGCGCCGAAAGGGCGGGAAGGCCGCGTAGCATGCGACCGTCGCTGAAGTTCGACCGCGTCTCGTTCGCCTACGACGGCATGCCCGGCGACCTTCTCTCCGATGTGACTGCCTATTTCCCGCAGGGCGGCTGGACCGGCATCGTCGGCGCCAACGGGTGCGGCAAGACGACGCTCCTCAGGCTTGCCGCCGGCGAGCTGGAGCCGTCGGCGGGCTCCATATCGACCATCGGCGCCGCCAGCTACGTCGTTCAGCGCACCGACACCGCCCCAGATGGCTTCGACGATTTCATGGCGGACGATTCGCTCGAGGCGGTCGATTGGCGTGTCCGTCTCGACATACGCCCCGAATGGGCCGGACGCTGGGAGACGTTGAGCCATGGCGAGCGTAAGCGGGTCCAGATCGGCGTCGCGCTCGCCTCCGGACCTCAGGTGCTGGCCCTCGACGAACCAACGAACCACCTCGGCGCATCCGCCAAGGACACGCTTCTTTCAGCCCTCAAGGCGTTTCATGGCGCCGGTCTGATCGTCAGCCACGACAGGGAGTTCCTGGATGCGCTCTGCTCGCAGTGCCTCTTCATCTTCCCGCCTTCGGCAACGATGCGCCCGGGCGGGGTGACCGAAGGCGAGGAGCAGGACCGGCGCGAGCAGGAGCACATTCGCGAGCGTCACGAGAAGGCCGTGGTCGAGTCGCGGACCCTCCACGCCTCGGCACAGCGCCGCTTCGAGCTCGCCCAGCAGCTGGCCGCCAGGAACAAGCCTTCGCGCAAGGACCGCATCACCGCCAACGACCATGACGGACGCGCCAAGCGCAACCTCGCCAAGCTCACGGGCAAGAACTCCTGGGCAGTCACCCAGTCCGCCGCCATTTCGAAGCGCGCCGCTAAGGCCGACGCCCAGCGCAAGGCGTTCGCCGTCCGCAAGGAGTACGAGATGGGCTTCTGGCTCGACGGCGGGGAGGCGTCGAAGCGCGACGCCGTGTTCGTCCTCGACGCCGGCGAGGCGCCGCTCGGTGGCGGACGCCGCCTCGTCTATCCGGATCTGCGCGTCTCGCCCACGGACCGCATCGCCCTCACTGGTCCAAACGGGATCGGCAAAAGCACCTTCCTGCGCCACATCATGCCCTTCGCCCGGGTTCCTGAGGACAAGATCCTTGTGGTGCCGCAGGAGATCACCGCCGAGGAGTCCGCAAGACTACTCGCCGAAGTCAAGGAACTCCACGACGAGGAGCTTGGCCGCGTGATGACAAGCGTGAGCCGCCTCGGCTCGCGCCCCGGACGGCTCCTCCAGAGCGAATGCCCCAGCCCTGGCGAGGTGCGCAAACTCATGCTTGCCCTAGGCGTCAACCGCGGCATACATCTGCTGGTGATGGACGAGCCTACCAACCATCTCGACCTGCCTGGCATAGAATGCCTGGAGGACGCCCTCGTCGAATGCCCCTGCGCGATGATCATCGTCAGCCATGACAGGCGCTTCATCGAGCGCGTCGCCCGCATTGAGTGGCGCCTCGCCGAAACGGGATCCGACACCGTCGCGCTGCTGCGCTGCGAAGTACGAGGTACGAGTGACGAATGAAGAGTGACGAGGTACGAGTGACGAGTGACTAACTAAAAAACTCGGAACCAGAAACCCTCCAAACCTTTCAACGCTCTTCAACGCTCTTCAACGCCCTTCAACGCTCTTCAACGCCTTTTCCTGGACCGCTCTAAAACGAGAATGCAACGCCAACGGTGGCAGTCCAGGCCGACGGATCGATTTCCACCTTTTGCGGGCCAATGTCGAATTCGACCTTGCCGATCCACTCATACCCGCCGGAGACCCAAAGCGACCAGTTGTCGGACAAGGCGCATTCGGCAATGAGATCAAGCCCTGCCCCAAGCGCGAAAGCGCAGTCATCCGCCTTGTCGGTCCATGCCCCCTTCACCTTGCCCGCCGCGGTCGCAAGGACTTCCGTCCGAGTCGCCTCGGCATCAATCCAGTTTAGAAGCAGTGACGGGCGGAGGGAAAGAGCAAGGCGTCCGGTATCAAAGCGAAGCGATGCCCCAATCGCAGTCTGGTAGATGTCCGCCTCCGCCTCGATCTTTGCGATGGAGAAAGCGGCGGTGCGCTTGTGCGAGGAAGAGTCGCCAGACGGCGTGTACCTGACCACGCTTCCCTCGAAGATCTCGGCGTTCGGGAAGTCGAGTGTGCCGTCGAGGTTGAGCGGCGCAGTCACGTCATAGAAATAGTCTGTCGTTTTTGTGGCGGTGCCCGAGGTTGTTGTCGTGGTGCGGGTTGCGACTCCGGCGCCGCCTCCGGCGGACCTGCCCTTGACATCCCAGAATCCGCGGAAGCCGGCGAAGGCGCCAATCTTCGCCCAGTCTGCTATGTCAATGAGCGGATAGTCCGCTTCGAGGCGGAAGCCCCAGCCGTCCATGTCGTCATCATCCCACGACATCGCGCCGGTAGCGCTGGACGAGGACTTACGGGGCGGGTGTCGCAAAGTAATATGCGCTCCGCGCGAAACACGGAGGCCTTTGTCGCGGCGGGCCGCCCCTGGCGTCCTTCGGTGCAGCGGATGCGCATCTTCATGCAAGCATGACATGCGCACCCGCCAGCACCCGCGATGCCCGCATCGCCGGCTCTGCCAAACTTTGCGGATATGGCGAACTTGGCGCGAGGCAAATCAGCCCCGCACTTCACTGACCCCTTACGGTCAGGTCTATGTCGCCGAGAGGCGGGATTTTCGAGAGCCATTCGAGCTTGGTCTCCATTGAAGTGTGGATGTAGCGCTGTGTGACATCACCCTTGGCGTGCTGGGCGAGTTCCTTGACTATCGAATGCGGACACCCGGCCTCGGTGAGGCGCGTGATGAATGTGGCGCGAAACGAGTGCCACGAGGCGCGTCCCTTCAGTCTGGAGTCCTCGACCCCGGAGAGACGGAACACCGCCTTGATCGCCTGGTTAAGCTTCTGCTCCGCCGCCGAATGCGCCTTCGCGAAGGCGGGAAAGATCGGGGCGTTGCCTGCGACTCCCCTGCGGGCGAGTATCTCGGCTATGTCCGGCAGTATCGGGTAGTCCATGCCAAGCGTGGCGCGCGATGTCTTCGGCGGCCTGTGCGTCCATGTGCCAGTTTCGGTGTCGAAGTCCTTGCCCCGTATCTTTCCGATCGAGCCGATGCGAAGACCGTAGCGGTATGAGAAGACGATGGCGTCGCACATGTCCAGGAGTATCGCCGGGGACAAGACGCGCAACCGCGAACCTGCCAGAAGGGAGGGGTTCGCGGCCAGCCTTGCGGCGGTCTGGCGTATGCGCCTGACCTCGTTGAGGGTGAGGCACCGATAGTTCATGGCATGGTCTTTCTCCTTGGGCTGAAGCCGTATGCCGAGGTTCCATGGGTTGGTCTGAGAATCGGGGAAGAGCAAGGACCATTCGCGGCGGAGCGTGCCGATGTGCTTCTGCGCAGTCGTGACGCGGGGGAAGAGCCATCTGGCGTATCCCTCGGCGAAGTCGCGGGTGACCTCGTCTATGCAGGATATCCCATGCCGAAGGGCGTACTTGACGAACTTGGCCGTCTGCGTCCTGTATAGCTCCAGCGATTTCGCCCTCGCGTCGTATCTGGGCTTCACCGCCGCCCAGAGTTCGTCAAGGGTGATGCGTCCCGCGCGGACGCTCTGGACCGTGGCTAGACGCGGGGTCTCGTAGGCCCTTGGAACATCCGATCCGGCCTGGACCATGGCGGCGCGGATCCTTTGCGTCATACGGTCGCGCAGGAACTGCTCGTCCGCGAATTGGCGGGCCTTCCAGACGAGCGCGTTGGCCCTGAGCATGGCCTCCGCCGGATCCCTCGTCCGCAGGGCGAGGCGGCTGACGCCGCTCTTATGTCCTGGCGTGTGGAACTCGAACCAGAAGGGGGCGGATATGTCGCTTGTCGCGGGTAGATATCGCGCCCCCTTCCTTTTGAACAGGCTTCCGCAGACCGGGCGGAGTTCATATCGGGCGATGGCCTTGATTGCTGTGGTATGCATGATGGATCCTTTCCTTTGCTGATGATGCGGACATCCGGCATGGTGTCCGTGGAAAGGGTCGCACATGCGGTCCGGAGGGCGGCCAACTGATAGAATATCCACATCATGAGCAACGCAACCGAAGCACTGATCGCGGCTGACGGCTCGGAGCCGCTTCACTCCCCGGAATCGCAGGGCATGCCCTCGAAGGCCATTTCCGACTACATCGCCGAATGCGGGAGGTTCTTCCCCGGTGGCCCGGCGGGGTGCATGCATGGGTTTGTGATCAGGCGACATGGCAAGGTGGTCGCCGAAGGAACATGGAGTCCGTTCGACACGCTCCGCGTCCCCCATGCCCTTTATTCCCACTCGAAGGCGTTCACATCCACCGCCATCGGTCTGATAGTCGATGAAGGCCTCGTGGGGCTGGACGAGCGCGTGATCGACATATTCCCCGAGAGCGCCCCGGCTTCGCCTTCGGAGAACCTGCGCCAAATGCGCGTCCGCGACCTCCTAACGATGAACGTCGGCGCGCCGCGTGACCACATCCTCGCGAACGAGGTCGGTTCCAAGGGCGACTGGGTGCGGGGCTTCCTCGCCAAGGAGATCGCCAACCCACCGGGCACCGGCTTCAAGTACGACTCCGACGCCACCTACGTCCTCGCCGCGATAGTGGAGCGCAGATCCGGCCGCCCGATGATGGAGCTGCTGCGCGACCGGCTCTTCAACAGGATCGTCATCTCCAACGGCACATCGGACATGTCGCCGGACGGGATCCCGTGCGGCGGATGGGGGATGCGGATGACGACCCGCGAGATATCGCGCTTCGGGCAGCTATACCTCGACAAGGGTCTTTGGAATGGTGAACGTGTGCTTTCGCGTGAATGGACCGAACTCGCCACGGCGCGCCATACCTGGAGCGGATGGGCGCATGTCGGCCCGCAGTCGGTGGGCGAGGGGACCGACTGGGAGCAGGGCTACGGGTTCCAGTTCTGGCGGTGCCACAACGACTCCTTCCGCGCCGATGGCGCATCCGGCCAGTACACGATCATCATCCCCGACAAGGACGCGGTCGTCTCGATCAACGCCTCCGTCCGCGACATGCAGAAGGAGATCGACCTAGTATGGGAGATACTTCTGCCTGCAATGGGGGACAAGCCGCTGCCGGAGAATCCGGCGGCTCTGGCCGCACTGCGCGATGGATGCTGGAGACTGGCGGTGGAGCCGCTTCGCGGCGCCGGACGCAAGCCTCTTCCGTTTGATGGCATGCTTTTCCAGCTCAAGGGCAACCCACGGGGAGTGAAGTCGCTCCGCGTGTTCGACGCCGGGACCGACGGATGGACGCTCGAGATCGATGGCCAGGCCGGACTTCAGCGTATTCCGGTCGGCGACGGCGGATGGGCGATTGGCGAGCTTACGCTCAACCCTCCGTCGCTTGACTTCATCCCCGGATATGCCTCCCGAAGCCCCGTCGCGGCGAGCGGCATGACGGACGACTCCGGCGCCTTCCATCTATCCTGCCATCTCATCCGGGACGTCAATCGCATGGACCTCGATTTCGCCCGGGCCTCCGACGGCTCGTTCGCCGTCTCCGGCGGTTTCTGGGGGATGAGAGGATGCGCCCTTGAGGGAGTGGTATAATCAAAAGACTGTTTTGCGGGGGGAAGGCCCCCGATATGCAAGGATCGAAAATGAGTGATATCGCCACGCATGGCGGTTCGGCCGACATGCTTTCAAAGATGATCAAGCGGGACGAGATCGACCGCTACTGCAAGGACGGGCGCGACTTCATCGACGACGACGCTATACGCGCCGAGATCGCGGACAACGCAAAGCCGGACAAGGCCCGCGTCCGCGACATAATCCAGAAGTCCCTCGCGATACAGACCCTTTCCGGTCCGGAGGTCGCGGCGCTCCTCGCCGTGGACGATCCTGACCTCATCGCCGAGATGGCGGACGCCGGGTGGAAGGTCAAGCACAAGGTGTACGACAACCGCGTAGTCACCTTCGCGCCGATGTACATCTCGAGCTACTGCGTCAACCGCTGCCGCTACTGCGGCTTCAGCGCCGACAACGTCCGCGAGAAGCGGCGCTGCCTGACGATGGACGAGATCAAGACCGAGGCCGAGGCGATGATACGCGGCGGACACAAGCGCGTCATGGCCGTATACGGCGAGCATCCGATGACCGGCGCCCGCTTCATCGCCGACTCCCTTGCGTCGATCTACTCCGCCCGCGTGAAGATGCGCAGAGGCGAGTGCACCGTGCGCCGCATCAACGTCAACGCCGCGCCGATGTCCATCGACGATCTGAAGATCGTCCACGACGCCGGGATCGGCACCTTCCAGGTCTTCCAGGAGACCTACGACCACAAGGTGTACGCCGCGATGCATCCGGCGGACACGGTCAAGGGCGACTACGGCTGGCGCGTGACGTGCATGCACCGCGCCTTCGACGCCGGCATAGACGATGTCGGACTCGGCGTACTTTTCGGCCTCAACCCCGACTGGAAGTTCGATGTGGCCGCCATGTGCGCGCATGCCCGCGAGCTGGAGCGCTTCGTCAACATCGGTCCGCACACCTTCTCGGTCCCGCGCATGCATGCGGCGTCCGGCTCCGACGTGGCCAACGCCAAGAGCGCTTTCACCGACGACGACTTCTTCAAGGCGGTCCTCGTGCTCCGTCTCGCCGTGCCCTACACCGGCCTCATCGTCACCGCGCGCGAGTCGAAGGAGCTGCGCGACCGCTGTCTCAGAATCGGCCTCACGCAGATGGATGCCGGAACGCGCATCGACATCGGCGGCTACTCGGCTGCGAACAAGGAGCAGAAGATCGACGAGCAGCAGTTCATGCTGGGCGATACGCGCTCGCTAGAGGAGATGATCGTCGATCTCGCGAAGCAGGGCGTCATCACTTCGTTCTGCACCGCCGGCTACCGCTGCGGGCGCACGGGCGGATGCATCCTGGACGCGCTCAAGACCGGGCGCGAGGGGACCTTCTGCAAGATCAACGCGGTGCTCACCTACCGCGAGTGGCTGGACGACTTCGCATCGCCCGAAAGCATAAAGGCGTGCGAGCCGGTCATCGAAGCCGAACTGGCGGCGATCAAGGAGATGTACCCGAAGTTCTTCCCGACCGTCATGGAGCGCTACAACCGCATCTGCGCCGGCGAACGCGATCTGTATTTTTAGTTCTAGGGACTAGTTCTAGTGAGTAGTACGTGTGGAGGTGCGGCGTCCCGCCGCGCTTGTTTCGGATATCCCGATCCAAGCGAAGCGCCGAAATCCCGGCGCGAAATCCCGATAAAGGCGGCGCAGCCGCCGTCCGATATCCCGATAACCCGACGACCTACGCCGCGCCTGCGCGGCAAGATGCCGCACCTCCGGATGAGGAGGCAAAATAAAAACCCCATCGGGCCGTATCGCTTTCGTCCCTATGTTCCCTGTAGCCAGGTGGGCGCCCCGGCCTGTTTTCGCGCTTCCCCCCGGAGGAGGCGTGCGGTCCGTCAGGCGTTTCGGCACCCTGAACATCGCGTGGAACAGGGATTTCGGCTGTTTCGCGTACCAGACAGGGCCGTTTTCCGATCCACCCGCCGCGCAAGGCGGCGGTCCAATGAAAACCGGAAGCGGGAAACGCCTCGCGGTTTTTCCGTTGAAGAAGGTACCAAACGGCGGCAGGAGTGTCAAGAAAACCCGCGCCGCAGTCCGCTCTAGTGCGATGTGATACCCTTGCCGTAGTTGCCGCCGGACGCGGTCGTCATCTGCAGGTCCTGGATGCTCACATTGTCGTTCCAGTAGCGCCAGCGCATGCCGACGACTTCGTAGAGGCGGTCGCGTAGCTCGATGCAGCCCCTGGGGATGTTGGCGGTGAAGGCGACGACCAGTTCGTTGTCGCGGTCGACCAGAGCCTCGGAGCCTCCGGCACCGCCGTGTCCGAAGACGCGGTCCATCCGCTCGGCTTCGCCCCAGAGTCCGTAGCCCATGCCGAAGAGCATGAACCAGTCGCGCTTGATCGACTCCTCGGACGGCAGCGGGTCGCTTGGGTGGCGGCACGGCTTGAGTGCGGCGTCAAGCGTCTCCTTGCGGATCAGCGGCGGCTTGCCGTCGTACCCGCAGAGCCGGTTGTAGAACCGGCACAGCGCATCGGCGGAAGAGACCGCCCACGCTGACGGCATGATCGCCTGGCGCGCCCAGTCCTCGTTCATGTTCTCGACGAACTGCCCCGACCAGTAGAGCGCGACACGCGGGTACTCCTCGCGCGGAACCACGAAGTAGAAGTCCTTCTCGATGCCGGACGGGATGAGCACCTCCTCGTCGAGGACCTGCTTGAGGGGTTTGCCGAGCGCGACTTCGAGCGGGTGGCCGACCATCCACGCGTAGGCGTAGGGGAGGTAGGCCTGCGTCGTGCCGGGGACGCCGTTCGGCTTGTCGGCGGCCGCGACCTTGCAGACGAAGTCCCAGTCGCAGAGCTCGCGGTCGGAAAGGCTGTGGTCGCAGACGGGGTTGTTCTTGCCGCCGGGCGCGCCGCCGGGGAGACAGGTGCGGTAGGCGAGCGTCTCGCGCAGCGTAAGTTTTTCCTTGCCGTCGCCTGTGAGCTCCGGCCACCATGTGCAGAGCGGCTTGTCGTAGTCCATTAGCCCGCGCTCGACGGCGCGGTGGCAAGCGGTGGCGAGAAGCGGCTTCTCGGTCGAGAAGATCGGGAAGAGGGTGTCGCTCCGCACGGCTTCTGCGTTCTCGTTGGTGGAGAGATGCCCGGCGCAGACATCGACGATCTTCTTGCCGCCCTTGTACGCGCAGAACTGCACGCCGCCCTCCATGCCGTCGGCGATGGCGCTGTCGCAGAGACGCTGGCACTCGGCCTGCATGTCGAAGTCGCGGACGAGCTTCCAGCCTTCCGGAAGGGTCTGGGACACGGTAGCCATCTCGTCCGGGGTCTCGCGCATCCAGCGGATGTCGAGGATGCCGTCCGCGACGGGCAGCTTGACGCCGCAGAAGGTGCGGCCGTTTTTGGTCATCGGATCGACCGTGACGATCTTCGCCGCCTCGTCGATCGACTTGAGGCCGAGTCCCTCGCAAACGACAGCCGCCATATTCTCGCGGTCGCAGAGGCGCTTCGCCGCCGTGAACGACTCGTTGAGGCGCGCGTCGCTGGAGGTGAACTCCGTGGCGGCCGTCGCGCTGTCCGCGACGGTCGTGAAGCCGACGCCGGAGACCTCGAACTCGCCGCTTTCGCATCCGAATTCAATAGCGTCGGCGTCCGTTAGCGCGACCGGAGCGAAGGCGACAGCGCCGGCGTTCGTCTTCACGAGCGTGGTCTCGCGGTCGCCCCAGCTCACCTTGATCGAGCCCGGCTTTTTGCAGTATATGGAGGCCGTCGGGTATCCACGGTAGGTCCCGTTCGCCTTGAATACCAGTCTTTTGCCGCCATTCAGGCGGTACAGCCATTTGCGGCCTTCGTCGCAATTGAACTTAGCGCTGCCGAGGACTATGTCGGAGACCTTCACCTTCGCCGCCTCGTCGGCGGGAAGCACCTTGACGCCGATGCCGTGGGGGGAGGCTTCGCTCACGAGCGTGGAGTAGCGCCAGCCCTTGCCGCTCACAAGGCGGAAATACTCAGGCGCGTCCCCGCCTGCCATCCATCCCTGGACCTTGCCATCGACATACACGGCGCAGGGCGCGGCGGAGGTCACGGCGACGGTAAGCGGGGCGTCCCCGAACAAGAACCACTTGCCGAGCGTGTCGGCCTCGCATTGAAGTCCAATGGCCATGGCTAATACCGTGATGAAGAGAAGTTTGTTGCGTACCATCATAGTTTTCTATTCCCAGACTACGGAAGGTATTATGCCAAATGCCGCCCTGTCCCCGCAACATGTATTTCGATCTTTTTTCGATCTTTTCCGATTGCAAGCGCATGACGATTCGCTTAAGATAGTAGCCGTATCGGGACGTTGGACTCCCGACACTTGTACTAACGACTAACGACTGACGACTAACAACTAACCACAACTGATTTTGCGCATCTGCGCAACGCGACGTTCGTTGGAAAGCCTCGGAAACTTTTCTTGCATGGACATCGAGTTGGCAGGGTGCGCCCGCGTAGGGCGCGCTTTTTCTGCTTGCTCATACCCATGCAAAGGTCCATCCGAGGCACCTCCAACGAGTATGAGGTCAAGGGGAAGGGCGCGTCCCTTTTATGTGCCGATTCGTCTTCCTCCCGTCGCGACGGGGACGGAAGGAAGAGACATGGCCTACGATCCGAAGCTCAAGGAAGAGGAGATCAAGAACAAGGTGGCTGCGGACCTGTTCCCGTCGTATGACTGCACGCGGATTCTGGGGAAGATCGACTTCTGCGTCCAGCCCAAGGACCAGGGGCCGACGCTATGGGAAACGGAGTCGCTCCTGTGGGCGGAGGCGAAGAACGGCATCCACAGGGACGTTGCCCCGCTCTTCGCGCAGCTCGTCCTTACCATCGGCGGGGAGAAGACGTATGAAAAGCACAGCCCGCCCCCGTTCCTCGGCGCCTTTGATTCAGAGAAGATCGCCTTCCTCCCCTGGCACACGGTCCTCGACCTCCTCTTCCGCAGCGATATCGACTGGACAGCCACGCCCTCGGACTGGACCACCCCCGCCTTCGCCCACGTCCTAGGGCTTGTCCAACCCATCGTGGGCGCGAACCTCGTCCAGTTCCTTTTCAGCGACCCCGACCTCGCGAAGTTCACGAAGAAGAACCTCGTCGTCGGCGCGACGGGCACCAGCCAGCTGCAGGTGACGCGCAACAACTTTCCCTTTGTCTATCAGAAGTGGCTCAAGGCAGTTAAGCCCTCCATCGCCATCAACTGGGCGCTGGCCCGGAAACAGGGCATTCACGACGCCGACTTCTTCCTCGCCGACCTCCTCTCGAAGGACAACGCCACGCTCATGCAGAAGCTCTTCGTCGTGCTGCGCGGCAACCACTACCTCGCCGACCGCCAGCTCGACCCCTCGGGCATTCTCAACGAGAAGCGCGTCGATTTCAACGACGGGCAGAAGGCGCACACGGCGTTCTGGAACCAGTACCGACGCCCGCCCCGCAAGGAGTTCTGGGAGTTCATCAACGAGCGCCGCGATCTCCTGATGCCGCCCGACGTCCGCGAACGGCAGGGTTCCTTCTTCACGCCGCAGATCTGGGTGGAGAAGGCGCAGGAGGCCATTGCCTCCGTCCTTGGCGAGGACTGGCAGGACGAATACGATGTCTGGGATCCCGCCGGCGGCACCGGCAATCTCCTGGCCGGACTCGACCCCAAGGCGAAGCACCACGTCTGGCTCTCGACGCTCCAGCAGGCCGACGTGGACATCGTCCACGAGCGCATCAGAAACGGCGCGGCCCTATTCGACAACCATGTCTTCCAGTTCGACTTTCTCAACGACTCCTTCGATAAACTGCCCGATGGACTTCGTGACATTGTAAAAGACCCCGAAAAGAGGCGGAAACTGGTCGTGTTCATGAACCCGCCGTATGCGGAGGCGGGAAGTACAAAGTCAAAGAAGGCGAAAGTTGGTGTTTCGAATGAAACCGCCGTGAGAGACAGGTCTTCTGCGATGCTAGCCGCGTTTGCGAAACGAGAGCTGTTCGCACAGTTTCTGGCTCGGATATATGCCGACATCCCAGGGTGCATCATCGCGGAGTTTTCAAAACTTAAGCATTTGAACGGACCTTACTTTCGATTGTTCCGTGAAGGTTTTCTTGCAAGGCTCTGCGCGGGATTCGTAGTTCCCGCAGAATCGTTCGACAATGTTAAGGGGCCGTTTCCGATTGGCTTCATGGTCTGGGATACAACTGCGAAAGAGAGATTCAAGCATTGCCTTTTTGAAGTCTATGACGCATCTGGAAATCGATTGCCAGACAAGGAAATACTCTCCTATGACGGCGTTCCGTTGCTGAATGACTGGATGCGCCCAACATGGAAAAATCCGATGGAATCAGAAATCCTCGGCTGGATGGTATGCAACGGCAATGACTTCCAGCATCAGAACGAGATCGTCATTCTCTCGGAGCGCAGCAACGAGACATCGACGTTCTTCAAGCCCGTCACGAGAACGAACGCCCTTGCCTCTTGTATCTATTTTTCCATCCGCCATTGTATCGCCGCCGACTGGCTGAACGACCGCGACCAGTTTCTATGGCCTAAAGACACCTGGAAGGCGGATCGCGAGTTCCAGTTGGACTGCATCATCTACGCGCTGTTCCACGGGCAGAACCGCATTTCGTGCAAGGCGGGCGTGAACCATTGGATTCCGTTCACGGAGGATGAGGTTGGCTGTACAAGTGCCTTCGCGTCGCACTTCATGTCGGATTGGCTACGGGGAAAGAAGAGTGGAGCAAGCGCTCCGAGCGGGCCGGTGCAGTCTGCGCTGGACCTGGATGATGTCCCTGAAGCGGCGGAGAATCCTTCGGAACCTTATGGTGCCCCTATAAACTCGCTTTCCCCGGATGCCCGTGCGGTGCTTGACGCCGGACGCGAACTGTGGCGTTACTACCATGCGCAACAGACCACGTTGCCCGACGCCTCGTTCTACGACATCCGGGCGCACTTCCAAGGCTTCAAGCCCAACGGGCACATGAACCCCGACTCGTCCGACGCTGGGTATAACGAACGTATCGCCGCGCTCCGCTCGGCGGTCAAGGCGCTTGCCGCCAAGATCAAACCGAAAGTTTACGAACACGGATTCCTTCGAGGCTAAATACGTCTTTGCGCTCCTTTGCGGCCAAACCTCCTTTTGCTACACTAATTCGCATGAGGTCTTACCTCGCCATTCAGTTATTCACCCTTTCGGCTGCAATCGCTTCCGCCGAGCGCATCGCCCTACCTACACTCCCGGCGACAGACTTTGCAGACACGGAGGTTTCGACGAACATTTCCATAACTCCATTCATCGGCAGCCGCACATTCTCGGTTGCGCTTTCGCTTGACGCCACGGCATCAAATAATGTCGAAGTTGCAGTCGACAACGATGCCGCGCCCGTCGATGGGGTTCTTTCGCCATCCGAAGAGTCGCTGCGCTTCGGCTGGGATTCCGGCCTGTGGTTTCTGGCGGCGCCAGGCCTCACGAATCGCATTGATGTCGTTCCGGCGAATAAGGATGTCCGCAAGATGCTGACGCTGAAACTCGGCATACGCCCGAACGGCACGCTTCGCGACATCGCCCTTCTCGATGGCGAAACGCCCATTTCCGCAAATCCTTTCGCCATGCCATCGGCCCTGTCGTGGAATGTCCTCCGCCTGTCCGTGCGCGGAGTCGAGCCGACGCTTGAAAACCTTGCCGTCCGCAACGCGCCCGACGGGACGCAGCTCATCTTCAGATGACAAGTCTCGTGCGTCAAATCTTTGCTATCTTGCTGGCGCTTCTGACGGTCGCGCCCTTCGCATATCGAGCCTATCGTCACGGCGCGTTCGCGCCGCTCTTGCACGGGTGGCGCGGTCTTTCGCGCTTCGCGCAGTCCGTGGCTCTGGCTTTCTTCATCGCCGTCTTCGCATACGGCTCCAGCAAGCAACTGGGCGGAATGATTGGCGAGGGACTGCGTTCCATCACCCCGGCTCTCACCACGCTTTGCACAAACGCCTTTTCCGCAATAGCGCAGCTGACCGGGTACTCCATATCGTCCGTTGCCACGAACGAGACGCACGACTTCACGATGCCGGAAGGCGCGCAACTCGCCGAGCGCATTGCGCGGCGCGGGGCGCACAATGACGGCTTCTGGCTCTTCGACGCCTTCACGAACGGCATTGCGTCGGCGAACCCGGTTTGGATACAGACCGACGGCACCATCACGGTCAAGTCGCCCGCCCCCGGCATCCCCATTGAAGAGCTGGCGCTCTACACGACCTATTCCAACATAACGGTCTATGCGCCGCTTCAGAGTTCGTATGGCTTCCTTCCCGCAAGCCGATGGAACGATCATTGCCAGTCCCGCATCTGGACCGCCGTCACGGACAGCGGAACGCGCGTCATAACATGGGAAAACGCCCTGCTTGACCGCGACCCGGCAACGCCAGTTTCCTTCCAGGCCGAGTTCCGCGAAGACGGCGACGTCATCTACAGCTACTCACCCACTCCTCCACTCCCCAACTCCTCCACCTCCATAGGCCTCTTCCGCAACGGCACCGCCCAACTCCTCCACTCCTCCACTCCCAACTCCTCCAATTCACTAACCACTAACGACTATCCTCTAACCACTGTCCACTGGTCCTACATCGGCGACTTGGGAGATGGAACCTGCGACACGGACGGTGACGGTCTCACCGACTGGCAGGAGATCATGCAGACGCATACCGACCCGCGCCGCGCCGACACCGACGGCGACGGGCTGACGGACTATGACGAGGTGAACGGTGCCACCGACCCGAACAATCCCGACTCCGACAACGATGGCATCCCCGACGGATGGTCGCAGGGTTCATACTATGCCCACCGGCTTTTCATCGCGCAGCCCGGCGACCGCGCCGTGACAGTGCGCCTCGACGCCCCCACGCCCATTGGCAATCGCGCTGTTCTCCGGGTTGGCGACCTGCCGCTTCTGCTTTGCGAAACGAACTCATGGACCTTCGCAATACCGACGGGAACCGTGTGGAACGTTGAGCTGCGGACGGCTGGGCTGCCCGTCCGGCTCTCCCTTGAAGGGGGCGATGGCGTCTTTGTCGATAACGGGGATAATGTCTTTGCAAGTTGCACAACGGCCTACGATGCGCCCCCGCCGCCCCTGCGCGGCGGCATGGAAGTCGGCGGATCCCGTGGCGGCGGTGCGACCATCTACGCGCCATGTGTGTTCCTCTACCCGACGATGCAGGTGGTCCATAGGGGCCAAAGCGCCCTCGTGACTGCGCACTGCATCCCGGACACCCCCGGACTGGCCGAAAGGCTCAACTGGACTTTCGATCCTGAATACATGACCGGTCACGTCGCGGTTGCCGACGACAAGTTGTCCGCAACGGTGACGGGACTTGGCGAAGGATGGACGTCGTCCGTCACGCTTCATGCGGCGGTTGGCGCGAACCCGCCTGAAGGCCTCGCCGGCACGGCGATCGTGACGTACTGCGGCGGCCGCGACCACATGGGCGTTGAAGTCTCCCAATCCCCGAGCAACACGGTGATTGACGTGTCATATCCGTCTTGCGGGCACCCGCTTGACGACGAGGAGGAGTACATGATCGAGGCCGAGGCGGGACGAGAAACGGCGACTGGCTGGCAGCACCTCGCCTGGATCGACACCGACCCGTCAACCCCCGGCACCCAAAGGCGGACGCGTGTTTCCGGTGGCCGACATCACTCGCTGGAATGGGACATGAAGGCGACATCATCCGCGCCCCTCGTGGACGGCACGGACTCGCTCGTGTACGATGCCAACACGACCTTTGCCCGCGCCCTTCCGGCGGTCGCGGCTGGCCAGTACGTCCCGCCTCCCTTCGCGACGGTCAAGGGCCGAATCCTCGACGCGAATGGCAATGTCGTAGAAGAGCAGTCCTCGACGGTTGCCATCCCGCAGTACGTCCAGATCACATGGGACGCCGCCGTGCTTGAGGAGTTCCGCCAGCCGATAGTATTCGACTATCCCGGCGCAAATACGCTCCCGCCGACGAACGTGACCATCTTCGCCGGCTGTACGGCGCAGGAAGCCGCATCAGCATTCGCGGACATAGCGGCAAAGGTGCAGGCCATCTTCCCGCCAAGCGCCAACATCGTCGTCGTCGGGCCTGACGCCAACGTTCCCCAACCGCACAAAACCATCGTTATTCAGACCGGCAGATATACGAATCCGGCAACGGGACGGTACACCAGCGCCCTCGGACGCACCCCCAATGAACACTGCCATCAACGCAACGACTCGCCATTGGGGGCTGCGTATGTGTACGACGGAACAATCCGTGAGTCTCTGCCAGAGCAATACCGATCTTTTTATCTCGACACAGGCGGGTCCGTTAATCCCACAAACGACTGGCGCAATGTGCCATTGCCTCTTTCAGCCGATTTGATATCGGACTACATCGCCCAGGTTGCTCTCCACGAATGCTGTCACTCAATGGGACTCGTACCTACGGCATCCGCCAAGTACAATGGTCATAACAACTGCACTTGCGGCATACATTACATGGATCGTGGCAAGGATAAATATGCTCTTATGCGCCTTGGTTTGATTCCGCAATACACCCAACGATGGAAGACGAACAACACCTTCTATTTGGAATTCGTTTTCCCAAATGCACCATAAGGAGAAATCATGTCAAAGTTTGCATTTCTGTCATTTCTTACCCTTTCAATCATACTTTTGGTCGGTGATTGCCGAGCCAATGAAGAGTCGCCCTATGCTTTTTTTGAGTTATGTTTTCTACCACATCAGGCTGGTATTTGCGACCTTATCTTTGCCGGCACCACAATAGATGGAACGATTATGTCCGACAACGAGGAATGCGCCGCCGATTTTGTCGTGGACGATGTGCTGTGGGGGCACGTCAACTCATCGAACATTACCATTCGCAGTGTATCCCGCGAGGAGACGACTTATGGGATTCAATTTGGTTTCGTTCCCAATGAGCGCTATCTAGTGTGCGCATTCACGAACAACTGGTGGGCGAACCAGAGTTGGGATGACACTTACTATGAACGGCTGTGCCGTTACCTTTCTATCACCAGCTGCCCTCCTGGGCATGCTGTGTTCGACGGTTACCGAACAATGTTTCCGCCCTTTACAGCAATCCCATTCAGCAAGATCAATTACAATGGCAGCAACTACTGGCCTAGAACACGCGCCTTGGTCACAAATTTGGTTGACATCGCACGAATACGCAACGATGAGCAACTGATGCGCCATACCATCACGAATCTCATTGGGGTCGGATGGGCGAACAGCGGTCTTCCGGAAGTCATCTGGAATCAATTGTGGAGGTATAAGAGCCACAGATATGACTGGGAGGATCGCAATCCGCCACCAACCCCGTCGCCGCCGTCCCATTAAATTTTGCAGCAGGCCGTATCCATGCCACTTCGCGCATCATGCCATACAAGAAAAGAACTGGCTCGCCGTGAAGGACACAGCCGTGTTGACGATGCCACCATCGTCCGCAAATTCGCCGTCTCGCCGTCTATCTCATTCTCGTTTGATCCAGACTTCGTTCTGCCTGACGGCTCGATGGCCGTCGTGAAGCGCTCGACGGATCCCGTGCGCATGAACAACACGGCCGTCATCGGCCCGACTACTTCTTTGGCTGCGGGGTATTACGAACAACCACGGTGACGGATTGGATCGTGTTCGGCTCGATCGTTATGGTCATCGTGTCGCAGTATGGCTTCATGCCCACATAAGGCTCCATTCCGATGATGTCGTAGCCCGTCTGGGTGTCCTCCCAGGATAGCTGCGACCACGCCTTGCCGTCGCCGGGGACGTCGCGCCTGTCGAGGAACTTCTCGGGGCAGGAAAGCGTCACGTACGTCGGGGCGGCGAACTGCTTGCCGGGGATGCTGACCTTGATGGTCTCGGGCGTCTGCTTGGAGTTGACCATGAGGAAGCATATCTGGTTGCGGTTCGCGTTGGCGAGGGCGGTCCACTCGACTTCGCCCTTGACCTTCGGCGGCTTGCGGCCTTCCTTTAGGGCGCGGCGGTGGGCGTAGACCTCGTCGGCGACGCGGGCGGAGGTGAAGAACGTGTCCTCGGTGTTCGCCTCCTTCAAGGTGCCGTGGGCGAGGACGAGCGGGTGCTGCTTGATCGCCTCCGTGTATATGCGGTATGCAACGCCCATCGAACCGACCTCAAGGCGCGGCAGGTTGTAGGGCGCACGGTAGTCGGGGTAGTCGCCGCCGCCGTCGCGCCACTGGACGGGCCAGCCCTTGCCGCTTGAGATGTAGAGTCCTCCGGCAATCTCATAGAGCTGGTGGTGGTTGTAGCCGTCGACGTCCGGCTGGCAGATCATCGTGAGCGCGTAGTGCGACATGATGAGCGACTCGCGGAAGAGGCGCTGGCAACGATCGTCCTCGTCGGAGCGGGGGCGGATCTCGGTTAGCCAGTATTTCTTGCCCTTGATCTCTGGGAACGCCTCGGCGAAGTTGCGGAAGCGCTGCATGCCGTAGTAGGTGCAGCTATAGGGCGTCTCCGTGCCGTAGGCGTGGTAGATGACGTGGGTGATCATGTCCATGCTCGGCTTGAGGTTGATGATCATGCGCGCCGAAGTCTGGTTGAAGTAGCCGGCCGCGAAGTAGGTGTCGCGCTTGATCTCGCCCGCCTCCAGCATGCGGTTGCGGACTTGCGTAAGGTCGGGGTTGTTCTCGAAAAGCTCGCAGATCGGGATGCCGAGGTTGACCTTGGGCATGCGCTTCTTGATTTCCGGGATGATCTCGTTCCAGTTCTTGCAGAGGCCGTCCACGTTCTCGGGTCTGGCGAAGTAGGTTTCGTTGCCGAGCTCGAAGCCCGCGACGACTGATTCGAACTTGTTCGAGACGATGAAGTCAACGAGGTCGATAATGCGCTTCTTCGCGCGCTCTCCGCCCCACGCCTCGATCGTTAAGAGCACCTTTATGTCGTTGTCCTTCCAGAACTTGAACATATTCAGGGGGTCTGTCTTCTTGAAGCTTTTGTAGCGCTTGACCTCCTTTGGGTCTGTCGAGTTCGGGTCGTAGGGGTTTTCGCCTCCGTGGGCGAACCACTCCTCGGCGCTCCAGACGCGCTGGAGCCAGGCACCGGCCTCGCGGCAGGCGCGCGACATCTCCATTTTGTTGGTCACTGTCCAGAATGTGTCGCCGCCGATGGATGACGCTATGCTCTGCACGGAGCCGGCGTAGCCGATGACCGGCCCGCAGGTCGAGGTGCGCACGTCCCTGATCGGCGCGGCCTTGATGTCCAGCTCTATGTCGAAGTTCGCGAACGCCGTCATCGCGGCCGTCGCGCATCCCATGATGCAGGCAAGTCTTGTTTTCATGCCGGATATCATACCAATCGGCCCATTGCGATTACAATCCCAGAATGTGCTTGAAGGCGACGCGCCCCATCTGCTAGGATTGAGGCGTATCCTTAATGCAGGAGCATAGAAACATGGCCAAAAAGAACCTCATTTCAAAGGCATACGAAGTCGCGGCCGAGCAGTTCGCCGAACTCGGCGTGGATGTGGCGGAGGCCGAGCGCAAGCTGCTCGACATCCCGCTCTCCATACAGTGCTGGCAGGGCGACGACGTCGGCGGCTTCGAGCATCTCGGTGAATCCGCCAGCCTCGGCGACGGTCTGGCCGTCACGGGCAACTACCCAGGCAAGGCCCGCAACCCCGAGGAGCTGCGCGCCGACATCGAGAAGATGCTTTCGTACGTGCCGGGGGCGAACCGCATAGCGCTCCACGCCTGCTACGCCGAGTTCGGCTCGGGCAGGAAGGTCGATCGCGACGCTATCTCGGCGAAGCACTTCGCGAACTGGATCGACTGGGCGAAGACCGCAGGCGTCGGCCTCGACTTCAACCCTACCTTCTTCTCGCATCCCAAGGTCGTGGGCGGATGCACTCTCTCCTCACCCGACAAGGGCGTCCGCGACTTCTGGATCGAGCACGGCAAGCGCGCCCGCGAGATCTCCCGCGCCATAGGCAAGGCCCTCGGGACGAGCGTCCTCGACAACTTCTGGATACCGGACGGCTCGAAGGACACCCCGGAGGACCGTCTCGCCCCGCGCCTCCGTCTGGAGAAGGCGCTTGACGCCTGCTTCGCGACCAAGTACCCGGCGTCGCTCACGGTCGATTCCGTGGAGTCCAAGCTCTTCGGCATGGGATGCGAAAGCTACACCGTCGGCTCGCACGAGTTCTACATGGGCTACGCCGTGAGCCGCGGCAAGTTCGTCTGCCTCGACTCCGGGCATTTCCACCCGACCGAGGTCATCTCCGACAAGCTGTCGGCCATCGCGCCGTTCGTCCCTGGCATCGCCCTTCACATATCCCGTCCAGTGCGGTGGGACAGCGACCATGTGGTGTGCCTCGACGACGAGACGCGCCGCATCGCCTTCGAGCTTGTCCGCTGCGGGCTCGTTCCCAAGACGCGCATCGGCCTCGACTACTTCGACGCCTCCATCAACCGCGTCGCCGCTTGGGCCATCGGCGCCCGCAACTTCCGCAAGGCGCTTCTCGTCGCGCTCCTCACCCCCGGATGCGCCCTCAAGGCCGAGAAGGATGGCGACTTGACCGGGCGCCTGGCCATGCAGGAGGACTTCCGCATGCTGCCGTTCGGCGCGATCTGGAACGGCTTCTGCGAGAAGAACGGCGTTCTGCCCGACGGTGCCTGGCTGTTCGACTGCAAGGACTACGAGAAGCGCGTCACCTCGCGCCGCTAGGGTTGACGGCGCCGCGCCGCCGGCGCGGCGGCATACGCCATGGAACGTCTCAACGAAACACTAAACAAGCGCGACACCTCGTTCGACAACAACCTCCGCCCGCTGGCGTTCTCCGACTTCCGCGGGCAGGACAAGGTGCGGGATAAGCTGATGCTGGCCGTCGAGGCGGCGCGCCGTCGTGGCGACCCCCTCGACCATGTCCTTCTGTCCGGACCTCCCGGCCTTGGCAAGACAACGCTGGCGTTCATCCTTGGCAAGGAGATGGGCGTCAGCGTCAAGACGACCTCCGGGCCGGTCATCGACAAGCCCGGCGACCTCGCCGGCCTTCTTACAAGCCTCCAGCCCGGCGACATCGTCTTCATAGACGAGATCCACCGCATGCAGCGCTCGGTGGAGGAGTACCTCTATTCGGCGATGGAGGACTTCGTGATCGACATCATGATCGACCAGGGGCCGAACGCCCGCTCGATCCGACTCGACGTGCCGAAGTTCACCCTCGTCGGCGCCACGACGCGCAGTGGTCTCATCTCGTCGCCCATGCGTTCTCGTTTCGGTCTCAACTGCCGCCTCGACTACTACGGCAACGAGGAGCTGGCCGACATCGTGACGCGCTCCGCCGGGAAGCTCTCCGTAGGCATCGACAAGGGCGGCGCGCTTGAGGTAGCCGGACGAAGCCGCGGAACGCCGCGCATAGCGAACAATCTGCTCAGGCGCGTCCGCGACTACGCCCAGGTCCGCGCCGACGGGCACATCACCCGTCAGGTCGCCGCGGACGCCTTGGCGCTTCTCGAGATCGACCCCTATGGCCTCGACGAGATGGACAAGCGCCTTCTGGAGACGATCATATACAAGTTCAACTGCGGTCCGGTCGGGCTTGGCACCCTTGCCGTCGCCGTAGGAGAGGAACAGGACACCATCGAGGAGGTGTATGAGCCGTACCTCATCCAGGAGGGCTACATAGATCGCACGCCGCGCGGACGGATCGTCACGAAGCTTTGCCTGGACCGCCTGGGAATCAACCCTTCCGATGCGCGTATCGCGGATCAACCCGGCGCCCGACAGGGGGAGCTCGGCTTGTAGAGCGCGGGGCAGGGGACTTATGCAGCAGTTGCTGTCGAAAATGCGGATCGACATGGCGCGGCGCCGCTCGCGCGAGGCGACGCGCACCCCGCGGCAGGGAACCGCAAGGTCGGACATCCTGGCAAGAGGCTTTCTGGCGTCGCTTCGCAGACGATGGCTGGTCATAGCCGCCGCGATGGTCATTGCCGCCGCTGAGGTCTTGCTCATCAAGCTGGCCTTCTCGCACATCGCGCCGTTGGTCGGCGTGGCCGGAGACACGGGGCCGCTGGCGTACCCGTGCATAGCCGCCACCCTTGTCGTGGCCATGCTCTATGGCGGACAGATGGCCGTCGCCGCCGGAATCGCCGGCGGAGTGTGCGCCGCGCTGCTCGACGGCTTCGATCTGGGCGTGTTCCTCGTTTCGCTTTGCCCGACATGCGTCGTGGCGCATTGCGCGCCGCGCATCACGCGCAGGTCGCAGATGGCGCCGATAGCCGTCAGGACCGGCCTGCTGCAGTTGCCGGTTCTCGTGCTCATCATCCTGCACCCCGCACTTGGAGGCTTGGGGTGGGGCGTGGCCTCAGCCATTGCCGGCGTCGGCCTCTTCTATTTGGCGCTGGCGGCCTCCACCGTCGTATGCGCCGCCGTGCTGCTGCCGCTTGCGGAACGGATCTCCCATCGGCTTTCCAACGTGTCGGTGGCTCGCTACACCGACCTTGAGTCGCCGCTTCTGAGGCGCCTGAGCCTTGAGGCGCCAGGCACCTACCACCACTCGATGATGGTGGGCGACCTCGCCCAGGCCGCAGCCGAGGCTATCGGGGCCAGCGGCGTGCTCGCCCGCGCAGGCGCGTACTACCACGACATCGGCAAGCTCGCGCACCCCTCCTACTACATGGAGAACCAGACCGGCGCTACTAACCCCCATGACGCGCTTCCGCCGAACATCAGCCGCATCATCCTCGTCAACCATGTCAAGGAGGGACTGGTTCTGGCGCGCCTCAACGCGCTGCCACGCGTCCTTCGCCGCTTCATCGCTACGCATCACGGTACCAGTGTCGCCCGCTGGTTCCTCGTGAAGGAGCGCGAGCGTCTTGCCGCCAAGGGCGAGGAAAACGAGCGCTCCGACAGCCCCGAGGACTTCTTCCGCTACCCCGGTCCTCTTCCTGTCACAAAGGAGGAGTCCATTGTCTCGCTCGCCGATTCGGTAGAGGCCTCCTCGCGCTCTATGCGCTTCTTCGACAAGGCCAGGATCGAGGAGGTCGTGAGGGGAATAGTCGCGGACCGCTGGTCAGACGGCCAGCTCGCCGAGAGCGAAATCACGGAGGCCGAACTTGCCGTGGTGCGGGCCTCCTTCGAGGAGACGCTCGTCCACCTGCTCCATGGCCGCCTGCCGTATCCGTCCGCAAAATGATGGATATCGTCATAGAGAACCGGCAGAAGGCGCTATGGGTGCCGATCCCGGCGTTCAGACGGCTTGTCCGCGACCTTGCGGCCAAGGCCAAGGTCGATCTGGGCGAGGTCACGGTGATACTGGTGGACGACGCCGGGATCGCGCCGATCAACGAGGCGGCCGTCGGCCATCAGGGCGCAACGGACGTTATCACCATGCCGTGCGACGCCGTCCCCGGCGTCCCAGCATCGGCGGAGATCGTTATCGATGCGGAGATGGCGCTTTCGCAGAGGCCGGAGGATCCGCTTCTAGAGCTGTCCTTCTATCTGGCCCATGCGTTCGACCATCTGGCGGGCCATGACGACTCCACGCCGGCTTCGCGAACTTCCATGCACCGCCGCGAATGGCGATGGCTCCGCTCGCTGGAGCGCCTGTAGCATCGCCCCAGGCGTCAGATCTCGTCGAAGAAGGTGAGCTGGGCGGATATCTCCTCGCGCGGGCGCTTGGCGCGGCGGGAGAGCTTGGGCTGCAGCGCGGCGTCGAGCTCGTCGGATTCGAGGTTGCGCATGATTTCGCCTGCTCTGGCTACGACAGGCGCGGGAAGTCCGGCGAGACGGGCCACATGGATGCCGTAGCTCTTGTCCGCCGCTCCGGGCGCGATGACTCGCAGGAAGGCGATGTCGTCGCCGCGCTCGCGGACCTGGACGGAGTAGTTCTTCACCCCGGGAAGCGTGATCGCGAGGTCCGTCAGCTCGTGGTAGTGCGTTGCGAAGAGCGTCTTGGCCTTGACGGACGGGGTGTTGTGGAGGTGCTCCGCGACGGCCCAAGCGATGCTGATGCCGTCGAAGGTGCTTGTGCCGCGCCCGATCTCGTCAAGGACTATCAGGCTGCGCGGCGTGGCGTTGTTCAGGATGTTCGCCGTCTCCTGCATCTCGACCATGAAGGTGCTTCGGCCCCGAGCCAGGTCGTCGCCGGCCCCGACACGGGAGAATACGCGGTCGATGACCGGGATGCGGGCCTTGGTGGCGGGGACGAACGACCCGACGTGGGCCATGATCGCTATGACGGCGACCTGCCTGATGTAGGTCGATTTGCCGGCCATGTTCGGGCCGGTGATGATGGCGATCTGGTTCGTGGAGCAGTCGAGTCGCGTGTCGTTGGGCACGAAGCGCTCGGCGTCGGGCAGCTGCTCGATGACCGGATGGCGCCCGGCGACGATCTCCAGCGCGTCGCCGTCGTGCATCTCGGGCCGCACGTAGCCGAGGGCGAGCGCCCTGTCCGCGAACGACGCGAGGGCGTCGAGGGCCGCGATGGCGGAGGCCGTGGCCTGGATCGGCCTCGTCTGCGCGACGGTCTTTTCGCGCAGCGTCTTGAAGATCTCGTATTCGAGGGCCTTAGCCTTCTCCTCCGCGCCGACGATCTTCGCCTCGTACTCCTTTAGCTCCGGCGTGACGTAGCGCTCCCCTCCTACGAGCGTCTGGCGGCGCTCGTAGTTGTCCGGCACCTGGTTGACGAAGCTCTTGGATACCTCAATGTAGAAGCCGAAGACCTTGTTATGGCGCACCTTGAGCGTCTTGATCCCGGTGCGCTCTTGCTCCTCCGTCTGGAACCTGGCGAGCCATGCGTGGCCGCCGGCGGAGAGCGAGCGCAGTTCATCGAGCGTCGGGTCGAAGCCGTCGCGGATGATGCCGCCGTCATGGACCGTGACGGGCGGGGAGTCCACGAGGGCGGAGAGAAGATCCCCGGCAAGGTCCGGAAGCGGGTCGAGGCGCGAGGCCTCGGAGGATATGAGGCCTGAGCCGCAGGAGTCCACTGCGGCCGCCACGTTGGGGACCGCCTGCAGCGAGGCGGCGAGCGCCCTGAGGTCGCGTCCGTTGCCCTGCGCCGACGCTATGCGCGTTATGAGCCGTTCGAGGTCGCGAACCGTGGTAAGCGCCTCGCGCAGGGCGGCGAGTGCCGTGCGGTGGGTCGTGAACCATTCCACGGCGTCCAGACGCTCGTTGATCGAGGCGAGCATGCCGGCGGGGCGGCGTAGCCAGTCGCGGAGGAGGCGTGCACCCATCGGGGTGCGCGTGGCGTCAAGGACGCCGAGGAGGGTGTCCGTCTTTTCGCGTGTGCGCCCCGGCAGGATGTCGAGGTTCGAGCAGGTGGTCTCGTCTATGACCATTGAGCCGCCGGGCGAGCGGACGGAAAGCGCACGCACATGCGCGACGTCGTCGTGGAGGTCGTCGCGGACATAGTGCATGAGCGCTCCGGCCGCGCCTACGAGAGCATGGTCGCCCTCGCAGCCGAAGCCGTCGAGCGAGTGCACCCCGAAGAGGCGGAGCAGTTCACCGCGCGCCACGTCGTATTGGAAGGTCCAGTCATCGACCGCGGTGATGGTGGCGCCCGAGGCGGCGCGCAATGCCGTAGCGAGGCGGCCAGAGTCCAGTTCCTCGCGCCCCGCGATGCATTCGGACGGCGCGAGGCGCATGATCGCGTCCGTGAGCGCCTGCATGCCCTCGGCACGCTCAACGTAGAAGGCGCCGGTCGAGATGTCGAGCGACGCAAGGCCGAAAACGGCGTCGCCGACACGGGCTATGGCCGCGACGAAGTTGTTGGCGGACGAATCGAGGATGGCGTCCTCGATCACGGTGCCGGGCGTGACGATGCGGGTGATCTCGCGCTTAACTACGCCCTTGGCCAGCTTCGGGTCCTCCATCTGCTCGCAGACTGCGGCCTTCTTCCCTGCGCGTATGATCTTGGCGAGATAGACGTCGAGCGCGTGGTACGGTACGCCGCAGAGGGGCTGTCCGGCGCGTTGGGTCAGGGCCACGCCGAGGATCGGCGCCGCGCGCTTGGCGTCGTCCATGAACATCTCATAGAAGTCTCCGAGGCGGTACAGGAGGATCACGTCCTCCGGAAGCTCCCGCCGGATCTTCAGGTATTGCCGCATCATCGGCGTGGCGGTCGTCTCATCCATCTCAAATCCCAAGCGTCGTTGCCAGATCCCCAAAAATCCTCAAATCTCAAATCTCATATTTCAAATCTCAAATCTTATATCTATTATCCATTAGCTATTATCCCTTATCT
>JAFSZJ010000009.1 GCA_017458965.1 Kiritimatiellia bacterium | reverse complement strand
TTTCACCACGCTGTTGCCGGATTCGGTCGCCCAGTCCCATTCGCCGACAAGGATCGTGCTGTAGTCGATGTCGGACAGATCCTTCGAATAGATGCGGGCGAAGTCGCTCCAGACGCCTTTCTTGCCTGGATCCGCGATTGGGCTGGGCATTTGCTGGAAGGCGTTCCGCGTGGTGATGACGCGGCGACCAGTCGCCACGATGCAGGCGCGGCCATCTTCATCGACAGAGAGGGCGTGGACCTTGGTGGTGTTGAGGTCTGGCCAGCCGGAAAGGTTGTGTGGCCAATGGGCGATAAGCGGATTCGGGAAGGTCTTGCCGCCATGGTTGGCGCCCTCGGCGTACTCGGCGATGAAGGTGGCCGCGAGCATGTCGCCGCCCGCCCCTGTCATGCGGGCCAACCAGCCGTAGTGGGCGTTGCCATGACGTCCGGTGAACTGTGGCTGGAAGCCCGGTCTGACGGCGCGTTTGATCTTGGCGCCGTCCCAGAGGTTGTTGACGTTGTTTCCGTGGCAGCGGGCCAGGACGAGCAGAACGCCTCCCTCATGATCCAGTGGTTCGGAGTAGTCTATGGCGAGTCCGTCCACATACTGGTCGGGGGTTGACACGCCCTTGGATTCGGGATAGAGCCGAGTCCACCACCTGAGGGCGCCGGTCTTAGTCATGGCCACGACCCAGGGTTCGAAGTCCGGCTGTCCGCCGGGCAGACGGGACTGGTTGTTCCCGCCTATGAAGATTGAGCCGTCGCGGCGGTCGATTACTATGCCGCCGACGCATGCCGTCGGATTGCGTCCCCAGCGATACCCGTACCAGCCGCGTCCGTCGTCGTTCAGCTTCACGGTAGAACCTGTCGCGTTGTCAAATGGACCGGGGAACATCGCGTCGAATGGCCAGGCGCCATGGTTGACACCGCCGTTGCCATCGGAAACCGGCTTGCGCCAGTCGTCCTCCGTCCATGACCGGAAATCGCCGCGTCCCGTCACCTTCAGCACGATGGAGCTGTACTCCGGCGTTCCTGGGGCGTCGGATGCCGTGCCGGCGAACTCGATGGATGAGTTGTCAGGGAGACGGACCTTGTGGCGGCGCCAGTCGGGGACCACAGCGCGCTCGCCGTTTTTGCCGAGAGCCTCGACGGACAGCCAGTTGTAGCCATAGGGACCTCCGCATGCGTAGATGACGAGACCATCGGCCGAGACATCCCACGGAAGCCGACCTGAACGCATTGAGCCCGTCGCACGGACGGAGCGCGACCATAGGAGGGATGACGGTTGCGCTGAAACGTAGTTGGCGTCTAGGCGCGCGATGAAGTAGCCGTCTTCCTTGGGTTCGCCATCAGTGTTCTTCCGGACGCGGCCGGCTATGTATATGTCGCCTGTCGGCTGGCCGGGGACCGAGGTCGTCCGGATGGATGCGATGTCCTCGGCGCATCCGATGGGGAGTGTGCGGATATCCAGGATGTTTTTCGCGTCTGCATCGAGGTGGAGCAGGAATGGAGTCCTGCCCGAATCGCCGCCTTCTGGCTTGGCGCCGCCAAGCTCAACCATGGGCGTTCCTTGCGGAATCCACGAAAGGGAGGTCGCGCCTCCGCCGACGAGCAGTGTGCCGTCAGACAGGCGGAAGGCGGATTCAAAGCGGGTGCCCGACCCGGCATAGAACACCGAATCGGATGGGTCGCCGCCGACTGGCTGCGTTGGTTCGACGGCGAGCATAAGAGCGGGAATCGCTAGCAACATGACGGCTATAAGTTCGCGCACGATACGCGCCGTGATCGGCTTCCTTCGCAACTGGATCAGTTCGTTTCCTTCGTATGATGCCATATCTACCTCACTGTCAACAGTTCGTCCCACCGTGTGGATGCCCGCTTTGAAAGCTTGTCGCGTTTCATAAGCCATGGCTTAGCGCCAATGCCCTCGGAGGCGGAGAATACCTTGCCCTTGCCGTAGCGCGCGTTTAGGGAATCAACGACTTTGTAGAGAGATGAGGGAACGGGGAAGGGGGAGGAGGGAGCGGAGAAGAGGTCCATCTGGCGTGGGGCGTCGGCTTTCTCAAGTCCGAAGAAGATGACGCCTGTCTTGCGGTAGCGGGTGCCTTGAAGGAATAGCGAAGGAATCTCGGGGCGTATCGCTTTCAGCATTTCGTTCGTCGCATCGGTCGGCGTAGGGAAGACCACTGTGCGCATGACGCAGTCGCCGCCGCCTCCAGAGCGGAATATCTGCGCGTAGATGTTGCATCCGGAGGCAAGCATTCCGTGTCTCCGGAGTTTCGTCGCTGCCTGTGACGTGTATGTGGCTAGAGACTCGCCTATGGCGTCCAGAGTGGTCGCGGGTTCGCCGAAGGAGCGCGAGACGCTGACACTGTCAGGGTCGCCGTCGTAGTCGTGATCATCATTGCAGGGCAACCCGCGAAGCTCTGTCGCCGTGCGGAGGAGAGTCACGCCTCCGACGGATCGGATCGTGTCATCGGGGGCGTCGCGCAGATCCTTCGCCGAGAATATCCGGGCTGCCCGGAGCTTCGTGGTGAGCCTGCGTCCCACTCCCCACACCTCCTGCGCCGGCAGCGAGGCGAGGATTTCGGTCGGATCGTCCGGCAGGCAGTACACGCCGTCGGGCATTTTCTTGGCGAGATGGTTCGCGATCTTCGCAAGTGTCTTCGTAGGCGCAAATCCAATGCCGCATGGTATCCCCACCCAGCGGAGTATCTTGCTTCTTAGCCGCTTTCCATACTGCAAAAGCCACTCTTCCCCGTTTCCCGTTCCCCGTTCCCTGTTCCCTGTTCGCCCAACAGGCGGCACTATGAAGGCCTCGTCGATGGAGTATTGCTCCACGTCCAGCGCCTCGTCGCGCAGGATCGAGATGATGCGGCGCGACATGTCCCCGTACAGCTCGTAGTTGGAGGAACGGAAGTCGAGCTCTCCGGATTTCTCGCGTCCTTTCAGCTGGTAGTACGGAGTGCCCATTGGGATGCCAAGGGCTTTGAACTCGTTCGAGCGCGAGACACAGCAACCGTCGTTGTTCGAGAGGACCGCAACAGGTCGCCCGACGAGGCGTCTGTTGAAGACGCGCTCGCAAGAGACAAAGAAGTTGTTGCCATCTACAAGACCGAACATGTGTCAGAACCTGTGTATGCAAGCCGTCACCTTGCCGAAGTAGTCAAGTTCCTGTCCCGGTCGCAGATATATCGTCTGGAAGTTCGGGTTTGCGGCCTCCAGGCATATCCTCTTCCCTGTTCCCCGTTCCCCGTTTCCTGTTCCTCGTTCCCTCTTTCCTGTTCCCTCTTCCCTATATCTCTTGACGGTGAAGTCGCCGTCAATGCACGCGATGATGATGTCGCCGTCTGCAGGGAGGAGGGAACGGTCCACTACAAGGAGGTCGCCGTCCGTGATGCCGGCGCCGATCATCGAGTCGCCCTGCACCCTCACGAAGAACGTCGCCGCAGGGCGTTTGACAAGCAGCTCGTTCAGGTCGAGCGGCTGTTCCTGATACTGTTCAGCCGGGGACGGGAAGCCCGCCACCACTGTTCCGGCCACATTTGGATTGCGTTTAGCCATTGATGTTGACGATGTTCGCTGGGGCGGCTTCCGGATGGCGGAGGAGCGCAACGAGATAGGGCTTCACCTTGTTCGGCCAGGTCGTGCAGATCCTTACGGTTCTCTCACCAGGCCTGGAGATGGCGATTTCGTCCATGCGCTCGTTGTTGACGAGCATGTCGCTTGCCTGCAGCCTGATGTCGAAAGAAGTACCGTATTTGAAGTGCTTGCGGACCCCAAGGCTTCCGATGCCCATGAAGGTCATGCCGTCACCATGGTCAAGTGTTATCTTCCGCTTACCGAAGAGCGCGTAAGCGAGTTGCGCAAGCGGGAAGAGAAAGCACAGACCGAGGCCGATCAATGCCGGAAGCGGGATTTCACAGCGCTTCAGCCAGATGACCGCACCCAAAATGGATACTGTTGCGACAAGAACCAGCGCCAGCAACCAGCCGATGCGTCTGTAAGTGACGAAAACGCGTCCTTCGAGATCGCGCTCCACCACCATGCCCTTAGGCGGGACATCGGCAAGCATTTCCCGTTCGCTGCGCCCGTTCTCCGCTTCTGGTACGGCGGCGGCACTCGCCTCTTGCCGCTCCGCAGGCGCCGCCGCGCCGCCCGCGATCTCCTTCGCGATTTCGTAAAGGGCGTCGATACGCTTTTCTTCGGTCGAGGAATAGATTTGCATCCCTTCGGTACCGGAAGGCGTCTTTACCAAGAGGTTGTAATGGGTGGTGGCGCCATGCTTCCCGTGTGTGATGTTACTGTCCGTGACAATCTCGAACTGCGACGGGAAAGCGCGTCTCTTCGTGATGCCGAGTTTGCCTATCCCAGTGAACTTGGTCCAGCCCAACCGAGTGAAGGTGATCGTCGTCCGCCCGAAGATCATCATTGCGACAATGCCGGACACGCCGATCTCGAACACGAAGAACGGTAGCGCGAACAGAAGCTCTTCAAGCTTGAAGGGGCCGGTGACGAGGTGCGAGGCGAGCCCGTAGCACCCGATAGACCATCCGGTCAGCCAAAGAATGAGGAAAATACAGACCCAGCTCCAGTGCCCGAAGGTCACGCGGACGGCCTGTTCGCCGTTGACGACATCATGTTCGATTTTCATGGCTTTTTCCTATCGGTCGCGGCTGTTCAAGTCTGATGTCAATTACGCGGTCAATTATCCTTTACTAGCGCGGCATATTCAAGGAAAAGAGGTGGCGTCCGCTTGCGCCACGGCAAGCGTTTTGCTACAATATAGTTCAGTTTTTTGACTATAACTTTCGGAATAATTCAAATTCCGAACCAATAGGACAACAATCATGCGCATTGAACAACTGGACATCTGGGACAAGGATTCCCCCGCGCCGTGGGTCCGCGACGCGACGGGCCGCTGGGCCCATTTGCTGGTGCGCTCGGCGCTGATCTACATGGATCTCTTTTCAGCGTCGCCGCTCTCCCGTACCAAGACGGAAATCCTCTATATGCTCTTCCTCCAGGACGGGGAACGGTCGGAACCTGCCCTTCTGGCCGACCGCCTGCATGTTTCCCGGCAGTCGATGACCGGCCTGCTCGATCAGCTTGAAGGTGGAGGATTTGTGTCGCGCGACGCGCACGAGACCGATCGCCGGCGCAAGGTCGTCCGGCTGACATCAAAAGGGCTTCGCCTTGTTCGTACGATTGCCGAAAGGACATTGCGGCGTGATGCGGGACTTATTGCGGCATTTCCGAAGCGTGAGGTTCTTGACACGCTCGGGCTGGTTGAGCGTCTGTGCGACAAGGTCGAGGCATGGGCCGCCGACCATCCGCTCGATGCCGCGGGACGGATAAAGGATCGGTGAGGGACATGATGAAGACGCTTCGCGGACTTCGCGTGAACGGCGTTCTCCTCGTTCTCTTCGCGTGTCTTTTCGGTTGCGTGGGCTGCGTGTCGTTCGACGCGGCGGAGGCCCGTCGCGGTCAGACGGAATCGTTCACGAACGAGCTGGATCGGCTTGAGGCGGAGTTGCTAGCCCGTCCGCTGTCGCTCGAGGACTGCGTCGCAATCGCCATGACGAACAACTACGCCGTGCGCAGGGCCGACCTCGATGCGCAGCTGGGGCGCTTTTCGCAGGACATGGCCTTTTCGGCGTTTTTGCCGCAGGTCTCGGCCTCCGTGACCCGCATCGACTACGACAAGGATCCCGTCCTCAACTCGCAGCGCTTCACAAGCGGCGGGGTGGATGTCGGGCTTGCGGTTCTCATGCCATCCACATGGTTTCTCTACGACGAGGTCCGCCACGGCCGGTCGGCGGCGGAACTCGCCGCGGGCTATGTGCGGCAGGGTGTTGCGTTGCAGACGACGGCGTCGTTCTACGAGGTCCTGGTCCAGGAGAAGCTGGTTGCTGCTGCGGAGCGCCAGCTTGCCGCGGCGCGGGAGACCGCCAGTCGCGTGGAGGGTCTCGCCCGAGAAGGCTTCGCCCGTCCTTGGGAGCGCGACCAGGCGCGCTACCTTGTCGAGGCCCGCGAGGCGCAGTTCGGTGCCGCGCGCCGCGCACTCGAAGTGAAGCGGGGCGACCTTCTGCGGGCTATGGGGCTTTCCCCACTTGCCGCAATATCACTGGTGTCACCGAAGGAGGAGGCCCTCCAGCCGTTGGAGCCGCTTGACGATCTCGTGTTGCGCGCGCTGGAAACGAATCCGCAGCTCCCGATTGCCGATCGCCAGGTGGTGATGAAGGAGAACGCCGTTCGCCGCGCCTTCTGCGATTTCCTCCCGAACCTTTCTTTGTTTGGGCAATGGTCCTTCACGGGCAATAAGGTCATGAACCCGCCGTCGCACAACTTCGACTGGGGCTTCAGAGGGACATGGAACCTCTTCAACGGCTTCCGTTCGGTGGCGGACGTCCGTGCGGCGAAGGCTGAGCGCCGGAAGGCTCAACTTGCTCGCGAGAACACCTTCCTCTCGGTGATGGCGGGCGTGATCTCCGCTCGCGCCGCCGTGGAGGACGCCGCCGCGGGCGCCAAGGTGAGTCGCCGCGCGTGGGAAGTGGCGGTCGGCAAGGCCGAAGACCTCATGGCGCGCGCCAAGGAGGGCTTGGATCCGGTTTCAGACGCCCTGGACGCCGAAGCCGCCCGCGATCTGGCGGAGGTCGAGTTCCTCCGAGCCGCCTACACCGAGCGCGTCGCGCGGGCAAACCTCGCTTTCGCGGTAGGCGGAGCGCCAGCGGATGGTGGGTGCCCCCCGAGCCCTCCGGAGGCGGCGCCATGAGACTGCGCTTCCAGCGACATGGCCGGCAGTTCTTCTTCTTCACCTTTTGCGTGGAAGGAAGACGGCCGGTGCTTGCCACGATTGTCAAAGGACGGGGGCTCTGCCCCCGAGCCCCCGGGATGTCTTCGGCAGGGGGCTCGGGGGACGCAGGCCCCTGTCCTTTGCACGGCGGCGGAAACGACATCGCGCACACCGAGTTGCTGCCTGCGGGAGAATCGATCATCGCTTTCCTCAAGAGCCTTCATAGCCGCAACCCGGCGCTTACGGCAAGCGATCGCGTGGTCATGCCCGATCACGTCCATTTTGTGCTGATCGTGGATTTCGACCGGGATCCCGGATTCCAGCCGCTTTCCCTTGCGCATCAGTTCATGGAGGAGACCGGTCATCTCTGGGAAGCGAACTTTTGGCTTGTTCTTTCCTTCTCCTCCCGCCAGCTCGCCGCCATCCGCAAATACATCCGCCACAATCCGGCTCGGGCGCTCTGGAAGGCGGAGCATCCCGATCGTTTCATACGCTACAGCGGTTTTCGTCATCCTATTCTTGATCCTGCGTTACTGTGGAGCGCGTGCGGCGATCTCACACTCCTTGGATCGCCCTTCCTCTTTCCGGTGCGCCTCACACGAAGGCGTACGGTGGAGGCGCAGGAGGCGGAAATCGCCGATGCGGTGGAGCGAGCCCTTGGCGGTATGATCCCTGTCTGCGGTTTCCTTTCACCTGCCGAAAAGGAGTTGCAACGCCGCCTCCGCGTCGAACCACGCGCCCGCTGGATAAAGATGGTCCCGCACGGGCTACCGCCACGCTACGACCCTTCAGTTGAGGATTCGCGTGCCTTTGCCGAGGGGCGGTTGCTGGTGCTGTCTTCCTTCCCGCCCGAAATACCCTTTTCATCGATTTCCCGCGAAAACTGCGACCTCATGAACGCCCGCATCCTGCGCCTCTGCGGTCCCGCCGCCGAACCAATCAACACATCTGCCCTATGAACTACCAAACGCTCCTCCCTCTTCTTTCCGCATTGCTACTTGCCGGTTGCGCAAAACAGGCAGTATCCAAATCGCCGACCTTGGCTGACGAGCCGCTGCCGGTCGTGACGATGGCGGTGACGAACGCCGTCTTCGAGCGGGCGACAACGGTGCAGGGTTCCCTCGAATCGGTCGATTCGGCGGTTGTCTCCGCGCGTGTGCCCGGACCATTGCTTCGGGTATGCGTCGATCTAGGTGATGCCGTGAAGGCCGGTGAGACGGTCCTCTTCGAGGTCGATCCAGTCACCGTCTCCAACCAGGTCGTCATCGCACGGGAGGCCGCCGCCACGGCGCGCGCGCAGGTCGCGGTCGCCGAGGCGAACGTGCGCAAGGCGCGGTCCGTCGCGGACAAGTCCGTCCGTGACGCCGAGCGGTTCGAACGCCTCCACAAGGAGGAGCGCGTTTCCGACAACGAATGGGAGCGGGCGCGGACGCAACGCGAGACGGCCGAGGCCGACGTGGCGGTCGCAGAGGCCTCGCTTCTCCTCGCCCGCCAGCAGGTCTCTCAGGCCGAGGCGCAACGCTCAATCGCCGAGCGCCAACTCGCCGACGCGACTGTCCTGGCACCGTGCGACGGCGTAGTGGCCGCCCGCCTCCGGGAGCCCGGAGAGATGGTCGGCGCGGGGGTGCCGGTCGTAAAGGTTACTGGCACACGACAGCTGAAGGCTCTTGCTTTCCTGCCCGCGCGCCACTACGCGGAGGTCGTGCCGGGTGTTACGATGGTGCAGGTGCGCACAGGGGCAAGGGACGGGGGACTCCTCCCCCCGAGCCCCCCGGTGGAGACTACGGTCGCGGCCAAGTCGCCAGCGATCGATCCACGGCTTCGCGTGTTCGAAATCAAGGCGCTCATGCCCGGCTCGGAGAACGCCGTGCCCGGCGCGATGGCCGACTTCCGAATCGTCTTCGAGCGGCGCGAGGGGTTATCGGTGCCGCAGGACGCGGTGCTCTCCCGCGCCGCAGGCACGGTTGTCTTCGTCGCGCGGGATGGCACGGCGAAGGAGACGCTTGTAGAGGTCGGCCTCCGCGACGGCGGCCGCGCCGAGATCCTTTCCGGCCTCGCCCCCGGCGACGCCGTGGTCGTCCAGGGCCAGACCCAGCTCTACGACGGACGCAAGATCGAGGTGAGGTAGCCATGTTCCTTGCCACCGCCGCCACCAAGCGTCCCGTCGCCACGAGCGCGCTCCTCATCGCGCTCGTCCTGCTCGGACTCAACTCCTGGCGCAAGCTCTCGCTCGAAAACCTTCCCGGCATCGACGCGCCCTACGTCACCATTACGGCCATCTGGCCAGGCGCGTCGCCGGAGGACATCGAGAAGGATGTCGCCCGCCGCATCGAGGACGCCGTATCCGGCGTCGAGGGGCTCAAGCACACGTATTCGACCTGCATCGAGAACGCAGGCAATGTCATCGCAGAGTTCGTCATGGGGACGGAAGTCGACGTCGCCGCGCAGGATGTCCGCGAGAAGATCGACGCGATCGTCGGCGACCTGCCCTCCGGATGCCAGCGCCCCTCAATCGCGAAGCTCGACCTCAACGCCTCGGCAATCGCCACCGTCTTCCTCTCCGGCGACCTCCCGCCGGATGACCTCTGGTGGCTCGCGGACAACGCTATCCACGACCGGTTCGCATCTGTGAAGGGCGTCGCCGACGTGAAGGTGATCGGTGGCGAAGAGCGTGAGGTATGGGTGGAGCTGGATCGCGACGCCCTTGCAGCGGCCGGGCTCACGGCCGCCGGAGTCGCGCAGGCCGTCGGTCAGGGAATCCTGGCGGTGCCTGGCGGCCGCATACGCGATAGCGGCACCGAGCTGGCTGTCCGCTTCGACGCCGAATACCACTCCGTGGAGGAGATCGGCGCACTTCAGGTCGCTGGCGCGGATGGCGCCCGCCGCTACCTGCGCGACCTCGGGACGGTCCGCATCGCCACCGAGGAGCCGCGCCAGCGCGCCTTCCTCGACGGCATGCCCGGTATCGCCATCAAGGTAGTGAAGAAGTCGGACGGCAACACAGTCGAAACGGTCCGCCTGCTCAAGAAGCGCTTTGCCGAACTCCAGAAGGAGCTGCCTCCCGGCGTCTCGATGCGCTGGCTGCAGGACGACGCCGAAATCGTCCAGGCCAATGTCAACAACACCCTTTCGGACATCGGATCCTCGGTGTTGCTCTGCGCCTTCATCCTATTCGTCTTCCTCGTGAACCTGCGCTCGACCTTCGTCGTAGCCGTCACCATGCCAATCACGATCGTGATCTCGCTATTCTTCATGCAGCTCTGCGGTCTCACGCTAAACCTCTCGACCCTGCTGGCGATCGGTCTCTCCGCCGGAATCCTGGTCTCCAACTCCATCGTGGTGCTGGAGAGCATCGTGCGGCGCTTCTCCACGGCTAACGCCGGGGAGAAGCGAGTCGAAGGTCGAAGGTCGAAAGTCGAAAGTCAAACGGACGAAAACGCCGGACATTCGACTTTTGACAAAGGACCTTTGACTTCGGACGTGCGCGCTGCGCGATGGACCGCCGCGCGCGATGGCGCGGCCGAGCAGACAGTGGCGATTCTCGCATCCGCCGGCACCAACGTGGTGGTGATGCTGCCGATCGCGATGATGTCCTCGATCGTGGGGAAATTCTTCGTCCCCTTCGCCACAACCACGCTCATCGTGAACCTCGCCTCGATCTTCGTCTCCTTCACCCTCACGCCGATGCTCTGCGCGCTTGTGATGAAGCCGGAGTCGGAGCAGACCGGCCGTCTAGCGCGCTGGGGTCGTGCGTGGGACGCCACTCTTACCCGCTGGGGTTCGTCCTACGGCGCCTGGCTGCGCCGCATTGGATCCCGTCGCGGCGCACACATCATCGCAGCGCTCGCGTTGGCCGTACTGCTAGTCGCCTCGCTCCGCTTCGGCACCAAAGGGCTCGGCTTCCTGCTCATCGAGAACGACGACTGGGCCCGCGCGTTCATCCGCCTCGAATTCCCAGACTACTACGACCTGGCGCGGACCCAGGAGAGAACGCTGGACCTTGCGCGCCGCATCGGCGAGGACCCCGACGCGGTCTCCGTTCTAGCCATGCCCGGTCGCGCGGACGCCATTGCGGGCCAGGCGGGCGAGGGCGTCTACCTCGCGCAGATCGAGATCGTCTACAAACCGGCGTCCGAACGGCCGGAGCGGGGAATCGACGCCATCCTCGAGAACCTGCGCGCGGAGCTGCGCGCCGTCCCGGACCTCATCTCGACCGTCTCCATGCCGAGCTATGTGCAGGGCCTTAGCGCGACGATACAATACAATCTCAAGGGACCTGACCTTGACGAACTCACGACACGCGCGCAACGCATCCAGGCTCTCGCCTTGGGACTGCCGGGCCTCGCCCAGATCGACACCACCGGGCGTGACGACAAGCCGGAAATCCGCGTTATGCCCGACCGCGCAGTCATGGCCGACATGGGGCTTGATGCCGCAACGGTCGGCGCGCTCGTGCGTGCGAACGTGGATGGCATCGAGGCGGCATCATACAAGGAGGACCTGAAGACCATCGACGTGCGCGTCAGACTAGCCGAACGCGAAGGCGCCGAGCAGATCGCCTCGCTCCCGCTTCCTGCCGCGCCGGGACGGCCCGTTCCGCTTTCGGCCTTCACTGACGAGGTCCGCACCGGGCAGAAGGTGATGATCTTCCGTCACGACAAGGAACGGGCCATTCTGATCGGCGGCAACGAGCGTCCCGGCTACGCCGCCGGCACGGTCGGCAAGCAAATCGAGGCGTTGGCGCATGCAAACAATGTCGTCGGCGACGGTTATGCGCTCGAGCCCATCGGCACCACCGAGATGATCGGCGAAAGCGTCGCCGACTTCGGCGAGGCGATCGTCCTCGCGGTCGTCCTGACGCTGCTCACGCTCTCGGCCATTCTTGAAAGCTGGCGCAAGCCCTTCCTTGTGCTGGCGACGATTCCGATGGCGCTGATCGGTCTTCTGTGGGCGTTGCAGCTCGGCGGACTCAACGTATCGATCTTCGTGCTGCTTGGAGCCGTCATGCTCATCGGCGTCGTCGTGAACCCCGCGGTGCTCATAGTGGACAAGGCATCGCAGCTCGAGCAGGCGGGCGAAGACAATGCGGACGCCATCTGCCACGGCGTAGCGCAGACCTTCCGTGCCGTCGTGATGGTCATCGTCGCATCCGGTCTCGGGATGCTGCCCATCGCGCTCTCAACCGGCATCGGCGCCGTGAACCGCATTGGCATCGGCGCGGCGTCGGTAGGCGGCATTCTCATCGCCGGCGCGCTGACGCTTTTGGTTCTGCCCTTCTTCGGAATGGGCCGCCGAGTCCTCCGCCATGAACAAGGAGACCGTCGCCATGAATAGGAAATGGCCGAAACATGACCTGCTGCAGATCCTCCGCTCAGTCGGGGCCTTTCTTCTTGCGGCGGCCTTGGTATTCATTCCGACCAGCTGCATCCTGTGGGAGGTCAGGAAAAGCGGCAACATCATCGAAAACGGTCCCGTCGAGTTCATTCAGCTCGCCCTGCTGTTTTGCGCCTCTGCCGCCTATGCGATCCGCGCCCACGCCGCACGTGGTGGGCGGGGACCATCGCGTGCCTTTGCTCTCTGCGCCCTCTTCATCCTCGCCATGTGCGTTCGCGAACTGGACGGTTTCTTCGACAAACTGACGGGTGACCATCATTTCTGGTTCTACATCGACTTGGTGGTCATCATCGCTGCGGCATGCGTCATCTGTCAGCGGTTCCCCCGCTCCGTCCACGACTTGGCGCAATTCTCGACAGGCCCCGAAATGCCGTTATTGGTCTCCGGGGTCCTCGTATGCTTTGTCTTCGCCCAGATTCTCGGCTACAAGGAAGTGTGGTCAGATGTGTTCGGCCTGCCAATCTGGCGGACAGTTGTCGAGCAGGATCTCTTCGATGGCAAGATTCCGGCCTCGCTGGACATACAGCGACATGTCAAAAACATCGTCGAGGAATCCACGGAAATCTGCGGTTATCTTATGATTCTCTTCTCCGCGATCCTGCCGCCCACCCTCGGGTGCCGGATTCCGTTGGACAAGATGGAGGAAACATGAGTGATCCAGTTCCCACCGCCGCCGCCCGTGCGCGGCGCATTGTCCGCACAAGTTTCGTCGGCATCGGCGCGAACGTCCTTCTCGCCGCGTTCAAGGCTGCTGTAGGTCTGGCCGCCGGATCGATTTCGGTCGTAATGGACGCGGTGAACAACCTCACCGACGCCCTCGGATCGATCCTGACGCTTGTCGGGGTCAAGCTGGCGCGACGTGCGCCGGACGCGAAGCATCCGTTCGGCTACGGGCGTATCGAGTATTTCAGCGCCGTCTCAATAGCGGCGCTCGTGCTGGCGGCTGGTGCCGGGTCGCTCGTGGAATCGGTCAAGAAGATCGTGCATCCCGTGGCGCCGGAATACGGGGCGCTCTCGCTCGCCGTCGTTGCGGTGGCTGTGGTGGCGAAACTCATACTTGGCCGCTACGTCTCGGCGCAGGGACGAGCGTGCAATTCGGATGCGCTCGTCGCGTCCGGCGCGGACGCGAGCTTCGACGCCATCCTGTCAGCCTCGACCCTCGCCGGAGCGCTTCTCATGAAGTTCGCCGGTCTCAACCTCGATGGCTGGATCGGCGCAGGCATCTCGCTCTTCATCCTCAAGGCGGGCGCGGGGATGCTGATGGAGTCGGTCGGGAACATCATGGGGAGCCGTCCCGACGCGGAAGTCTCGAAGGGAATCCGCGAGACAGTAGAAGCCGTGCCGGGCGTCCTCGGGGCCTATGACCTCGTGCTGCACAACTATGGGCCGGACTCCGCCATCGGATCAGTCCACGTCGAGATCGACGGCTCG
>JAFSZJ010000073.1 GCA_017458965.1 Kiritimatiellia bacterium | reverse complement strand
GTTCCGGAGTGTTTCAGACAGGATTGACAAGATTGACAGGATTTGCCGCTGGCGCGGCAATGACGAATGCAGGGAAGAGGGATTAGTCCAAACCACGGAACACACGGAACCAGAAACTAGAAACGTCGGAACCCTTTAACCGTTTTAATCTCTTTAATTTCTTTAACCGCCCTAGAGATGCGACGAACTAGGCGCGGGGATGGAAGCGGCGGTGGATCTCGGCGAGGCGGGTGGCGTCGACGTGGGTGTATATCTGCGTTGTGGCTATGTCGGAGTGTCCTAGCATCTCCTGGATGGCGCGGACGTTGGCGCCATGGGATAGCAGGTGCGTGGCGAAGCAGTGGCGCAAGGTGTGCGGATGGACCTCGTCGGCCAGTCCAGACTTGACGGATGCCGCGTGGACGATGCGCCATAGGGTCTCGCGCCTCATGCCGGTGCCACGCTTGGTAAGGAAGAGGCTGGAGTCGCCTTTTCCGCCCTCAAGCTCCGGGCGTGCCATGGACAGATATGCGCGGAGCGCCTCGATGGCCTTTGACCCGACCGGGACGACGCGCTCTTTCGATCCTTTGCCCATGCAGCGGAGGAAGCCTTCGTCGAGGAAGACGTCGCGGACGGTGAGCGATACGAGCTCAGAGGCGCGAAGCCCGGAGGCGTAAAGAAGCTCGAGCATGGCGCGGTCGCGGACGGCGAGAGGAGCGTCGCCTTCAGCGGCGTCTATGAGGCGTGCCACCTGCGACTCCGTGAGCGTGTCGGGAAGGCGTTTCGCCGCACGTGGCCGAAGCAGCGGTTCGGCTGGGTCGGAGGCGATTTCCCCTTCTGCCGCGAGATGGGCGTAGAGGACGCGGATGGCGGCGAAGCGGCGAGAGATGGTGGTCTCTTTCTCGCCGGAGGCTCGGGCGTCGTCGAGGAAGGCGACGATGTCGTCGCCCGTGGCGTCATGGACACCGGCGACGCCGCGCGAACGGAGGAAGCCTTCAAAGAGCGTGAGGTCGCGAAGATACGCCTCGCGGGTATTCGGGGCCAATCCCCGCTCGTAGGCGAGGCGGTCGAGGATCGCGGCGACTTCGCCTGGCCCTACCTTGCCGGTTCCTCGAGGCATTCCTTCGGGAGGCGGGCGCGGGCTTTGGGGTCGCCTTCGAACTCGTTGGCGTCGAAGCCGGCGTCCTTGATCGCGTGCTCGAGGTTCTTGAGTCCAAGCATCATCGAGTCGTAGCGGGCGACAAGGACGCCGTCCTTGATCTCGACGGTGTCCATCTGGACGCCCTTGAGCTGCGAGAGTGCGGTACGGACCCGCGCTTCGCAGGCCGCGTTCCAGACGTTCGGGACGGCGATGGTAGCCGTGCGGATGTCGGTCTGACGGCAACCGCCCGCCACCGCCAGCAGGGCGGCGGCGAGGAGAATTGCCGATGCGCGGACTGGTCTCATTTGATCCGTGGCACGGACGGCGACTAGCGCGTCGTGGTCTGCTTCTGGACAAAGGCCGTCGGACGGCGGCCCTTGTACCAGGCGAGCATCACCGGCGTGGCGATGAAGATCGAAGAGTAGGTGCCGACGATCACGCCGATCAGCATGCAGAGCGCGAAGTCGAAGATCGCGCCGCCGCCGAAGACGAAGAGCGACAGGCAGGCGAGAAGCGTCGTCACGGACGTGAGGAGCGTGCGCGAGAGCGTCTTGTTCAGCGACATGTTGCAGAGGTCGGAGAACTTCATGTTCGGGTCGCGGCGCAGATCCTCGCGGATGCGGTCGAAGATGACGATCGTGTCGTTGACCGAGTAGCCGACGATGGTGAGGAGGCAGGCGATCGCCGTCACGCCGACCTGGCGGCCGAAGAGCGAGTAGAGGCCGAGGGTGATGAGGACGTCGTGAGCGAGGGCCGCGACGGCGCCGAGCGAGAAGCCGAACTCGAAGCGGATCGTGATGTAGATGATCATCATGATGAGCGCGTAGATGACGGCCTTGGTCGCGTCGCGGGTGAGGTCGGCGCCGATCTGGGAGCCGATGGTGTCCTCCTGCGTGTTGACGGCGCCGGAGTCGGGGAAGGCCTTCATGACCGTCCCGTCAATGGCCTGGGCGATCGTGTCGTAGCCGGTGACGGTCTCGTAGCCGGACTTGATCTGGACGACGGGCTTGCCGTCCTCGCCGGCGGCCTGGGTCTGGATGATGGCGTCGTCGATGGAGGCGGCGCGGAGAGCCGCGCGCAGGTCCTCGATCCTGGGCTGCTTCTCGAAGGTGTAGGACATGACCGTGCCGCCGGTGAAGTCGATGGCCATGACGGTGCGCGGCGCCGTCTTGCAGCGGATGCCGAAGATGGCGATCGTGATGACGATGATCGCGACGGAGATCGGGACGATGATGCGGCTCTTCGCCGCGAAGTCGATCTTCGTGGCCGTCTTGATGAGCTGGTTCATCTTGTATGTCTTCTTCGAGACCTCGGTGATGAAGAGGCGGAAGACCATGCGCGTAAGGACGAGGGCGGTGAACATGTTCACCACGATGCCGGCGGCGAGGGTGATCGCGAAGCCGCGGATCGGGCCAGACCCGAAGACGAAGAGGATGATCGCCGTGAGGAAGGTGGTGAGGTTGGAGTCGAAGATGGCGAGGAAAGCACGGTCGTAGCCGGCGTCCACCGCCGCGTACGGCGACTTGCCAAGGCGGAGCTCCTCGCGGATGCGCTCGAAGATGAGGACGTTGGCGTCAACGGCCATGCCGATCGTCAGCACTATGCCTGCGATGCCGGGCATCGTGAGGACCGGGAGCTGGAGTAGGCTGGATCCGGCCGTCACGTCCGTATGGCCGATCGCCGAGAAGACGCCGGAGACGAGGACCATGCCGAGCGGGAGCATGAAGATGTTGAGGACGAGGGCGAGGTCGGCCACAAGACCGAAGATGCAGTAGTAGGCGAGCATGAAGATGACGACGAGGGCTCCGCCAATCAGCGAGGCGCAGATGCCGCTGCGGATGGCGTCGGAGCCGAGGGAGGCGTCGATCATGCGCTTCTCGAGGACCTTGATCGGGGCGGGCAGCGAACCGGCGTTGAGGATGTTGCGGAGGAGGATGGCCTCCTCGTTGGAGAAGTTGCCGGAGATCGTGGCGCGCCCGGAGGGGATCGGCTCGCGGATGACTGGGGCGGAGTAGAGGGTGTCGTCGAGGATGATGGCGAGCTGGCGGCCAACGCGGCTCTCGCGGTTCTTGGCGCCGCCTGGGCAATAGTCCGCCGTGAGCTTGGAGAACTTCTGGGCGCCGGCCTTCTTGAAGGAGAGGGCAACCTGGATCTCGCCGGTGACGGGATCGTGGTCCACGTCGGCGCGGTCGAGCTCGGCGCCGGTGAGCTCATCGCGGTTGCGGACGAACGCGGGCGTATAGACCGTGGAACCGTCACCGAGCTTCTCGGGCTCGAGCATGAAGACGTAGCCGGTCTTCTTGACCTCGAAGGTCGCGAGTGTGCGCTTGTAGCCAGGCTGGCGGACGAGCTCCTCGTAGCCGGGGAGGCGGCGGTAGTACTTGCGGCCCTTAGCCTCGACTATCTCGAAGCCCTCGGGGCAGCGGCCATGCGCGAAGAGCTCGGTGACGCGCTCCTGGTTGTTCACGTCGACGAGACGGAAGCGCAGGAAGGCCGCGCTCTTGATGCTCTGCTCCGCCTGGGCGCGCTGGGCCTCGTCGGCGCCGGGGATCTCTATGATGATGCGGTGATCCTTGCCGGGGACGATGAGCGGCTCGTTGACACCGAGGCTGTCGATGCGGTTGCGAAGAACCTCGACCGTGCGGTCGTCGGCGTTCTTCATGATCTCGGCGATCTCGGCGTCGATCTCCTTGTCGGTCTTGTCGGGATCGGCGGCCTTGCGCTCCTCGCGGAGCTGCTCCTCATCGATCTGGACGGTGAAACTTGTGCCGCCTGCAAGGTCGAGACCGAGGCGCACCTTGTCCTTGGGAGGGTATATCACGACTGCCGAGGCGATGACGAGCGCCGCGAAAATCAGCCACTTGATGATCGAGTTCCTGTCCTTCATTTTCTGACTCCTGATGAAAAAAGAGCAAATGCGTAGGTTTGAAGAATATACACTTGTCTGGCGCGGATTTCAAGTAAATTGCATCTCGTTTTTGATGTTTGGATCTCCGGAGGTGCGGCGAGACGAAGAGTTTTTATCTCACACAGAGGCACAAAGACACGGAGATGAGAGAGGAAAGATGAAAGAT
>JAFSZJ010000008.1 GCA_017458965.1 Kiritimatiellia bacterium | reverse complement strand
TTCAGATCGGGCAAAAGCCAGCCATGCCGACTGTGACGCGCCCTTTTCGGTAAAGGTAAATGCCACTTCGGTAGAACGAAATGCCCCCAACTCCCACAAATGCCACTAATCAGGGGCATTCACTCTGACAATCGACCAAAAATTTTCACCCCGTCGCGCAGGGTTCCCCATTTGCTGTCGGGGGAAAAGTGCTAGACTACATGGAACTTCAACAAGGAGACGATTATGCAGACTGAAAAAAAGGTCAAGTTCGGGCAGACGCTGGTTTGGCTGGCGGCGCTTGTGATCGGTGCGGTTCTCGGTTCGCTGGGGAGTGCGGGACTCGATGAGTTCCTCAACTTCGTGGCCTCGGCATACACGCGGCTCTTCCAGTTCGTCGCAGTGCCGACGATCGCCCTGGCGGTAATGACTACCCTGGCCTCGCTTGGCGCCCGCAAGGACACCGGGCGCATATTCGTCCACACCATAACCTACACGCTGCTGACCACCCTGGCGGCGGCGCTGGTCGGTCTTGGCCTATACCTCCTCATCGCCCCGGGGAACCTTCCTCAGGACGTCGTCGAATCCGGCATGGGCGCCGTCCAGAAGCAGATCTCCGGACACCAGGAGGCCTTCGAGGCCCTTTCATCGGGCTATGGCCATGTCCTGTCCGTGATCCCCAACAACGTGCTGCAGCCATTCCTGGCCGGGAACGTTCTCAGCATCCTCATCGTCGCGGCGGCGTGCGGCATGGCGCTGGCGCTGATGCCGGCCTCCGAGAACGGCGACGCCATACGCAAGGCGGTCTTCGGGCTCCAGGAGATGCTTTTCGCGATCGTCAGGGGACTGGTCTGGGCGCTTCCGCTTGGCATAGTGGCCTTCGCGGCGCAGCTCTCCGCGCAGGTCAAGGCGGGGATGATAGTGGGCTCCCTCGGCAAGTACCTTGGCGTGGTCCTGGCCGGCAACCTTCTCCAGTTCTTCGTCGTGCTGCCGCTTTTCCTGCTTGTGCGCGGCATAAATCCGCTGCGCGTCATGCGTGCGATGTCCCCGGCCCTGATGATGGCCCTCTTCACCAAGAGCTCCGCCGCCACGCTGCCCGTGACCGTGAACTCCGCCGAGACGCGTCTCGGGGCCAGACCATCCGTGGCGCGCTTCGTATGCCCGATCTGCTGCACGATCAACATGAACGGCTGCGCCGCGTTCATCCTCGTCACGTCGCTCTTCGTCATGCAGAACGGAGGCGTCGCCCTCACCCCCGCCAAGATGCTCGTATGGGTGCTCGTCGCCTGCATCGCGGCGATCGGCAACGCCGGCGTTCCGATGGGGTGCTACTTCCTCACGCTCGCCCTCATGGCCGGACAGGGGATGCCGCTGGGCGTGCTCGGCGTCATACTGCCGCTCTACACGGTCATAGACATGATCGAGACAGCCGAGAACGTCTGGTCGGACTCCTGCGTCTGCTCGATGGTCGACAAGGACCTCTCGGCCGCCGCATAGCGACGAAATCGTGAATCGTGCGCGCCGCGAGGCGTTGCACGGATTACCGGTTTCAAATCCCAGATCCCATAAAGTTGGCTTCAGGTCGCCCACGCATCCTTCTTCGCCTTTTCCTGGAGTTCTTCAGGATCGCCCTTTTCGTCGTCGGCGGCGGGTATGCCATACTCGTCGTGGCTGACGATGTCTTCGGGCGGAAGCTCAAGTGGCTCCGCGAAGGCGAGCTTCTGGAGCATCTCCCGATCTTCCAGATGATCCCGGGACTCATCGCCGGCAACAACGCGATATACGTCGGCATGAAGGTGGCGGGGCGCACCGGCGCCGCCGTGGCGCTTCTGGCCGTCGCCCTGCCGTCGCTGATCATCTTCCTTCTCGTCGCATGCGGCTATGACTGGCTGCCTCTCGGCAACGAGTGGCTTGAAAGCGCCTTCCTCGGCCTGCGCAGCTCGCTCTTCGGCGTGATCGCCGGGACCGTGATCTCATCCTGGCGGAAGAACGTGCGCGGCGTGTACGGCTACATCGCGCTTGCCGCTGGCGTCGTCGCCATATCGGTCTTCCATGTCAACACCTTCCATGTTCTGCTCGCCGCCGCGCTGGCGGGAATAACCCTCGAGTACTGCGGCCTTGGCGGACAGGCGATCGGCTCCGATTCGGCAGGCGTGCCTCTGGCCCCCCTGCCCCGCCGCAATCGCGTCGCGTTGGCGGTTTGCGTGGTCGCCGCTCTTGCGACTGTCACGATCATCCATGGCCGCCTCTTCTGGCTCTTCGTGAAGTTCGGGCTCATGTGCTTCGGCGGGGGCTTCGTGCTGATCCCGGCCTACATGGACGAGTTCGTCGGTCCCGACGCCGCCATGCTCAACCTGCCGACAGAGGAGTTCTCGAACCTGATGGCGCTCACGCAGATGACACCCGGCCCGGTCAGCGTGAACTCGGCCACATTCTTCGGATACCGCCTGGCGGGGGTCGTAGGGGCGGTCGTGGCGACCGCCGGACTTCTCGCGCCAAGTTACTTCCTCCTCACGACGGCGCTGACAAGCCTCGACAAGTGGCGGACAAGCCGCATCGTCACAGGTCTAATGCGCGGCGTGCGACCGGCGACGGCGGCCCTCATGGTCTCGGCGTCGATCGTATTCGGATCGATGTCGGTTATACGGAACACGCCGGACGGACACGCCTTCAGTCCGCTTGGCCTGGCACTGGCAGCCCTTTCCGCATACGCGCTCCTCTCCCGCCGCCTCTCCGTAATGGCCTCGATCTTCCTCTGCGCCCTCATCGCGCTGGCGTGCCACGGGGTTGTCGCGTGTTTCTAGTTTCGGGTTTCGGGTTTCTTGTTCCTTGTTTCTAGTTGGATGTCCGCGACAGGGCGCGGACGACAAAACTCATATCATCTATCTGTTATCTATTATCTGTTATCTGCTATCTATTATCTGCCCCGCTCGCGGCGCTTTCATCTACTATCTATTATCTACTATCCACTATCTACTATCTGCCTCCAGGCTTTCGGGCATTCTGCTACAATAGTCGCATGAAAAGGGCTGGCAATATCGTTGCCATGGTGCTCGCCTGCGGGTCGCTTGCGGCGGCGCCGTTTCTGCGCATCGGAAGCGGACCGCTCAACACGTCCGTGCAGAACGAGCGCGACGCCGCGCTCGACAGGGCGACGGCATGGCTCGTCGCCCACCAGTCGCCGGAAGGCTTCTGGGGCAACTCCAATGTCGTGGCCACGGCGGTCGCCGCGCTTGCCATTCGCGGCGACCGCGAGGATCTGCCGAAGGCCGACGCGGAAGCCGTGGAGAAGGCCGTAATGTGGCTCAAGTCCTCCGCCTGCAACAACGCCTTTTACACAATCCAGCCGCTACCCCAGGAGTCGCATTTTCGCATCAATGGCTTCATCTTCAACACGCCAAGGAATCGCGCAAGAGCCTGGCGGCGGCTGGCATCGGTTGTTCTCGCGCCGCCGGAAACAAATGTGTCTACGAACGGCAATGTGCTCCGTGGCGTCTGTTCCTTCGTTTTCGAACGCCAGACCGTCTTTGACGAGCAAGTTTCCTCCAGACTCGCCGATGCGCTTCATATTCGCCTCGCAGATTGGCATGATGTGGAGGTATGCGGATCGCCAGGCGATCCCGCGCTAGCCTTCATCGTCGCCACCTTTGTAAAGCCGCCGCCCCCCGCCGAGCTGAAGCCACTCGTGGAGAGTCTTGCCAAGGTCTGGAGCGACGGCGAACCGGGCGTCTGGCTGGACAATCCCGAGGCGGCGTGGTGGCTCGCCCGCTCGATCAACCGCGCCACCGGAGGCAACCTGACGCTTCCGCCGGAAGCGAACGGCAATGTCGTCGATGTAAACTGGCGCGGCATCATGGCCGGGAAGTGGATCAACTCCCAGCGCATAGACGATGTCGGCAACGGCCATTGGGACGGCGACGCCGAGAAGACGGCCTTCGCCGCCCTTCTGCTGAACGAGATGTAGTCTCCTGCCCTATCCGGCGACGACAGCCGGATGCAGATAGATCGGCGATGGATTCCGGAGCGCCGCTTCAGGTGCGCTCCCGTATAGCGCGAGGATGTCTGCGGCGCTTGGCCTCAGGTCTTCGCGAATCGCGTTGTCCGTGGCGAGCGATCCGATGGCGGACGATATCCGTCCGTATTCGCCTGAGACGACAAGCGCGCCTTCGGGGATGGCCGTACGCAGCTCATCCGGCCTGACAAGCGCGAAGTCGTCCGATGTGTGCGTCGGAGCCGCGCCGGAACCGTGCATCGCGACGGCGCCGTCGGCGGACACATCGTACGCCGCGACCCAGAGAAGCCCACGGCGGGCATCGCCGACCACCGCCACTGTCGGGGCGTTGCGCGCGATCGACTGCGCCCCCGCAAGCGCGGCGGCGTCCGAGAGCCCGAGAACCGGAAGACCTCTTGGCATGGCAAGGCCCTGGAACGCCGCGAGCACGGAGCGTATGCCAGAGAACGAGCCGGGGCCGATGCCGCAGAGGAAGGCGTCGATCGAGCCGATGCCAAGACCCGCTTCATCCAGGGCGCCTACAAGCCCGGGGAACCATTCAGGGGCGCGAGGTCCGGAGGCGCGGAGCCGTCCGGTAGCGACAACATCCCCGCCGCGCGAGACGGCCCAGGAATCATCGGAGCGTTCTATGCAGAGCAGTGTGTCCATGGTGTTGGTCATTCGGCTTTGTCGGCGCCGGTTCTGACAAAAAGCGCGGCGAATGCGCCGTCGCGGGGCGAGTCGTCGGGGAGGATGAGTTCGGATCGCTCAAGCGCATACCCCTTGTTCCGGGCGAGGAAGGCGCGGACGATTCCGTCGTCCTCCTCTGGCTGGATGCTGCATGTCGAATAGACGATCCTGCCGGCGCCAAGGCGGGATGCGTTCTCAAGTATAGCGAGCTGCTCGATGCAGATGGCCTTGAGCGCCTTGCGCGGGTCGAAGCGCCACCGTGCGTCGGCGCGGCGACGCATGACACCGGTGTTGGAGCATGGAACGTCGAGGAGAATCGCGTCCGGGTGCAGCGGCGTCTCCGGAGGAGCCTTGGCGTCGGCGCGCATCACCGTCACCCTGTCGCCGAATCCGGCCCTTTCGACATTGGCGCGAAGGCGCACGAGTCTGTCCTCGCGGGCGTCTGCGGCGATCACGCGCCCCGTCGGACCTACAAGCGCGGCGATCTGGAGCGTCTTGCCACCGGGCGCGGCGCATGCGTCGAGGATCGTCTCGCCTTCCCTGGGCGCGAGCAGCCGCACAGACAGAAGAGTCGACGGATCCTGCACGATGAAGCCACCGTCGGCGAAGCCGGGAAGGTCGGATGGCCTCGCTCCATGGCCGATGACGATGGCGCCCGGCTCGATAGGGTGGACAGCCGCCTTGAGACCGGCCTCGTTTATGCGCTCCACCAGGGCCGCGGTCTTCTCCGCGTCGGTGAAGGGCAATGCCGTGATGGTCACGGACGGGGCGGCGTTGTCGGCGGCGCAGATCTCGATTGTCTTCGCGGGCCCGTATGCGCGCATCCACGAATCGACAAGTACGTCAGGATGCGATTCGCGCAAGGCGAGCGGCTGGGAGCGGAGTTCGTCAAGGAGGGTGTCACGGTTGCGCAGGATGTTGCGCAGGACGGCGTTGACGAAGCCCGCGAGCCGTTCGTCGAAGCGCCAGGACGCCTCGACGGTGGCGTGGATGGCCGCGTAGTCGGCCACTCCGGCCATGTACAGCAGTTGGTATGCTCCGCAGAGGAGAAGCGCGCGTATCTCAGGCGTCGGGTATTTCCTCGCGTAGCGCTCGATGGCCCATGACAACGCCCTGGACCGCCTCACGGCGCCAAGGACCATGTCCGTCACGAATGCGTGGTCCGGGAAGTCGCGTTCAAGTGCGCGGTCAGGGAACGAGGTCGATTGCAGCCACTTGGCGACGATCTTCGCCGCCTCGATGCGCGACGCGACGCCCTGCTTGCGCGGAAGACCATGTTTCGCAGAGGTCATCCGCCCTCCGACACGCGCTTCAGGACAAGTCCGAGGGCGGTATCGACCGCCGCCGCCCTGATGGCGGCGCGGTCGCCCGTGAAGAGCATTCTCTCGGCGGTCACGCCCGACGGACCGGCAACGCCGATGAAGACAAGGCCCACCGGCTTTTCCGGCGTGGCGCCGCCTGGTCCGGCGATGCCAGTCGTGGATACGGCCCAGTCCGTGCCGAACCTCTCCTTGGCCCCGGACGCCATTGCGCAGGCGCATTCGGCGCTGACCGCGCCGACCGTGGAGAGAACAGAATCGGGCACGCCGAGCATCCGCCGTTTGGCCTCGTTGGCGTAGGAGACGACCCCGCCGGAGAAGCATTGCGACACGCCTGGTACGTCCGTGAGCGCGGCGGCCACGAGGCCGCCGGTGCACGACTCCGCCGTGGCGATCGTCATGCCGCCGCCTATCAGCGCATCCGCAAGTTCCCCAGCTTTCAACATTGACACGTCCCCGTCCTTCACCTCCCATTATACACCCCCACCACCTCCCCTGCACCATCATCCCGTCATCCTTCCGCACCGTATTCTGAAATTTCTTGCATCTCCCATCCTTCAACACCTATAATCTCCACAGCCATGGAAAAATCAACATCCCACGCTCAACTGCGACGCGCTGTCACCACGCGCAAGCCCAATGCTCACCGCCCCTCCGCCGGACATCGCAACCCGCCTCTACCAGAAATCGCCGAGGAACCGTTCAAAATCACGGCGAGGCACATCTTTGAGATGGCCCTCATACCCGCCGCGATGTTGTCGGAGCGCTCCGCAGAGAACATGCTTGACGAGGATCTGAAGCGTGATCCCTTTCGGCGTCGTTTCGCCGACGCGGATTTCGTGATTCAAACGACACTTCTGTTGCTGCTGATAGGCGGGGGACTATGCGCTGGCACAATGGCGTGGGGAGTGCTCAAGGCCCTGTCATTCGTGACTAACAAACTCAATCGGAGGAAATATCTTCCGCGCGAGAGGGAGAGGCGGCGCGCACTCGCACGCGAGCGTCGCCGCCTCAGGCGACGCACAACACTCAATGCGGCACCCACGCCTGAAACACTTTTGGAGGCGTGGAGGCATGTTCGCGAGTCGCCATCAAATATGATCCGCTTTGGATCGATGCTATGTGATCTCGAGGCCTATGTGGACAATTCACTCATCCACGACGAAAACGGCGAAATCTGCGGCCGGCGTCCAGGCATCCGCGGATGGCTCAGCGACAACTGCCCGGTTCTGTCGGCAAAGTACAAGACGGTCATGGGGTACAAGACCATGGCCAACAAATTCCGCCAGGCAATGGGTCTCGCCGATCCCTATCCTGCTGCAATGGCACTGGAGCTGGTATCAGAGGAAGACGTATGTCAGAACATTGTGCGTAGGGATAAGGGAGAGACTGGAGATGATGCAGCGGCAGAGGCGGAACGGGCAGCGGATGCAGTGCAAGCAGCAGAGATGTATCGAGTGACAAAGGCGTCGGAAGGATGGGGGAAGACAACACGCAAGAATATGGTGCGGAGGACAACGGCTTTTCTGAAGGATTGCGGCAGGTCGAGAAGAAGCGTGTTGGCGGCAATAGAGGTCAGGGTGCATCCCGACGCGATACCGCGCATAGTTGAGATCGCGGAGCGGAGGGAACAGGGGCTACCGGACAGAGATGGACCGGCAATGCGCTTAGCGAGGTTGATGGCTTAGCGACAATAGCGCTAAATGGCACCGCAATGAAAGATGGGAGATGGGCGTGGGATAGTGTCAGAACATGGTGCGGAGGAATGACGATAAGGGGGATGGGAATAGGGACGAGGAGAACAAGGGAGTGGTACGAAAGGAGATGGCAATGGATGTGAATGAGTTTCCAGGGGCGAGAACACGGGGATTCCAGCTGTTCGGGATAGGCAACAGGCCGAAGTTTGTCTTTTCGGAGGGAACTCTGAAGCGCCTCAGCGATGGCGCTGCCGTACACTCGTGGGCGCATGGCGACGAGGCGCGGTTCCGGCCCGACCTTCTCCGCGTCGAGATCGGTGGCGAGCCTGTGGTCTGGGAGGACGGCGAGTCGCTCTGGTGGCGCGACGGCGGGGCGCCGGTTCGGCTCGCCGCGTCCGAAACTCCGATCACGCTGCCGTCGTTCGACGGCCATCCGCATAAGGCCGCGTTGCGTACCCTCCATGCGGAGATTCTGCTGTCCATCGACGGTGGCCTGCCGCTGCCGAATGCCCTTGTCTATCGCAAGCCGTGGCGCCGCGACGGCGCGATGATGACGATGGTGCTCGAGGCCACTGGCAACCTGCGTCTCATCGCCGAATGGGCGAAGTCCCTCGACGACCCGTTCGACCGCAACAACGGCGGTCGCGAGGAGCCTGACAACATGGGGCAGACGCTGTGGCTCCTCGGCCGCCTCGGCCTTGGGGACCACCCGCTCGTCCGTCGCACGGCCGACGAGGCGAGGCGGCGGCTCGGCGCCGACGGCGCGCTCGAGGGGACCGTAGACGGACGCCGCCACGCCGTGTATGCCTCATGCTGGCTCCGCCTCGGACTTGAGGCATGCGGACTGGATGCATCATGGGTACCGGTCCCGGACGAATACGACGACTACGGGCCGCTTTTCTGGATGCGCCGCGAATGGGTCGGTCCGAAGGCCGCCTCCACGACCGTCGAGTACGACGGCCGCTATCCATACCTCTGGTGGGCCAAGGCGCACTTCCACAGGCTCGAGGTTCCGGCACCCGTACCGGCCCCCGGCCGCCCGATGTCATGGGAGAGCCATGCGTCCGAAGCCCGCTACGAGGCCATCGCCTCGATCGCGCCCGAATGGGCCGCCACGAGGTTCGCCGCGCCGCACACCTGGCATGCGGCGGAGATGTTCCTCCTGCTCGCCGGCCTTCCTGTGGTATAATCATCGCATCGCTTTACCGGCGGCCAGGAAACGCATCGAATGAATCAACGCCCGCCGGATGGCAGCGTATGCTCAAGCTCACGAAGAACATGATCGAGGGCTGGGGCGGTCCCGCCGTATACGCCTCGGCAGAGGCGGCAGTCAAGCGTGGGGCCGTCATCAGGGCCGAACTCGACGGCCGTGTGGTAACAGGTGAGTTCGCCACCGAGACAGGTCCGATCAAGTGCCGCTTCACGGTCCTTGACAAGGGTCTCGTCGACAGCGACTGCCCGTGTTTCATCAACCGCCAGCAGGGCATGATATGCCAACACGTCGTCGCGCTGGCCATCAGCATCATGATGCGCCAGAACGACCCCGTCCGTCAGCAGCGCTACGTCGAGGAGCAGCGCAAGGCCCGCCGCATGGAGGCCGCGCAGGCGTCCGCTATACCGACATCGCCCCGCGGCGCCCCGGCGGAGATAAACATACAGCTCACCGGAGGCTGGGAGGAGCAGTTCCGCTCCTTCGGATCCGTCGATGTCAACGTGGCCTTCATAGTCGATGGTTCGCCGACGCCGGTATTCCCGGAGGACGTGAAGGAGCCGCTCTCGCTCTCGGTCGCCGACCAGAACGTCCTGGCAGTGCTAGAGGACATCGACGAACGCGGCCTCAGGTCGCGCATGACGCTCCGCAACATCGACTTCCTCGGCCTCCTCGACGTCAGGCGCGGCGGACGCGTATTCAAGGCCGACGGCACGATGCTCGAGGTCGTCCGCGACGTGGCGGAGCTGTCCGTCATGGTGGATCTCGACCGCGAGACCGGCGGGCTCCTTCTCTTCCCCAAGCTTCCAGAGGAGTTCGCCCCCGAAGGTTCGCTGCCGGATTTCTTCGCCGCCCTCGAGAAGTCGTACGCGCTCTGCGGCGACAAGCTCTGCCCTCTGCGCCCAACGCTCCCCGTCATGTACCAGGGGCTGTACGAAGGCTCTATCGAGGTGCCGCGCGCCGGCGTGCTGACGTTCGTCGAGCAGGAGATACCGCGCCTCGCCAAGATCGTGAAGTTCGCATACGAGCCTGGCGCCGAGCCGGACTGCTTCTCGATATCGCCCGGCATACCGAAGTTCCGTCTTCGCATATCCGGAACGCCCTCGCGCGCCTCGTTCACGCTCAACGCCATATACGGCAAGATCGAGATCCCGGCCCTCTCGCCAATCGTGCAGGGGGCCGTAACCGACCCCGACCCCGAGGACCTCCGCCACTTCTTCACGCGCAATCTGCCGCTTGAGCGTCAGGCATGCGCCCGCCTCCTGGCTCTGGGGCTTCACTCCGACAACGCCGGCGGCTTCGAGGAGATAGACAGCCCGCGCGAGATACTGAATCTCCTCGGCGGCGTGGTGCCGCCGCTCCGCCGCCTTGGATGGGCCGTGGACCTCGACGGCCCCATCGCGGAGTTCTTCGAGAAGTCCGAGATGGTCGTGCCGATCGTACGCGTGGAGCACGACCACGGAGGCTTCGACGTCACGATCGGCTTCGAGCTTCCGTCCGGACGCAAGGTGCTGCCCCCGCAGGTGTACCAGGCGCTAAACAAGAGCGACAACTTCATCGACATCGCCGGCAAGACCGCTCTGCTCGACCGCGACGCCATACGGTCGATGGGCTCCATTTTCCAGGACTGCGACAGCAAGCCAGGGCGACGACCCGGCTCATTCAGGATGTCGTCCATACATGCGCCGTTCGTACACTCGTCGCTAATGGCGCTCGACGGCATCGACATCGAGGAGCCGCCGGACTGGCGCAAGTACGCCCAGACGCTCAACCGAGAGGAGCGCCTCGCGCCAGAACCCCTCGGACATCTCGACGAGGTGCTCCGCCCATACCAGAAGGAGGGCGTCTATTGGATGCGCTTCCTCGAGGCGAACGGCTTCAGCGGCATCCTGGCCGACGAGATGGGCCTCGGCAAGACGCTCCAGACGCTCGCCTGGCTCTCGCTCGAGCGGCGCGACCGCAACGCGCACGGCAAACCCGCGCTGGTCGTCGCCCCCACGAGCCTCCTTGAGAACTGGCGGCGCGAGTGCGAGACGTTCACGCCGAACCTGAAGTGCCTCGTCATGTCCGGCGCGGCGCGCCACGAGAACTGGGAGTCGATACCGCAGCAGGATCTCGTCGTCACCTCGTACGCCCTTCTCCGCCGCGACCTCGACCGCTACGCGCAGATCGAGTTCTCGGCGGCCGTCCTAGACGAGGCGCAGCACATCAAGAACCGCGAGACGCAGAACGCCATCGCGGCCAAGAACCTCCGCGCCCGCGCCCGCCTCGTCCTTACCGGAACGCCGGTCGAGAACGGCGTGTCCGACCTCTGGTCGATCATGGACTTCCTCATGCCGGGGTACCTCGGCGAATTCAAGGAGTTCAAGTCCTTCTACATGGCGCCGATCGAGGCGGGCGGGGCCGAAGGCGAGGACGCCCAGACGCGTCTCCGCCGAAAGATGCGCCCCTTCCTCCTGCGCCGCCTGAAGAAGGACGTGGCGGCGGACCTCCCGGACAAGATCCGCAAGGTCTCCTACTCCGTCCTCGCCCCGGCGCAGCGCAAGATCTACGACCGCCTCCGCGCCTCATTCCGCGACAAGGTCTCGGCAATGGTCAAGGCCAAGGGCTTCGACTCCTGCCGCATGGAGGTCTTCGCGATCCTACTGCGTCTGCGCCAGGCGTGCTGCCATGTCGCCCTTCTCCCGGACGACATGCGCGACGGCGCACCGCCGGACACCGTCTCCGGCAAGGTGGAGCAGTTCCTCGAGATCCTCGACGAGGCTATCGACGGCGGCCATCGCGTCCTGGTGTTCTCGCAGTTCGTCGCGATGCTCAAGCTTCTCCGCGCCGAACTCCGGGCGCGCGGCATACGCCACAGCTACCTGGACGGCGAGAGCGAGGGGCGCGTAGAGGAATGCCGCCTCTTCAACCAGGACAAGTCGATCCCGGTCTTCCTCATCAGCCTCAAGGCCGGCGGCACCGGACTCAACCTCACCGGCGCCGACATGGTGGTGCATTTCGACCCGTGGTGGAACCCCGCGGTCGAGGACCAAGCGACAGACCGCGCCCACCGCATCGGGCAGACGCGCACCGTCACCTCCGTCAAGCTCATCGCGCAGGACACCGTCGAGGAGAAGGTCCTCGACCTCCAGCGCCGCAAGCAGTCGATCATCAACGCGACGATAGGCGCGGCGGACTCCGCGATGCTGCAGTCCCTCACGTGGGACGACGTGAAGGAGCTGTTGTCGTAGCGGTTTCGGGCACCGCCGCCGCGTCGGCTACATGGCGTCGGCGAGCGCCTTGCCAAAGGCGCTGCACGATATCTCCGTCGCGCCTTCCATAAGGCGGGCAAAGTCGTATGTGACCGTCTTCCGCGCTATGACGGAGTCCATCGCCTTGACGATGAGGTCGGCCGCCTCGTTCCAGCCGATGTAGCGGAACATCATCTCGCCGGAGAGGATGAGCGATCCGGGGTTGACCTTGTCTAGACCCGCGTACTTGGGGGCCGTGCCGTGCGTCGCCTCGAAGACGGCCGCGCCGGTCACGAAGTTGATGTTTCCGCCTGGGGCGATGCCGATGCCGCCGACCGTGGCCGCGAGGGCGTCCGAGGCGTAGTCGCCGTTGAGGTTGGGCGTGGCGATCACATCGTACTCGGCGGGGCGCGTCAGTATCTGCTGGAGGAAGGCGTCGCAGATGCAGTCCTTGACCACGATCTCGCGCCCGGTCTTCGGGTTGGCGAGGCGCATCCACGGACCGCCGTCGATCGGCGTGGCCCCGAACTCCTCGGCCGCGAGCGCATACCCCCAGTCACGGAATCCGCCCTCGGTGAACTTCATGATGTTCCCCTTGTGGACGAGCGTGACGGACTTGCGGTCGTTGTCGATGGCGTAGCGGATAGCCGCGCGGATAAGGCGCTTCGACCCCTCCTCGGAGATAGGCTTGATGCCGATGGCGGACGTCTTCGGGAAGCGTATCTTGCGGACGCCCATCTCGTCCCGCAGGAAGCCGATGACCTTGTCGGCCTCGGCGCTTCCGGACTTCCACTCGATGCCGGCGTAGATGTCCTCGGTGTTCTCGCGGAAGACGACCATGTCCGTCAGCTCCGGATGCTTGACCGGGGACGGCACACCCTTGAACCAACGCACAGGGCGGAGGCAGACATAGAGGTCGAGCTCCTGGCGCAGGGCGACGTTGAGCGAGCGTATGCCGCCGCCGACCGGGGTCGTGAGCGGTCCCTTGATGGCGACGAGCTGCGAGCGGATGGCGTCCACCGTCTCGGCCGGAAGCCATGTGCCCGGGCCATAGACCGCGTTCGCCTTGTCGCCGGCGTAGATCTCCATCCAAGCGACGCGCCGCTCGCCGCCGTACGCCTTCTCGACCGCGGCATTCCACGCGGTCATCGCGGCACGGGTGATGTCCGGCCCCGTTCCGTCACCCTCGATGAAGGGGATGATCGGGTGGTCCGGCACTTCGAGGCGCCCGTCTGCGCCCATGCGTATGTCAGCCCCGAAAACGGGGCGGGATATCTTTTCGTAGGCCATGGAAGGAAGCGCCAATGGGCGCAGATAATAGATAGTAGATAGCAGATAATAGATAACAGATGAGGCGGAGGAGGCGGCCGTCTGCTATCAAATCGGCAAGGAGGAGGGTGCGCCGGAGCCGTAGTTGACCATGTTCGGCACCGGGCCGTACTTGTTCGTGGACGGCTGCGAAGGCATTAGGGCGAAAACAAGAAGTATGATTGGACCAGCCAGAGGAATGAAACCCAGCAACATCATCCAGCCGGACTTGCCGATGTCATGCAGCCTTCGAACCCAGAGGCAGATGCCCGGCACGATTACGGCAAGCGAGATGACACCTTGAAGCACCTTCCCGGCGATGTCCACGTTGCCGTGTAGCGCGAGGACAACCAAACCAACGAGAAAGCCGACAAGCCACGAGAAGATCGCGTTCGAAAGAAACGCGAACCACAGCTCTGAACGCGAGGCACGCCCGTTGGCGTTCCACGTTGTCCATAAACGCTTGAACGCCTCGAAGAACCCGACCATCCTCTGCTCTGTCATGGCTACTTTTCCTCGGCAGGAGCGGCCTCGGCGGCAGGCTTGGCCTCTTCAACCTTTTCAACGGCCGCTTCAGCGGCACCTTCAACGGCTCCTTCAACCTTTTCAACGGCCGCATCAGCGGCACCTTCAACGGCTCCTTCAACCTTTTCAACGGCCGCATCAGCGGCACCTTCAACGGCTCCTTCAACCTTTTCAACGGCCGCTTCAGCGGCGCCTTCAACGGCCTCTTCGGCCTGCGGCTCCGTCGCTTCAACGGCTTCGGATGCCGGAACGGCCTCAAGCGCCTCGGTCAGCTCCTCCTCGGAGAGTTCGGGGACCTTGGGCTCCGGCGGCGTGGTGAGCGCCTCGTTCATGATGATCTTGGCCCTGGCGCGGAGTTCGGCGATGAACTTCTCCATGAGCTCGCCGCCCTTTTCGTTGCGAAGGTGCTTCTCGATGTCGTCGCGGACCTCTTCGAGCGACTTCTTGGAGGCTTCCTTCTTGTCGGTGACCTTGATCACATGGAAGCCGAAGGAGGTCTCGACGACCTCGCTGATCTCGTTCGTGGAGAGGGCGAATGCGGCCTTCTCGAAGGGGGGTACCATCTGTCCGTGGCCGAAGTAGCCGAGGTTGCCGCCCTGCTTGGCGCTCGGGCAGTCGGAGTTCTCGGACGCCAGCTTGGCGAAGTCCTCGCCGGCGACGAGGCGCTCGCGGATCGCGTCGATCTTCGCGCGGGCCTCGGCCTTCTGCTCATCGTTGGTGACGGTGACGAGGATGTGGCTCGCCTCGATCTGCTCAGGGACCTCGAAGAAGCGGGCGTTGTCCGCGTAGAAGGCGGCGATGGCCTCCTCGGCGACCTCGACGTCCTTGAAGACATCCTCGACGAGCTTGTTCACGGGAAGGCCTTCCGCGATGTCCTTGCGGGCCTCGGCCATCGTCATGCCCATGCGCTCGAGGACATCAGCGAACTCCATGCCTGGGGGCAGGCGCGAGACCGCGTTGGAGATGGCCTCGTCGATGTCGGCCTCGGTCGCCTTGAAGCCGCGGCGGGCCGCCTCGGCCTTGAGGAGCGAGGTGACGACGAACTGCTCTGCCATGTTCGGGAACGCCTGCGGCGCGATCTGCCCGGCGATCATCTCGACCTGGTCGGCAGGTGCGCCCTGCGAGCGAAGCATGCGCTTCACGTTGGCTATCGCCTCGCCGTATGTAAGCTTGTCGCCATCGACCTCAACGACCACCGTCTCGTCCGTGACCTCGGCATTGGCGGCCTTCGCCTCGTCGGTCTTTCCGCCGGCGTCCTTGCCGGTCGCCTCGGCCTTCGAGCCGCACCCTGCCATGGCGAGCATCGCGCCCGCGCAGACGATTCCCAGAATCCTTCCGTACCTGAAGACCATCGATGTGCTCCTGCTTGGTTTGTGACTTTCAACTATGAGGTTACATTATACATGACCCGACTGGCGGATTCCAGCAAATACCCGCGGCCGCTCAGGAAAAACGTCTGGAAAAACTTGATTGACGCGCCGCGCCGTTTTGGTGTACCATCATATAGTTTCGTTTGACCCACCGTGGCAGACATCACGCCCGTGTAGCTCAGTCGGTAGAGCGCGTCCTTGGTAAGGACGAGGTCATCGGTCCGATTCCGATCATGGGCTCCAACAACAGCAACAAGGGCAAGGGCAGCAACCCTCCCAAGGAGAAGTAAAAATGGCAAAGGAAGAGTTTGTCCGCTCGAAGCCGCACCTCAATGTCGGTACGATCGGCCATGTTGACCACGGCAAGACCACCCTTACCGCGGCCATCACGCACGTCCAGGCGATGAAGGGACTCGCCACCGAGGTCTCGTACGACCAGGTCGCGAAGGCCTCCGAGTCGGCCGGCCGCCGCGATGCGACGAAGATCGTCACGATCGCCACCTCGCACGTCGAGTACAGCACCGAGAACCGCCACTACGCGCACG